>NZ_CEEDEA010000010.1:0-204412 GCF_979253755.1 Methylobacterium sp. AC315
GGGGGGGAGAGGGGCAGCGCGACGGGGCGGGTTTCACACCTGTCGCCACTCTTCCGGATACGGCGCTCCCCTCTCCCGACCCCCTTCGGGGGCCACCCTCCCCCGCGGAGGGGGGAGGGAGCGCGCGCGTTGCAGTGGCGCGTGACAACCCAAGCACCGCCCCCGCCGGCGACGTCCACGCCAGCCCGTCGGTGCGCCAGCTCGCCCGCGAACTCGGAATCACCCTCGACCGCGTGCTCGCCACGGGTCCCAAGGGGCGGATCCTGCGCGAGGACCTGCACGCCTTCGTCAAGGCAGCGCTCCAGGCCCCGGCCCAGGCGCCGGCCGCCCCCTCGGGCATCGGCGCCGGCCTGCCGCCCTGGCCGCAGGTGGATTACGAAAAGTTCGGCCCGGTGCGGCGCGAGCCCCTGTCGCGGATCCAGACAATCTCCGGGGCCAATCTCAGCCGCAACTGGCTGACCATCCCACACGTGACCAATTTCGACCGGGCCGACGTCACCGAGATCGAGGCGTTCCGGGTCGGACTCAACACGGAGACGCGGACACCGCCGGCGCGGGTGACCATGGTGGCCTTCCTGATCAAGGCCGCCGCCCTCGCGCTGCGGGCCTATCCGCGCTTCAACACCTCCCTGGAGGGCTACGACCTCGTCCTCAAGGACTACGTCCATGTCGGCTTCGCGGTGGACACCCCGAAGGGCCTGATGGTGCCGGTGGTGCGCGATTGCGACCGCAAGGGCCTGATCGAGATCGCCACCGAGATGGCGGCGCTCGCCGACAAGGCCCGGGCCGGCAGCCTCTCGGGCTCGGAGATGCAGGGCGGCTGTTTCTCGGTATCGTCGCTCGGCGGCATCGGCGGCGACGGCTTCACCCCGATCATCAACGCCCCCGAGGTCGCGATCCTGGGCGCGGCGCGCTCGCGCACGGAGGCGGTCTGGGACGGCAAGGCGTTTCAGCCGCGCCTGATCCTGCCGCTCAGCCTGTCCTGGGACCACCGGGTCGTGGACGGCGTCGCCGCCGCCCGCTTCCTTGGCCACATCGCGTCGGTCCTGTCGGACCTGCGCCGGGCCGTGCTGTGACGGACGCCGCCATGACCGAGACCCGCGAGATCCGCGTCCCCGATATCGGCGACTTTTCCGGCGTGCCCGTCATCGAGATCCCGGTGGCGCCGGGGGACGCCATCGCGCGCGACCAGACCCTGCTGGTGGTCGAATCCGACAAGGCGACCCTCGACATCCCCGCGCCTTTCGCCGGCCGATTGATCGAGATCCTGGTCGGCCTCGGCGACACCGTCTCGGCCGGAACCCTGATCGCCCGCGTGGCCAGGGAGGCGGAGACGACAGCGTCCGTCGATGCGCCCGCCGTCGCGCCCCCGGATGAGTCCTGCGACGTCCTCGTGATCGGCGGCGGGCCCGGCGGCTACGCGGCCGCTTTCCGGGCCGCGGACCTCGGGCAGCGCGTGATCCTGGTGGAGCGGGAGGCGACGCTGGGGGGCGTCTGCCTGAATGTCGGCTGCATACCCTCGAAGGCGCTGCTGCACGTGGCCGCCGTCACGGAAGAAGCCGGTCGCCTCGCCGCCCACGGGATCAGCTTCGGCCCGCCGGCGATCGACCTCGACAAGCTCCGGACGTTCAAGGCCGGCACCGTGCGGCGCCTGACCGACGGGCTCACCCAGATGGCGCGCCAGCGCAAGGTCGAGGTCGTGCGCGGCACCGCGCGCTTCACCGGGGCGAACACGGTCTCGGTCGCGCTGCAGGCGGGCGGCAGCCGCGCCGTCGCGTTCAGGAGCGCCATCGTGGCGGCGGGCTCGTCGCCGGTGTCCCTGCCGATGCTGCCGGACGACCCCCGCATCGTGAACTCGACGGGCGCGCTGGAGCTACCGTTCGTGCCCCGCCGCCTGCTGGTGATCGGCGGCGGCATCATCGGCCTGGAGATGGCGACGGTCTACAGCGCGCTCGGCGCCCGGGTCGACGTGGTCGAGCGCCTGCCGAACCTGCTGGAGGGGGTGGACCGGGACCTCGTGGCGGTCTGGACCAAGCGCAACGCCCACCGGTTCGACCGGGTCCTGACCGGCGCGGAGGTTGTCTCGGCCACCGCCACCCCGGACGGCATCGCCGTCACGCTCGCGGGCGAGCCGGAGCCGCGGGTCTACGACCTCGTACTCCAGGCCGCGGGTCGGCGTCCGAACGGCGATGGGCTGGGCCTCGACGCGGCGGGCGTCGCGGTGGAGCGCGGCTTCGTGCCCGTGGATTCGCAGATGCGGACCACAGTGCCGCACATCCTGGCGGTGGGCGACCTCGTCGGGCAGCCGATGCTGGCCCACAAGGCGGTCCACCAGGGCCACGTCGCCGCCGAGGTGGCGGCCGGCCACAAGGCCGGGTTCGACGCCGCGGTGATCCCGTCGGTGGCCTATACCGATCCCGAGATCGCCTGGGCCGGCCTCACCGAGACGGCCGCGAAGGCCGCCGGCCGGGCCGTCGCGGTGGCGCGCTTCCCCTGGGCCGCCTCGGGCCGGGCCATCGTCAACGGCGCCGATTACGGGCTGACCAAGCTGCTGTTCGACGCGGAGACGCAGCGGATCGTCGGCGGCGCCATCGTGGGGCCGAACGCGGGCGACATGCTCGGCGAGATCGTGCTCGCCATCGAGATGGGCGCCGACGCCACCGACATCGGCCGCACGATCCACCCGCACCCGACGCTCGGCGAGACCATCGGGCTCGCGGCCGAGGCGGCGCTCGGCCTCTGCACCGACCTGCCGCCAGCCCGGCGGTAGCAGCGGCCTCGACCCAAAGGCCGAGGTTGGGTAAACGTTCGCCCGCGAGGCCGGACGCGCCCGACCGGGCGTGAGACCAACAGGACGCCTCCACCCGGGGGGATTCGGGCCGAGACGACGCGGTGGACCGAATTACGCTCTCCGGGGATTCCCGATGCCCAGACTCACCTTCGCCGCCCTTGATCCACGGGCCGTCAGACGCTGCGTCGCCTTCCTGGTCCGGCGCGACTGGGCGCTCCATCTCGGTCTCGCGGCGGCGCTGGCGGGCCTTCCGATGAGGCCGTCGGCGGTCGCGGCGGAGGCTCCGGCCGCGACCCAGCCGCAGGCCGCGCTGATCGCCGCGCTGCAGGGCCGCGTGCTGGCGGCGCACAGCGCGACCCTGGCGCTGGAGAGCTGGTGCGCCGACCACAGGCTCGCCGGCGACCCGCACCTCGTCGCCCGGCGCATGGACGTGGCCGACAAGCCGCTCAGCGCCGCCCAGCGTGCCCGCCTGGCGATCGGCCCCGACGAGCCCGTGCGTTACCGCCGGGTCCGGCTGGCCTGCGGCGACCGGGTGCTGTCGGAGGCGGACAACTGGTACGTCCCGGCGCGCCTGACGCCCGAGATGAACGCGACCCTCGACGGCACCCGCACGCCCTTCGGCCGGGTGGTGCGCCCCCTGGAGCCGACCCGGCAGACCATCGCGGTCCGCCCCTTCGCGCAGCCCGCGGCGCCCGGCCCCGACGACAAGCTGTTCGAGATCGACGCCGTGCTCTCCACCGGGGCCGGACAACCGTTCTGCGAGGTCGCCGAGACCTATCTGGGCGGTGCGCTGCCCGAAGCGTCGCGGTAAGACGGCGTCCCACAGAATCGGTTCGGGAGGATGAGGATGCGGCGTTCGGTTTCGGCGCTACTTGCGGTCTCGGCGGCTCTGGCGTCCGGCGGCCCGGCCCTGGCGGCCGATCCCGCGGGCCTCTGGCTGACCGAGACCGGCAGCTCCCGGGTGAAGGTCACCCCCTGCGGCGGCGGCTATTGCGGCACCATCGTCAGCGCCCCCGGCAAGGCGCTGGACGCCAAGAACCCGGACCCGGCCCTGCGGGGCCGCAGCGTCGTCGGCGTGCAGATCCTGAACGCCCCCCAGGCGGACGGATCGGGCTACAGCGGCTCGCTCTACAACCCGAACGACGGGAAGACCTATTCCGGCGCGCTGCGGCTGACCGGCCCGAACGCCCTCGAAGTCTCGGGCTGCGTGATGAGCGTGTTCTGCAAGCGCCAGACCTGGACGCGGGTGAACTGACCCGCTTCGTGACCCGGACGATTCGCGCCGCCGCCCGCGCAACCTGTTTGGTCGGACCGGCCTCCGCCCGAGTGATCGCATCCCCGACCGGCACCGTGGTCGTCGTGCCGCCCGGCCCCCCGGGGTGGTGACGCCGCAATCGAACGCCACCGGTGCCGAGAGCGCCCTCACCGACTCGCCGACGGGACGGCCGGCGGACTCGATCTCCAACGATTCCGCCGCTGCCGGCAACGCCAACCAGTCCTCGCAGGTCGCCCCCAGGGCGGAGGCGGCGGGCAGTAGACATACCTCGCCAGGGCCTGTCCCGGACGCGTCGTTTGCGTTCGGGGCAACCTCCGAAGGTGGCGCCACCAGCCCCTACGCGGTGTTTAAGCCGAAGTCGGGATTGTGTTGTCCCGCTTGACCAGTGCCCCTGGTCTTTACAGACGCCGTCCTGAAAACAGCCTCTTCATCCCGGCGCGCCGTAGGCGAGCCCGGGATGACAGGGTAGCGGCTGGAATGCGCGCGGAAACCTTGGATCCGTGAGGACAGTGGGTGCCGTGGCTTCAGGATGGGGGTGGGACCGTCCCACTATCCTCAAGCCGCGTCGGTCAGCGCCTGCTCGATCGCGTCGAGCGCCGCCTCGGCACCGGCACCGTTGGGGCCGCCGGCCTGGGCCATGTCGCGACGGCCGCCGCCACCCTTGCCGCCGAGCGCGCCCGCCCCGGCCCGCACCAGCCCGACCGCGTCGTAACGGCCGGTCAGGTCCTCGGTGACGCCGACCACGAGGCCCGCCTTGCCGTCGGCCGCGACCCCGACGATCGCCACGATGCCGGAGCCCAGGCGCTTCTTCTCCTCGTCGATGATCGGCTTGAGGTCGCGCATGTCGAGCCCCTCGACCACCGAGCGCCGGAATGCCACGCCGCCGATCTCGCTCTGGCGGGCGTTGGACCCCGATCCGGTCTCACCGCCCATCGCCAGCTTGCGCCTTGTGTCGGCGAGCTCCCGCTCCAGGCGACGCTTGTCCTCCATCAGCGCGGTGAGGCGGTCTGGCGCCTCCGCGACCGGGGCCTTCAGGATGCCGGCCAGCGCGGCCAGCGTGCGGGCCTCCTCGGCCCGGTGGCGGCGCGCCGCGTCGGCGGTAAGCGCCTCGATCCGGCGGACGCCGGCCCCGACCGCGCTGTCGCTGACGATGGTGATCGCCCCGATATCGCCGGTGCGCCCGGCATGGGTGCCGCCGCACAGCTCGATGGAGAAGTTCTTGAGCCGGCCGCGGTCGGTCTCGGCGCCGGACGCGTCCACCGGCAGGCCCATCGAGACGACCCGGACCTCGTCGCCGTACTTCTCGCCGAACAGGGCCCGGGCGCCGGACGCGATGGCGTCGTCCACGGCCATCAGCTTGGTCACCACCGGGGCGTTCTGGAGCAGCACCGCGTTGGCGATGTCCTCGACCCGGGCCAGCTCGTCCGCCTCGATCGGCTTCGGATGGCTGATGTCGAAGCGCAGCCGCTCGGGGCTGACCAGAGAGCCCTTCTGGGCGACGTGGTCGCCGAGAACCTGCCGCAGGGCCTCGTGCAGGAGGTGCGTGGCCGAGTGGTTGGCACGGATCGCCTTGCGGCGGGCGTGGTCGACCTTCAGCTCCACGGCCTGTTCGAGCCCGAGGGTACCCGCCTCCACGCTGACGTGGTGGACGAACAGGTCCCCGAGCTTCTTCTCGGTGCCGGTGACGCGGACCTTCAGGCCCGCCGCCAGGATCAGGCCGGTATCGCCGACCTGTCCGCCGGATTCGGCGTAGAACGGCGTCTGGTTGACCAGCGCGAGGCCGGTCTGCCCCGCCTCGAGGCTCTTCACCTCTGCTCCGTCGCGCAGCAGCGCGGTCACGATGCCCTCGGCGGCCTCGGTCTCGTAACCCAGGAACTCGGTGGCGCCGACGCGCTCGCGGATGCCGAACCAGACCGTCTCGGTGGCGGCCTCGCCGGAGCCCTTCCAGGCCTCGCGCGCCGCCTGCTTCTGGCGCTGCATCGCGGCCGTGAACGCCTCGGTGTCGACCCCGATGCCCCGGGCCTTGAGGGCGTCCTGGGTGAGATCGAGGGGGAAGCCGTAGGTGTCGTACAGGGTGAAGGCGGTGTCGCCCGAGAGGTTTTCGCCGGCCTTGAGATCGCGCGTCTCGGAATCGAGGATCGACAGACCCCGTTCCAGGGTGCGGCGGAAGCGGGTCTCCTCCAGCTTCAGGGTCTCGCCGATCAGCGCCTCGGCGCGCATCAACTCGGGATAGGCTTGGCCCATCTCGCGCACCAGCGTCGGCACCAGGCGGTACATGGTCGGCTCGCGGGCGCCGAGGATCTCGGCATGCCGCATGGCCCGGCGCATGATCCGGCGCAGCACGTAGCCGCGCCCCTCGTTGCCCGGCAGCACGCCGTCGGCGACCAGGAACGAGGCGGCGCGCAGGTGGTCGGCGATCACCCGGTAGGACGCCATCGTGGCGGGCTCGGGCGCCCGCGAGACGGCGTGCGCCACGGCGTCGATCAGCGCCTTGAACAGGTCCGTGTCGTAGTTCGAGTGCACGCCCTGGAGGATCGCGGCCATGCGCTCCAAGCCCATGCCGGTATCGATCGAGGGCCGGGGCAGCGGGTTGCGCACCCCCGGCTCCAGCTGCTCGTACTGCATGAACACGAGGTTCCAGAACTCGAGGAAGCGGTCGCCGTCCTCGTCCGGGGAGCCGGGCGGTCCGCCCTGGAGCGCCGGGCCCTGGTCGATGAAGATCTCCGAGCACGGGCCACAGGGGCCGGTGTCGCCCATCTGCCAGAAGTTGTCGGAGGTCCCGATCCGGATGATCTTCTCATCCGGGAAGCCGGCGATCTTTTTCCACAGGTTCGCGGCCTCGTCGTCGTCGGCGTAGACGGTGACGAGCAGCCGGTCGGGCTTGAGGCCGAATTCCTTGGTGATCAGCGTCCAGGCCAGCTCGATCGCGCGGTCCTTGAAGTAGTCGCCGAACGAGAAGTTGCCGAGCATCTCGAAGAACGTGTGATGGCGCGCGGTATAGCCGACGTTGTCCAGGTCGTTGTGCTTGCCGCCGGCCCGCACGCACTTCTGCGCCGTGGTCGCCCGGTCGTAGCCGCGCTTTTCCACGCCCGTGAAGACGTTCTTGAACTGCACCATGCCGGCGTTCGTGAACATCAGCGTGGGATCGTTCTTCGGAACGAGGCTCGAGGAGGGCACGGCCTCGTGTCCCGCACGCGCGAAGAAGTCGAGGAAGGTCGACCGGATCTCGTTGACGCCGCTCATCGGGGCAGAACTCTAAGCAGGGCTCAAGGGACTGGGCCGCCACCCGTTTCAGGCGCGACCCGCATGCCGCCCTCTTAAGGACGGATCAGGCCCGAGTCACGGGCGCCCCGCCGCGAAATCACCCCGGCCCGCCCCATCGCCGCCACAAGCACGGCCGTGTTGTCGCCACATCTGTCAAGCGATGGTGTGTCCGTGGCGCCGTCAAGGGCGCGTGAGGATTCGGGTAGACGATGCAGGGCCGCACGGTCGGATCGCCGAGGAACGTCACGGGTCAGCAGGGCCGGTTCGGCTCCGGCCGGGCCGATGCCATCACCGCACAGCCGATGCTCGGCCGTGCCCACGGGAGCGTCCCAGCGCTGGCCCGCTCGGTGCTGACGATATCGCTGATCGCCGGCGGCCTCAGCGCCGCGCTGATCGGCTCGGGGGTCGATCTCGGCAAGGTCGGGCTGAGCCAGGCGGTCTCCTCCGCGCAGGCCGCCACCGAGCCGCCGATGCCGCGCCCGCGCATCCACACCGTCGCTCTCAGCGAGGAGCTGGAGCGGACCCCGCTGCGCGCGTCTGCGAGCTTTGCCGCCGTGCACGACCTCGACACCGCCGTAGGCTCCAACGGCGTCGACCGCGTGTCCTACGATTTCCTGCTCTCGGAGAGCGCCGGCGGCGACCCGAACGACATCCTCGAATTCGGCCCGATGAAGATCCGGCGCCACCTGGTGCAGACGATCGTGCGGGCCGCCCAGGCGGTGCAGACCGACCCGGTCCTGCTCATGGCGGTGGCCGACAAGGAGTCGAGCTTCGTCACCGCGGTCCAGGCCAAGACCTCCTCGGCCACAGGCCTCTATCAGTTCATCGAGCGCACCTGGCTCGGCGTGGTCCGCGACTTCGGCGCCAAGTACGGGCTGGAGAAGGAGGCCGCGCTGGTCACCGCCGACGCCAACGACCGGCCGGCGATCACCGACGCCGCCGAGCGCGCCCGGGTGCTCGAGTTGCGCCGCGACCCCTATCTCTCGGCGCTGATGGCCGGCGAGATGCTGAAGCGCGACGCCGGCCGCATCGCCCAGCGCATCGGCCGCGAACTCACCCTCGGCGAAGTCTACCTCGCCCACTTCCTGGGCGCGGACGATGCCGGGGAGTTCCTGGCCAACGTCGTCAACAAGCCGGCCGCCGCCGCGGCCGTGCTGCTGCCCGGCCCGGCCCGGGCCAACCGCTCGATCTTCTTCGCCGCCGGACGCTTCGTCGGCCGCGGCCGGCACCGCAAGCCGGCCAGCCTCTCGGTGGCGCAGGTCCACGAGAAGTTCGAGGCGATGATGAGCACCCGCGGCACGCGGTACCAGAACGTCCAGGCGGTCTCGGGGATCATGGCCTACGCGGACGCCGCCACCGGCGTCGCCACGCAGTAACAGCACAGCGAGCGGGCCTCTATTCGCGGTCTCGCGCGCAACTCCCGGCGTCCCGTCGACGTTCGTCCACAAGCGCCGCGCTCACCTGCGGCGTGACACGGAGACTTCGGGGGAAGTTCTTGAGAAAGCCTCTGACGGGCACGGCCGCGCCGCTCACCGATACGCTCTCGCCGAGCAGCATGCCGCTCGACCAGATCGGGCAGACGCTGGCGTCGATCTACGACGACCTCATGTCGGAGGGCGTGCCGGAACACCTTGCCGCCCTGGTGCGCCGGGTGCGGCAGGCCGAGGTCGAGCCGTCCGTCGCTCCGACGCCGAGCCCGCAGGCCGCCGAGGCGGCGAGCCCGCGCCTGGCGCTGGTGGTCGAGGACGACCCGCAGCTGCGCGCGCTGGCGGAGACTCTGCTGGAGGAGACCGAGCTCGAGGTCGTCGGCTGCGACAGCGCCGAGGCCGCCCTGGTCGTGCTCCAGGCCCGCGGCGGCGACGTCGCCCTGGTCTTCGCCGACATCCAGCTCGCGGGCGCCATGACCGGTCTTCAGCTCGCCCGCGCGGTGGCGACCCTGTGGCCCCGGGCCCGCCTGGTGGTCACCACCGGCCAGGGCGCCCGCCGGCCGGACCTGCCGAGCGAAGCGGTGTTCATCGCAAAGCCCTGGCGCCCCTTCGACGTGCTGGTGGAGGCCGAGCGGGCGACCACGGATCCGGCACCGCCGGTCACCTGAGACGGCGACAGGCCCGGCCCTTGCATTGACGGTCGACGTATCGGCGCGAGGAGCCTCCAGTTTGCCGATCCTGTCCGTCCGTCACCGCACGGTCTACCGGTACCGGCGCCCGGTCGCCTTCGGCGAGCACCGGATCATGTTCCGGCCCCGGGACAGCTACGACCAGCGCCTGATCGAGGCCTCACTCGAGATCACACCCGAGCCCACGGCCCTGCGCTGGATGTTCGACGTGTTCGGCAATTGCGTCGCGGTGGCGACCTTCGGGGGCCGGGCCGAGACCCTGACCTTCGTGTGCGGGATCACCCTCGACCACACCCCCGAGCACGCCCCGGTCTTCCCGCTGGCGCCCCACGCCACCCATTACCCGTTCGGGTACGGGGTCGAGGACATGCCCGACCTGTCCCGGTCGATCGAGCGGCAATGGCCCGATCCGCGCCACGAGGTCGATGCCTGGGCGCGCAGCTTCATCCCGGCCGACGGCCGGATCCCGACCCAAGAGCTGCTCGCCGACATGACCCGGAGCGTGCGGGCGAACTTCACCTACCTCGCCCGCTCCGAGAAGGGCGTGCAGGAGCCGCTGACGACCCTGCGCAGCAAGCGCGGCTCGTGCCGGGACTTCGCGGTGCTGATGATGGAGGCGGTCCGGGCGCTCGGCATGGCCGCCCGGTTCGTCTCCGGATACCTGTATAACCCGCGCAACGACCGCGCCCGCCATGTCGGCGGCGGCTCGACCCATGCATGGCTGCAGGTCTACCTGCCGGGCGCCGGCTGGATCGAGTTCGACCCGACCAACGGGATCGTCGGCAACCGCGACCTGATCCGCGTGGCGGTGGCGCGCGATCCGGCGCAGGCCGTGCCGCTGCACGGCTCGTTCTTCGGGCTCGCCAGCGACGATCTCGGCATGCGGGTGGACGTCGATGTGGTCGAATTGCCTGACGACGAGGCACGAACACCAGGATTTGAAGCTCATCCGCCGATCGTGGCGCGTTGAGCCCGCGGATCCGGATGGAACATGCGGGGCGACCCGCCGGGGCGAGAGGACAGCAGGTGGCCGCGATGAAGATCAGGACGGGTTACGATATCGGCTTCAGCCTGACCCAGCCCACGCCCATGGTCCTGATGCTCAGCGTCCATCCCTCCCGGATGCCCGACCTGCTGACCCCGCAGGAGATCCGGTTCGATCCGTGGGTCCCGTCGCATACGTACCGGGACGTGTACGACAACGTCTGCCATCGCATCGTCGCGCCGCCCGGCCTGATGACGATCTCGGCCGACTTCACGATCCAGGATTCCGGGCTCCTCGACGCCTACGTCCCGGAGGCCCAGCAGATCCCGGTCCAGGACCTGCCGGACGACGTGATGGTCTTCCTGCTGGGCTCCCGCTACTGCGACACCGACAAGCTCTCCCAGACGGCCTGGTCGCTGTTCGGCAACACGCCCGAGGGCTGGGCCCGGGTGCAGGCGATCGTCGCCTACACGCACGAGCGCATCCGGTTCGACTACCAGCGCGCCGACGCGACCCGCACCGCCCATGACGGCTTCATGCAGCGCGAGGGCGTCTGCCGCGACTTCGCGCATCTCGCGGTGGCGTTCTGCCGGTGCATGAACATCCCGGCCCGCTACGCCACCGGCTACCTCGGCGACATCGGCGTGCCGAAGGACCCGGCGCCGATGGATTTCTCCGCCTGGTTCGAGGTCTACCTCCAGGGACCCGACGGCCCGCGCTGGTACACGTTCGACGCGAGGCACAATCGCCAGCGGATCGGCCGCATCGTCATGGCCCGGGGCCGCGATGCCACCGACTGCGCGATCTCGACCAATTTCGGCTACGCCCACCTGGCGCGCTTCGACGTCCACACCGACGAGGTCGCGTGACGCGTCGGTGATCACGAACGATGGTTACTGATGTTCGGAGCGGGGCGATGCAGAGCGCAGAGTGTGGCGCGCGGCACGCGCGAACCCGCTTACGTATTCCAACGTCAGCGAAAATCTTCTTCGGCGGGTGGAACTGCCAACCTATGCTCACGCTTGTAATAGCAAAGGTTATCGCACAGGCAGGCACACCATGAAGACCTCGGCCACCGCCCTCGCGGCGCTCCTTGCCGCAACTGTTCTGTCCGCCGCGCCGGCGCTGGCCGCCCCGGCCTACGATCCCTTCGGCACCAACGGCGCCGAGGAGTATTACTCGGATCCGGGCCAGTACGGGTACCAGGGCACCCCGGGCTACGGCCAGGGCGTGCAGGACGCGCCGCAGGCGCAGGTCCAGCCGATCCCCCGCGAGATCGTGGCGTTCAACGCCCCCTACGCGCCGGGCACGATCGTGGTCTCCACCGCCGAGCGCCGCCTGTACTACGTGATGGGTAACGGCGAGGCGATCCGCTACGGCGTCGGCGTCGGCCGGCCGGGCTTCAGCTGGAGCGGCGTCAACAAGGTCACCGCCAAGCGCGAGTGGCCGTCCTGGACGCCCCCGAAGGCCATGATCGCCCGCCGCCCCGACCTGCCGCGCTACATGGCCGGCGGCATCGAGAATCCGCTCGGCGCCCGCGCCATGTATATCGGCAGCACCGAATACCGCATCCACGGCTCCAACGAGCCGGACACGATCGGCCAGGCGGTGTCTTCGGGCTGCATCCGGATGACCAACGACGACGTCACCGATCTGTACGAGCGTGTGAAGGTCGGCGCCAAGGTCGTCGTGCTGAACTGAGCTGACGACGGATCCGGATCTTCGGTACCCGCCTCATCGTGAGGCTGAGGGTGAGGTGATCCGGGCGCACAGAGCTTTCTAGGCATGAAGCCGGCCGGTCACCGTCGTGACCGGCCGGCTTTTTCGTTGCCGAGCACCTGTCGGCGCCGCATCGAGGCACGCCGGCGACGCGATCAGGCCGAGGATCAGTCCGGCTCGCTTCAGGCTCGTGCGTGTCATGGCGCGACGGCTCCTCAATGCCCTTCGGGTTGATGGCGAAGTCTTCCATCAAGAGGCCGCCATCGCTCATGGCGGCTGCGACGGGCTCCCTCTCCCAAGCGCGAGAGGTTTGGGGTGCGAGGCGCGCCGCTTACGCCGGGGTCGCACCCATCACGCTGTTCCGATCCCGGGCGGGGGACGGGTCCCGCGACCGATCAGCAGCGGTTTCCACCGGCGGTCTGGCCGTACTGCTTCACGGGACGCGTCTGCTGGTTGGCGTTGCCCTCGGCCGCCGAGCTCATCGGACAGCCCTCGTAGTAGGGGTTGTCGTGGACGCCGAGGCCGAGCGAATGCGTGGCTTCGACGTCGTAGGGCGCAAAGCCGGTCCAGCGGGCACCGTTATCGGCCATGGCAGACGAAACCGGGGCAACGCCAAGGAGAAGGGCGGTGACGGCGGCGGCGATACGGGTCTTCATAAATAAACTCACGCTCTTACAAGTACGGTTCGATTGGTCGAACCCGCTTCCTCTTGCTTGAGACTGATATGGGGACGCCAACGCCATCGTGACGTGCCGGCGCGCACGCACCGGTGGGGATTAAAAATTTGCGGCGCCTGATCGCGACTGCGCGCGTATTGCGCCGCCATTTTACAACTTTTGATAATGCCGCGTGCCGCGCGTGTATCGGAACGGCGGCGTCAGGCGAACACGGCGATCGTGGGCTTCGACAGGTTCCGCCCGTGGAGTCCGGATCGGCGCCCCGTCCATGCATCGCACCGATCGTTCCGGTTCTCCGATGCGAAGCCCGGACTGAGAACGCGCCTTATCCCGCGTTCACCACATCTCGATGAAGGCTAGAGAACCTTTGCCCGCACCGTGGTGACGACGATCTCGGCCACGATCACCACCGCGAAAATTGCGGCCAGCACCACGGCGACCTGATCCCAGTAGAGCAGATTCAGCGCCGTATCGAGCGCGACCCCGATGCCGCCTGCCCCGACCAGGCCGAGGACGGCGGATTCGCGGATGTTGATGTCCCACCGGAACAGCGCGATCGACCAGAAGGCCGGCTTCACCTGCGGCCAGTAGCCCATCAGCAGCGTGGCCCGCCGCCCGGCGCCCGCAGCCTGCAGGGCCTCGATCGAGCCGCGGTTCGATTCCTCAAGCGCCTCGGCCAGGAGCTTGCCGGTGAAGCCCACCGAGCGCAGCGCGATCGCCAGCGTTCCGGCGAGCGGTCCCGGGCCGAACACCGCCACGAACAGCAGCGCCCAGACCAGGGAATTCACAGACCGGGAGGTCACGAACACGAACTTGGCGAACAGGTTCAGGGGGAGGCTGGGGGTGATGTTGCGGGCGGCGAGCAGCCCGATCGGCACCGCGATCACGATGGCGATCAGCGTGCCCAGCGTGGCGATGTGCAGGGTCTCCACCAGCGCGCGCAGCGTCGGCCCGATATAGCCGGCATCCATCGGCCACATCCGGCCGAACAGGTCGGCCATCTGGTCGGGGGCGTCGTAGAGGAACTCCGGGATCACCTCGATCGTGCGCAGGCTCGCCACGAAGGCGGCGACGGCGAACAGCGTGAAGGCGAGCCGTGCCACGCGCTTCCACGGCGAGAAGCGCTGCCAGCGCCGCGGGGGGGCCGCCAAGGCCGTGCCGGCGCTCACTGGAACACCTTCCGGGCCCAGCCCGAGACGATCTCGGCCACCATGATCAGCGCCACGATGACGATCAGGATCGCCAGCACCACGTCGTAGTCGAAGCGCTGGTAGGCGGTGAACAGGGTCGCTCCGATGCCGCCGCCGCCGACGATCCCGACCATGGTCGAGTTCCGCAGGTTGGAATCGAGCTGGTAGGTCGCGAAGCCGATGAAGCGCGGCAACACCTGCGGCTGCACGCCCATGATCAGCGTCGACAGGAAGCCGGCGCCGGTCGCCCGCACCGCCTCGACCTGCTTCAGGGAGATCTCCTCGATCGCCTCGGCGAACAGCTTGGCGATGAAGCCGACGGACGCGACGATCAGCGCCATCACGCCGGCCAGCGCCCCGAAGCCGATCGCCTTCACGAACAGGATCGCCACGATGATCGGGTGGAACGACCGGCACAGGGCGATCAGCGCCCGGGTCGGCCACGTGACCCAGGCCGGCATCAGATTGCGGGCGGCCAGGAAGCCGATCGGCAGGGCGATCACGATCCCGATCACGGTGGCGATCACGGCGATCTGCACGCTCTCGACGATGCCGGACTGGATCAGCTCCCACCGGGAGAAGTTCGGCGGGAACATCCGGGCCAGGAACTGCCGGCCGTGGGTGAGCCCGGTGGCGAAGCGCTCGGGCGCAAAGCCGAGCTGGCTGGCGGCATACACCGCGTAGGCCGCAAGCAGCAGCCAGCCGGCCCGGGCGGTCCAGTTGGGGCGGAACGCGACGCGGGCGGCCGCGCTCCGGTCGGCCGGTTGGGGGACGGCGCTCATTCGAGCCAGTTCTCGCCGCCGTAGATGCCGCGCAGGTCGCGCTCGCTCAGGCGATCGGGCGGCCCGTCATAGACGACGTGCCCGCCCGACATGCCGACGATCCGCGTGGCGAAGCGCTGGGCCAACGCCACGTTGTGGATGTTGACCACCACCGGCACCCCGCGCTCGGCCGCGAGCCGGGACAGGATCTCCATGATCTCCACCGAGCTCTTGGGGTCGAGCGACGAGGTCGGCTCGTCGGCCAGCACGATCTCGGGCTCCTGCATGATCGCCCGTGCGATGCCGACCCGCTGGCGCTGGCCGCCCGACAGGGCGTCGGCCCGGCGCGTGGCGAAGCCGGAGAGCCCGACGGACTCGAGGAGATCGAAGGCGCGCTGGATATCGGCCTCGGGGAACCGGCGCAGCCACGCCCGCCAGACCGGCACGTAGCCGAGGCGCCCGCACAGCAGGTTCTCCATCACGGAGAGGCGCTCGACCAGGTTGTATTCCTGGAACACCATGCCGATCCGCCGTCGCGCCCGGCGCAGGGGGCGGCCGGACAGCTTAGCCAGATCCTCGCCGCGGAACAGGATCTCGCCCGCGGTGGGCTGCACCAATCGGTTGATGCACCGGATCAGCGTGCTCTTGCCGGTGCCGGACGGCCCGATGATGGCGGTGAGGCCCGTGCCCGGCACCACCAGGTCGATGCCCCGCAGGACCGGCTGCCCGGCCCGGTATTCCTTGACGAGCCCGCGGATCACCAGGGCGCGCGGATCCTCCGCCCGCACCTCGGTCCCGGGCGCGCGCAGCGCAGCGGACGCGGTCACGGCTTGGGCGCGCCTTCGGCCTTCTTGCGCGCGGCCTCGGCCTCGCGGGCGGCCTCGCGCTCGTAGGCCGCCTTGTTGTAGGGCGTGCCCGACTCCTCCGCGACCTTGCGCACGATGGCCCAGTCCTTGAGGTAGGTGATCGGCGCGAACCGGTCATCGCCCTCGAAATCCTTCACCATGTCGGGCGGGAAGCGGAAGTCGTAGAAGCATTGCTTCAGCTTCTCGGCGAGTTCCGGCTTGAGATCGTGCGCGTAGGCGAAGCCGGAACTCGGAAACTTCTCGCTGGTGTAGATCACGCGGTAATCGTCGCCCTTGATCGTGCCGCGGGCGACCATCCGGTTGAACACGTCGGAGGCCACGGGCGCGGCGTCGTAATCGCCGGTGCCGACGCCGAGCGCGGACTTATCGTGACCGCCCGAATAGACGATCTTGTAATCCTCGCCGGGCTTGAGGCCCTGCTCGGGGAACAGCGCCTTCGGGGCGAGGTTTCCGGAATTCGACGACGGGGCAGTGTGGGCGACGCGCTTGCCCTTGAGGTCGGCCAGGGTCTTGTACGGGCTGCTCGCCTTGACGACGACGATCAGATTGTAGCCCTCGGCCCCCTTCTCGGTCCCCTTGGCGGCGAACGGCACCGCGCCCGCCATGTTCACGGCAAAGCCCAGCGGCCCGGTGGAGAAGCCCGCCACCGTCAGCCGCCCCGAGCGCATCGCCTCGATCTCGGCCGAGTTCGACTGGACCGGATAGTAGACGACGCGCTTGCCGGTGCATTGCGACAGGTGGGCGGTGAACGGCTTGAACGCGTTCTCGTAGACCGCCGGGTCTTCCACCGGCGTATAGGCGAACACGATGACGCTCGGATCGCGGGTCTTGGCCGGGATGTCGGCGACCAGATCCTGGTTCGTGTCGCAATAGGTGTCGTCGAGCTGGCCGCGATTGGCGCATTCGGCGGCCCGCGCCGGCGACAGCGAGCCGAGTCCGCAGAGCAGCGCCAAGGCTGCGCCGTACCGAGCGAGTGTCACGCGTCTCTCTCCCTGCGGGGCGGTGCCACGCGGCCCGCGCCGTCCCGTCGTCACCCGGTTAGGGCGACGTTTCCCTTGCCCAACTTGTAGGTGGCGGGCTTCGGATTACGCAAGGTGGGATGTGCGTGGGCGGCGAACGAAAGCCGGCTTATGACAGGGGCGACGGACGGCGTTTTGATGGAACGCGCCGATCCGCGCGACAGGACATTGCAGAGTCACGCATGACCCGATGCGGGTGGAATCTGCCTGCGGAAGTGCCAGGTTTTTCGCGCATCGGCTCGTGAAGGGCGCGCGTTGCCCCCTCCCCCGCAGAGGGGGGAGGGAGAGTCGCGGTGTCGCCCGTGCCTTCTGCGGTCCCCGAGGTGTGAATCCGACAGTTCGCGTGGGAGAGGAGACTCGCGCTTCATGCGCGAATTCCAGGCCCCGGAGACATTTGGGTGGAGGCGCAGCGGCGATCCTGTTGGGCTTGAAAACCCGCGTCCTCTCAGGGGACCACGCGGCCGACCGCGGTCTGCGGCGGGCTGAACGAGGCGATCGGGAGGTCGCAGAAGCAGCGGACCCCGAGGGGGCGCGGACCCGGAAGCGGGCATGCGAACGGCTTCGGCCCGGTGAGGCCCTGCTGAATGGCATCGCAATTGTAGCCGACCGGCTGGCGCTCACGGCGGCGCGGGGCGGGGCGATAGGGGCCCTCGTCGGCCGGATCGTCGTAACCCGGCGGCGGCGCACCATAGCCACCGCCGTACTGAGCCTGGGCGACGGAGCCCGGAAGCGCGGCGGCGAACGCCAAGGCGGCGAGGGTCAGCCGGAACGGGGCCCGCAGCCCGGATCGGCCGTGTGAGGTGAGGCGCATCCGTGATCCTTTCGCGCGACGCAGGCGCATCGTTCCTGCTCCGGCGGCTCTCGATGGCAATACCGGCGAAAACGAGACGGCCCGCCTCCGGGAAACCGGAAGCGGGCCGCAGAGACAGTTCAAAGCGCGGACGGCGTCAGTGCGACGAGCGGTCGGCGGCGTCCTGGGCGTTCTGGGTCGTCTGCCGGACGGCATCCTGGCCCTGCTCCATGGCCTTGCGGGTCTCGTCGGCGCTCTGCTGCATCGCCGTCTTGGCCCGCTCGGCGCCCTGCTGCATCGCACTCTGAGCGATGCCGCTGAACTCCTTCGCCTGCGCCTGGATGGCGGCGAATTGGCTACGCACGAACTCGGCCTGATGCTGCATGGCCTCCTGCACGTCGCGCGAGCGGACCAGCTTCTGCGCCAAGTCGAACGCGGCGTTCACGTTCTGCTCGGCATATTCGAAGCCGCGGGACGAGACGTCCTGCGCATTGGTGCGGGCGACCTCGGCCGAACCCTGAACGGTGTCGGCGGTGCGGCGGGCCGCGCCGATGAAGCTATCGAACGCCTTGCGGGCCTGATCGACGCTCTTCTCGGCGAAGTCGCGCATCTCGGTCGGGACTTCGTAATTCGGGGGGTTGCTCATGGACGTCTCCTCTCAATTCGGCTGTTGATGGCGCCTTGTGCACTGCACAATAACTGATTCGCCGCCATATGCCACCTGCGCCGTCATCATTAAGGTTGACATGACGTAAACGTGTGACGCTCGGCGCAAGAGTCCAGCGTCGCAACCCAGGTGGCTTTACAATAGGGGTACGGTTGGGCGTGTTTCTCGGGCAAAGCGGGCCGGGGGACGAGGGATCGGGCGTGGGTTCGGGGTCGCGGGCTTTGCAGACGAGACAGACATCGACCGCTGGAGCAGCCGAGGCCGACCTCGTCGCTGCGTTCGCGGCCTGGGCGCGCCTGCCCAGCCTGGCCGCCGCGCTGGCCGACCGAGACGGCCTTCATTTCGTGATCGACCCGGTCGACGGGCGGATCCTGCTCGCCTCGCCGGCGGGACAGGCCCTCTGCGCGGCACTCGGGCAGGCCGACCGCGCGACCCTCGCCGGTCATGTCGCCCGGGCCAACCCGCACGACACCGCGCCCCGGCTCGCGCGCCTCGCCCTCGACGCGAGGCGGATCGCCCCGCCAACGCTCTGCCAGGTCGTCCGCGGGACCCGTGACGACGGCCGGCCGGTCTTCCTGGTGATTCCGACAGCCCCGGTGAAGCTGCCGCGTCCACGACACGGTGTCCCGGCGGCGCGGCAGCCGGAGGCACCCGCGAGCGAACCGGCGCCCGCCGCCGTCCCGGTCGAGGCGCCGGCCCTGAACACGGGGGACCGCTTCCTGTGGCGCAGCGATGCCTCCGGGGCGCTGACGACGCTGACCGGGTCCGAGGGCCTCACCGGCCTCATCGGCCAGCGCTGGCAGGAGCTCGCCGGGACCGGCCGGATCACCGGCGCCGACGGGATGTTCGCGGCGCTTGCCGAACGCATGACCTTCCGCGCCGAGCCGGCCTGCCTGGATCTCGGCGACGGCCCGTTCCAGGTGGAGCTGTCCGGCGCACCACTGGGGCGGGGGGATGCGGCGTTCTCCGGCTTCGGCGGGTTCGGGCTGGTGCGCAGCGTGCCGGCAGCGCTGGGTTCGAAGGCGGCCACGGCCCCGATCGCGCCGGCCGCGGCTCCCGAGCGGTCGCCCGAGCCGGTGCCGGCGCCCGATGCCTCCGCCTTGTCCGTACCGGTGCCGACCGCGCCGGAACCCGCGAGCGTCGAGCCGGCGGCAGCCGAGGCTGTCCCGCCGGCCGAGCTTCCCGCCCCGATCCCGGCCGAGCCGAAGCCCGCGATCACCAGCGTGGAGAGGCAACCGGAGGCGGCTGAGGAGCCGACCGAGACGCCGGCCGACGCCGCTCCCGCGCCCTCCGAGCCGTTCTCCGAGCCGCCTTCCCCTGCCGCAACCGTCGTCGAGCCGCCGCCGCTCTCGACCGACGAGCACGCCGCCTTCCGGGAGATCGCGCGGGCGCTCGGAGCCCGTTACGCCGGCGACGACGCGGAGACCGACATCCCGGCACCCCGGGGCGGCGCGGTCATGCCGTTCCCCGGCCCGCATGCCGGCTTTCTTGCCGGTTCTCTTGCCGATTCCATTCCTGGCTCCCTCGCCGACGGCCCGGAGGCCCGCGAATCCGCGGTCTCGCGCGATCCCGATTTCCTGGCCGGACTGCCGCTGCCGACGCTGGTGCATCGCGACGGCGCGATCCTGGCGGCGAATCAGGCCGCCCTTGCGCTGACCGGCTACGCCGACGTTCCGGCACTCACGACGGCCGGCCTCGAGCGGCTGTTCCGTGGGGTGCCCCAGCCGGACGGTCCGGAGCCGGCCGCGCGGCGGACGGCCGTCGCGGCGGCCGACGGCAGCAGCCGGCCGGTCGAAGTGATGGGCGGCGCCTGCACCTGGGAAGGCCGGCCGGCGACCTGCCTGGTCCTGCGCCCCCTCGACGAGGCCGACCCGGCCGGCGCGCTCACGGCCGAGCGGCTCGCGCGCGCCGCGCAAGCCGAACGCACCGCCGCCGCGGAAGCCGCCCTCGACGCGCTGGAGGCGGGCGTCCTGACCCTCGACGCCGCCGGCCGGATCGTGGCGCTGAACCGGGCGGCCGCCGAGCTGTTCGGGTGCGATCCCCGCGAGATCGTCGGCGGCAGCTTCGTCGCGCTGTTCGATCGGGGGAGCGTGCTGGCCGTGGCCGACGTCCTGCGCGGTGCGGCCGGAAGCCCGGGCTCGGTCTCTGTGGCCGGACGGGCGCTGACGCTCGGCGTCTCGCCCGCCCGGGTCGACGGGCGCCGGGTCGCCGTCCTGAACGCCGCGCCGCCCCTTGCCGCCCAGATTGAGCCGAGCGCCGAGGGGCCGACCGCGGCCTCCGGCGGCGGCCTCGACTCGGCGCTGGCGCGCCTGGATCGGGCCTTCCGGGGTCCGTTGACCGGGATGATCGAGCTGGCGGACGCGATGCTGAAGGAGCCGTTCGGCCCCCTCGGGGACGTGCGCTATCGCGGTTGCCTCGCCCAGATCCGGACATCGGGCGAGCTGATGCTGGAGCGCGTCGGCGAACTCCTCGACCTCGCCACCGTCGAGGCCGGTGCCCTGCGGCTCGATCCGCGCCGCATCGCGCTGAACGACGTGGTGGCCGGCTGCGTCGCGCGGCTCCAGAGCGAGGCCGCCCGCGGCCGGATCGTGGTGCGCACCAGCTTCTCCACCGACCTCGACGACCTGGAGGCCGACGAGCGCTCGGTCAGCCGGGCGGCCTGCCTCGTGATCGAGCACGCGATCCGGCGCTCGGTTGCGGGCGGACAGGTGATCGTCTCCACCGGCTCGACCGAGAGCGCGGCGATCGCCCTGCGGGTGCGGGATACCGGCGCCGGGGCAACGGTGCCCGCCGCCGGATCGGCCGGCGATGTCGAGGACGGCCTCGCCCTGCCCCGTGCCCTGGTCGAGGCCAATGGCGGCCGTCTCAAGCTCTCGGCGCGGCCGGAGGACGGCACGCTGGTGGAGATCATCATGCCGACGCGGCGGGCGGCGAACGGGTGAGTTCGCCCCCCTCGGCGCACTCACCTGACCGTTTCCGCGAAGTATTCGGAAACACCCGGCCGCGGCTGACGTGCATGCCGCCAAGCTCCGCTTGACAGCGCATCGGCCGACCTTCACTCAAGCCTTAAATTGCGCCCAACTTATTTCCGCGTCTTTGTCGGCGGGGAAAGCGGCTTGGCGACGATACCGACATCGCACGATGTAGGCTACGTTACTTTGGAAGTCCTGGCTGCGCGGCCGACGCCGCGATACGATCGGGCACCAAACAGGGATGGAACGCCATGGAAGGCAAGGTCGTCGAGGTGCAGGCTGCGTGGCGTGAGGGTGCTCACGTCGACGACGCCCAATATCGCGCGCTGTACGAGGCGTCGGTCGCCGATCCGGACGCCTTCTGGGCCGAGCACGGCAAGCGCATCGATTGGATGACGCCCTTCACCAGGGTGAAGGACACGAGCTTCGAGCCCGGCAAGATCTCGATCAAGTGGTTCGAGGACGGCAAGACCAACGTCGCCTACAATTGCATCGACCGGCACCTGGAGACCCGCGGCGACCAGACCGCGATCATCTGGGAAGGCGACAACCCGGACGAATCCAAGCACATCACCTACCGGGAGCTGCACGCGCAGGTCTGCCGGATGGCCAACGTCCTGCGCAACCGCGGCGTCGGCAAGGGCGACCGCGTCACCCTCTACATGCCGATGATCCCCGAGGCCGCCTACGCGATGCTGGCCTGCGCGCGGCTCGGCGCGATCCACGCCATCGTGTTCGGCGGCTTCTCACCGGATTCGCTGGCATCGCGCATCCAGGGCTGCACCTCCAAGGTGGTGATCACCGCCGACGAGGGCCTGCGCGGCGGCCGCAAGGTGCCGCTGAAGGCCAATGTCGACGAGGCGATCAAGCGGATCGGCACCGATCTGGTCGAGCACGTGATCGTCGTGCGCCGCACCGGCGGCAGCATTGCCATGGAAGCGGGCCGCGACGTCTACTACGACGAGGCCGCCGAGCAGGTGACCGACCATTGCCCGGCCGAGCCGGTGGAGGCCGAGCACCCGCTGTTCATCCTCTACACGTCGGGCTCGACCGGCCAGCCGAAGGGCGTGGTGCACACCACCGGCGGCTACCTGGTCTACGCCTCGATGACCCACCAATACGTCTTCGATTACCGCGAGGGCGACGTGTACTGGTGCACGGCCGATGTCGGCTGGGTCACGGGCCACAGCTACATCGTGTACGGGCCCCTCGCCAACGGCGCGACCACGCTGATGTTCGAGGGCATCCCGACCTACCCGTCGACCTCCCGGTTCTGGGAGGTGGTCGACAAGCACAAGGTCAACATCTTCTACACCGCGCCGACCGCGATCCGCTCGCTGATGGGCGGCGGCGAAGGTCCGGTGAAGAAGACCTCGCGGGCCTCGCTGCGGGTGCTCGGCTCGGTCGGCGAGCCGATCAACCCGGAAGCCTGGGAATGGTACTACAATGTCGTCGGCGATCGGCGCTGCTCCATCGTCGACACGTGGTGGCAGACCGAGACCGGCGGTATCCTGATCACCCCGCTCCCGGGCGCCACAGCCCTGAAGCCGGGGTCGGCGACAAGGCCGTTCTTCGGCGTGAAGCCCGAGATGGTCGATGCCGAGGGCAAGGTTCTGCAGGGCCCGTGCGAGGGCAACCTCTGCATCGCGGATTCCTGGCCCGGCCAGATGCGCACGGTCTACGGCGACCATGAGCGGTTCGAGCAGACCTACTTCTCGACCTATCCGGGCAAGTACTTCACCGGCGACGGCGCCCGCCGGGACGCGGACGGCTATTACTGGATCACCGGCCGGGTCGACGACGTGATCAACGTCTCGGGCCACCGGATGGGCACCGCGGAGGTCGAATCCTCGCTGGTCGCCCACCCCAAGGTCGCCGAGGCGGCGGTGGTCGGCTACCCGCACAATGTCAAGGGCCAGGGCATCTACGCCTACGTCACCCTCAACGACGGCGAGGAAGGCGACGACGCCCTGCGCAAGGAGCTCGTGACCTGGGTCCGCAAGGATATCGGGCCGATCGCCTCGCCGGACCTGATCCAGTTCGCCCCCGGCCTGCCCAAGACCCGCTCCGGCAAGATCATGCGCCGCATCCTGCGCAAGATCGCCGAGGACGATTTCGGCTCGCTGGGCGATACCTCGACCCTGGCCGAACCTGCCGTGGTCGAGGATCTGATCGAGAACCGGCAGAACCGGCCCTGATCGGCCGGACCGCGCAGGAACGACGAGGCGGGTGCCGGTCCGGCGCCCGTTCCCAACACAAATCACGAACCTTGGTCTCAAGAGGAACCGGAGGGCCGAAGCGCCCTCGCGGGAGGAATACGCCATGAGCGGCTCGACACTCGGCCTTCGCGGGGGCACGGCGCCCCCATCAACCCGCAAGCCCGCCGCGACGGTCGATCCGCAGATCGACCGGATCGTCCGGACCCCGGAATTCAAGCAGCTCGTCACCGAGCGCACCCGGTTCGGCTGGATCCTGACGATCCTGATGCTGGTGGTCTATTTCGGCTTCATCGGCCTGATCGCCTTCGACAAGTCGCTGCTCGCCGTGAAGGTCGGCGGCGGCACCGCCTCGCTCGGGCTGTTCATGGGCGTGTTCGTGATCCTGTTCGCCTTCGCGCTCACCGGCATCTACGTGGCCCGGGCCAACACGCGCTTCGACGCGCTGAGCGACGCACTGAAGCGGAAAGTCGGCCGATGAACCGCATACTCCTCGGCCTCACGCTGGCCACGATCACGGCCTGCGCGGCCTATGCGGCCGGGCCTGACCTCGGCGCCGTCTCGCAATCGGCCACGAACTGGCCGGCCATCGGCATGTTCCTGTTCTTCGTCCTGCTGACGCTGGGCATCACCTACAAGGCCGCCAAGGGCACCAAGTCGGCCGCCGACTTCTACGCCGCGGGCGGCGGCATCTCGGCCGGCACCAACGCCCTGGCGATCGCCGGCGACTACATGTCGGCCGCCTCGTTCCTGGGCATCTCGGGCCTGGTCTACACATCGGGCTTCGACGGGCTGATCTACTCCACCGGCTTCCTGGTCGGCTGGCCGATCGTGCTGTTCCTGATCGCCGAGCGCCTGCGCAACCTCGGCAAGTTCACCTTCGCCGACGTCGCGAGCTTCCGCCTGGACCAGACCGCGATCCGCATCATCTCGGCGGTGGGCACCCTGGTGGTGGTGGCCTTCTACCTGATCGCCCAGATGGTCGGCGCCGGGAAGCTGATCCAGCTGCTGTTCGGCCTGCCCTACCTCTACGCGGTGATCATCGTCGGCGTGCTGATGATCGTCTACGTCGCCTTCGGCGGCATGAAGGCCACCACCTGGGTCCAGGTGATCAAGGCCTGCCTGCTGCTCGGCGGCGCGACCTTCATGGCCGGCGCGGTGCTGCTGAAATACGGCTTCAACCCGGAGGCGCTGTTCGCCAGCTCGGTTCAGGTCCACCCGAAGGGCGACGCCATCATGGCGCCCGGCGGCCTGGTCTCGAACCCGATCGAGGCGATCTCGCTCGGCGTCGGCCTGATGTTCGGCACCGCCGGCCTGCCGCACATCCTGATGCGCTTCTTCACGGTCGCGGACGCTCAGGCCGCACGCAAGTCGGTGTTCTACGCCACCGGCCTGATCGGCTACTTCTACATCCTGACGTTCATCATCGGCTTCGGCGGCATCGCCCTGCTGATGTCGGACCCGAGCTACTTCAAGCTCGGCGCGGCGGGCACCTTCGACAAGCTGAAGGACATGATCGGCGGCACCAACATGGTCGCCGTCAACCTCGCCAACGCGGTGGGCGGCCCGTACTTCCTGGGCTTCATCTCGGCGGTGGCCTTCGCGACCATCCTGGCGGTGGTGGCGGGCCTGACGCTGGCTGGCGCCTCCGCGGTCAGCCACGACCTCTACGCCCAGGTGATCGCCCGCGGGCGCACCACCGAGAAGCACGAGGTCAACCTGTCGAAGCTCTCGGCCGTGGTGATCGGGATCGTGGCGATCTATCTCGGCTACGTGTTCGAGAACCAGAACGTCGCCTTCATGGTCGGGCTGGCCTTCGCGGTGGCGGCGAGCTGCAACTTCCCGGTGCTCGCCATGTCGATCCTGTGGCGCGGCACGACCACCTGGGGGGCGCTCGCGGGTGGCCTCGTCGGGCTGATCTCGGCGGTCGGGATGGTCGTGCTGTCCAAGGCGGTCTGGGTGGTGACGTTCGGGAACGCCGCACCGATCTTCCCCTACGACAACCCGGCCTTGTTCTCGATGCCGCTGGCCTTCTTCACGATCTGGGCCGTGTCGAGCCTCGACCGGTCCCGCAAGGCCCAGCGCGAGCGCGCCGCCTTCGAGGCGCAGTTCGTGCGCTCCGAGACCGGCATCGGAGCGGTGGGCGCGCACGCTCACTGAGCCGAGCCGACGCGGACGGATCGGAGGGCGCGGCGCGAGCCGCGCCCTTCGTCGTTCGAGCGCCCGGGCCGGCGCCGGAGCGGCGGATCGCACCCACCGCAAGCCGCCATGTTGATGACCGGCCCCACCGCCAGATTGCGGATTGACCAACAGGTTCCTTACAGTCACGCATACGTGATCTGCGCCCCGTGCAGGGCCCGCAGTCCGTAGATTCGCAGCCGACGCCATCGGCCGCACGTGTCGTCAGGGAGAAACCGGGTCATGGCTGGGGCAACTGCGATCCCACGGGCGGGGGACGCCGCGAGGCCGATGAGTTCGGCCGAGAAGCGGGTGATCTTCGCCTCCTCACTCGGCACCGTGTTCGAGTGGTATGATTTCTATCTCTACGGGTCGCTCGCCGCGATCATCGGCGCCCAGTTCTTCTCGGCCTACCCGCCGGCGACCCGGGACATCTTCGCGCTGCTGGCCTTCGCGGCCGGCTTCATCGTCCGGCCGTTCGGCGCGCTGGTGTTCGGCCGGATCGGCGATCTCGTCGGGCGCAAATACACCTTCCTGATCACGATCCTGATCATGGGCTTGTCGACCTTCATCGTCGGCATCCTGCCCAACGCCGCCACCATCGGGATCGCGGCGCCGATCATCCTGATCGTCCTGCGGCTGGCCCAGGGCCTCGCGCTCGGCGGCGAGTATGGCGGCGCGGCGACCTACGTGGCCGAGCACGCCCCCAATGGCCGGCGCGGCTTCTACACGAGCTGGATCCAGACCACGGCGACGCTGGGCCTGTTCCTGTCGCTGCTGGTGATCCTGGCGACCCGGAGCCTCACCGGCGAGGCGGCCTTTGCCGAGTGGGGCTGGCGCATCCCGTTCCTGGTCTCGGTCCTGCTGCTCGGCATCTCGGTCTGGATCCGGCTGCAGCTGTCCGAATCGCCGGCCTTCCAGAAGATGAAGGAGGACGGGAAGACCTCGAAGGCGCCGCTCACCGAGGCGTTCGGCCAGTGGAAGAACGCCAAGTTCGCGATCATCGCCCTGTTCGGCCTCGTCGCCGGCCAGGGAGTGGTCTGGTACACGGGCCAGTTCTACGCGCTGTTCTTCCTGCAATCGATCCTGAAGGTCGACGGCTACACGGCGAACCTGCTGATCGCGTGGTCGCTGCTGCTCGGCACCGGCTTCTTCGTGGTGTTCGGCTGGCTGTCGGACAAGATCGGCCGCAAGGTGATCATCCTGGCGGGCTGCGCGATCGCGGCGGCGACGTTCTTCCCGATCTTCAAGGGCATCACCGCCACCGCCAACCCGAAGCTCGAAGCCGCGATCGAGAACGTGAAGGTCACCGTCTCGGCCGACCCGGCCGCCTGCGGGACCTTGTTCAATCCGGTCGGCACCCGGGTGTTCACGGCGCCCTGCGACCTCGCCCGGGACTTCCTGTCGAAGGCCTCGGTGAAATACGCCACCGCGCCCGGCGCCCCCGGCCAGCCCGCGACGATTCGGGTGAACGACACCGAGATCGCCTATCCGCAGGGCGGCGCGCCGGAGGCCAACAAGGCCGTGACCGCTGCGCTCCAGGCGGCCGGCTACCCGAAGGCCGGCGACGCCGACATCGTCAAGATGGCGAACCCGTTCGACATCTTCCGGCCCCAGGTGGCGCAGGTGATCGGCCTGCTGTTCATCCTCGTGGTGTTCGTGACGATGGTCTACGGCCCGATCGCCGCCATGCTGGTGGAGCTGTTCCCGACCCGGATCCGCTACACCTCGATGTCCCTGCCCTACCATATCGGCAACGGCTGGTTCGGCGGCCTGCTGCCGGCCACCGCCTTCGCCATGGTGGCCCAGACCGGGGACATCTATTACGGCCTCTGGTACCCGATCGTCATCGCGGTCGCGACGGTCGTCATCGGGCTGATCTTCGTGCCCGAGACCAAGGATCGCGACATCTTCGCCGATACCTGATCCGACCCACGACCCTCCTCAGGTGACGACACCCGGGCCGCCGACGCGGTCCGGGTGTTTTCGTTTCCAGGGTCGCGGTGGGACCTGCGCGGGCGGGCTCGGGGGCCGCTGCCTCCGGTGCGCTTCGTCACGCATCCGCTCCGACAACTTCGGTACTGGCTGATCGGCAGCCTATTGAGGATCCCGCCTCATGAAGAAGGGACGGCCAGCCTCAAGATTGGCATTGCCGCGAATTCGGACACGAAAAGGCTATTATTATTTTGCACCCAATGGTACGGGCAGCTCCGAAGTCGGCCGACACAAACACACAGGTTGTATGCTGACAACCGCTTGTTGCCGATCAAGAATCAGTCTTGGTGGAACCAAAAGCGGTTCTCTTCCGTCTTCGATACGCTTTGAGACACAAGAGGGAACGGATCGTGGACGAGGCTGTGACGCACTTACATCGCAGGGCCGGACGCAGGCCGCCGCTCGTCGCAGTTATCGGTGCCAACACAACCATGATTGCCGTCTGGGCGCTTATCTACAACCTCGCCGGCGGTCCGGTCTGGCTATGGTAGCGGCGATTGGCGGTTGCGTTTACCGTCGAAATACCCGCTGCAATAGGCTCCGAACAGGTATCCGGACTGGTGCGCGGTGAGATAGCCGAGGATGATCAGCACGTGGAGCAGGTCGATACCGGGGCCGAACGCGAACAGAAGCACGGCGCCGACCAGGATCAGAAACGACGTCGCGATCATGACCAGCATGGTATAAGCCCAGCCGATCAGCAATCCGATCACGAACAGAACTGCAGCGAGTAACATCGCGTCACCTGGCCCAAGGTTGTTCAGCGCAGGACACTGAAACAACATCCCCGAAATGGGGGCTCCGAAGCCCAATGCCACGGGCACCGCACACGCGATCCATGAAGAGAGCGCGTAGTCCGACGACAAAGTTCCGTCGAGCGGCAAATTTTTCATGACGCCCGGGCGCCAAAATATCAAGCCCCGGATAGATCCGACGCAAATCGTGTCAAATGCCGCGTATTCGGCTATCTATTATTCTGTTCTGTAAAATCGATTCTGCTAGACCGGCTTGTCGCTGGTCGAGGCTGCGCCAATAGATCGGTCGGCAAGCTACCGGCGGGCGCATCCGCCGCGTCTCAAGCCTTCGCAGCGGCGCACGTTTCTCCGCAAAGCGTTAACGCCGAACCGCCCCCGGAGCGGCGGCGGCGAACCACCGCTCCGTCGTTTGCGCGAACGTCGCGATCTCTGCCGGATCGGGGCCGTCAGTGACGGAAGTGACGGTGGCCGGTGAACACCATGGCCAAGCCCGCCTCGTCGGCGGCCGCGATCACCTCGGCGTCGCGCATGGAGCCGCCCGGCTGGATCACCGCCGTCGCCCCCGCCTCGGCCGCGGCCAGCAGGCCGTCAGCGAACGGGAAAAAGGCGTCCGAGGCCACGACAGATCCCACCGCCAGGCTGTCGGCGAGCCCCAGGCGCTTGGCACCCTCGGCGGCCTTCCAGGCGGCGATGCGCGAGGAATCGACCCGGGACATCTGGCCCGCCCCGATTCCCACCGTAGCGCCGCCCTTGGCGTACACGATGGCGTTCGATTTCACGTGCTTGGCGACCCGGTAGGCGAAGCGGAGGTCGGCCGATTCGGCCTCGCTCGGCGCGCGCTTGGTCACGACCGTGAGCGGCATGTCGTCGACCACGACCGCGTCCCGGCCTTGGACCAGCAGCCCGCCGGACAAGGTGCGCACGGTCTCGCCCGGTGCCCGCGGGTCGGGCAGGCTGCCGGCCAGCAGGAGGCGCAGGTTCTTCTTGGCGGCCACGATCGCGGCGGCCTCCGGGGTCGCGTCCGGCGCGATGATCACCTCGGTGAAGATCTCGACGATCCGGCGGGCGGACTCCGCGTCGAGCGTCCGGTTCAGCGCGACGATGCCGCCGAAGGCCGAGGCCGGGTCGCAGCTCAGCGCCCGCTCGTAGGCCTCAAGCAGGCTCGCCCCCTCGGAGACGCCGCACGGGTTCGCGTGCTTGATGATCGCCACCGCGGCGGCGCGGACCGGATCGAACTCCGCGACGCATTCGTAGGCGGCATCGGTGTCGTTGAAGTT
Source organism: Methylobacterium sp. AC315 (assembly GCF_979253755.1). NCBI lineage: Bacteria > Pseudomonadati > Pseudomonadota > Alphaproteobacteria > Hyphomicrobiales > Methylobacteriaceae > Methylobacterium > Methylobacterium sp. AC315. Next base: position 29,515 of record NZ_CEEDEA010000010.1, read on the forward strand.
GTTGTAGGACAGCTCCTTGCCCTGCAGCTGGCGCGCGGTCGCGACGCCGGCCCGGACTTTCCCGGGCGCCCGGTAGAAGGCGGCCGACTGGTGCGGGTTCTCGCCGTAGCGCAGGCCCTGCGCCAGCGCGCCCCCGAAGGCGCGGAACTGGCCGGGCGTCTCGGTGCCGAACTGGACCGCCATCCAGTTGGCGATGGCGGCGTCGTAGGCGGCGGTGCGGGCGAAGGCCTTCTGGGCCAGATGCCGGCGCAGTTCGGACCCGATGGCGCCACCGGTCTGCTCCAGCGCCGCCAGCACCGCGGGGTAATCCGAGACGTCGGTGACGACCGCGACGTCGGCGTGGTTCTTGGCGGCCGCGCGAATCATCGCCGGGCCGCCGACGTCGATGTTCTCGATGCAGTCGGCCTCCGGCTTGTCGGCCGCGATGGTCGCCTCGAACGGGTAGAGGTTCACCACAAGCAGGTCGATGGCCCCGATGCCGTGGGCGGCGAGCGCGGCCTGGTGCTCGGGGTTGTCGCGGATGGCGAGGAGGCCGCCATGCACCGCCGGGTGCAGGGTCTTCACCCGCCCGTCCATCATCTCGGGGAAGCCGGTCAGGTCGGCGACCTCGGTGACCGGCAGGCCGGCCTCCTGAAGGGCGCGATGGGTGCCGCCGGTCGAGACCAGCGCAATGCCGCGGGCATGCAGCGCCCGGGCGAAATCGACGAGGCCGGCCTTGTCCGAGACCGAGAGGAGCGCGCGGGAGACCCGCACCTGATCGTGCGCCATAGCTGCTTGCCGAACCTTGTGATTTCGGCGCGCGGTAGCATGGATCCGGTGCGGGGGGCCAGCCGGCCGGTTCAGGGCGCGATGGCGCCCCGCATCGGCGCCGAGGCCAGGCGCTCGAAGCTCCAGCGCACCTCGACGTCATCGGAGACGCGCAGATACAGAACGATCTGGTCGGTACGCCGCGGCCCGGTCAGGCCGGAAAAGTACACGCTCTCCTCGATCGCGATCTCCGCGGCCGACGCCCGGAACACCCAGACCTCGCCCAGCGCGGAGGCCAGTTCGAGCCCATCCGGCACCCCGCGCACGGCGATGCCGGGATGCAGGTGGAAGCGGATCGCCACGTCGTGGCCGCGCACCCGGGCCTTGCCCTGGCGCAGGAACGCGTCCCGGCCTTCGAGCCGGGTATTCGTGGGGAACAGCTGCCAGCGCCGCTCGTGCACGATGCCGAAATCCGGGGCGTAGCCGTCGTGCCGGGCGGCGAGCATCACGCTGTCGGCCTCCTCGACCCGCTCGGACGCGACGGCGGCGGGACCGCGCAGGACCACGGCGCCGCGCCGGCGGATCAGCCACGCGGCCGCCAGGCGCTCGCCCCACCACCCGGTCGCGGTGAGGAATCGGCAAGAGGACGCGTCGGCGACGCTGGCGGTGGAATGGGCCGGCGTGGAGCGGGCCAGCAGGCGCAGGTCCGGCCCGCTGGCGGGCAGGCCGCAATTGACCACGATGCGCTGCGGCCCGCTCGACATCTCGAAGGCGAGGCAGCCCGCTCCGGCGTTGAGCGAGTAGGGCAGCGGCGGGCTCTTGCCGACATCGGCGACCACGATGACCCGGCCGCCCTCCAGGCGCTCGTAGCCGGAATTCGGAGCGTGCATCATCGGCCGGGCGAGCGCGCCGTCGTAGACCAGGAGCGTCGCGAGATGGTCGGCATCGGTGGCGCCCATGCCGTTGAAGTGGCTGAGCGAGGCGTCCGGGTGGCGCAGAAGCCGCAGCAGCGGCAGCATCCGGTCCACCGCCCGCAGCAGCGCGGCCGGCGGCTCGACGCTGCGGCTGAGATAGCTCTGGCGCAGGGGCAGGAGATCGAGGAGCAGCTCCATGGCGTAGCGCGGGTCGCGGGAGCGGTGGCCGCCGTCGGTCAGGATCTGCCGGTCGAGCTCCCGCGACAGGATGCGGGTCGCCCGGCGCAGGATCGGCTGGATGCCGTCGCAGCACAGGCCGGCGTAGCAGAGCGCCACGGCGGCGCTCAGGCGCCATTGCGGCGGCACGCCCCGCCGCAGGTCGCGCTCGAGCTGTTGGGCGTTGCGCGCGATGGCCTTGAGGAAGTTCTGGTAGAAGGTGTGGTCGGCGCCCTCGAGAACGAGGGGCGACTGGCACAGGAACGAGATCAGCCGCCGCGCCGCCACCGGGGTGTGGCGGGCCAACGCGGCATCGCCCCGGCCGGCGGTGAAATCGGCCACGAAGGCGCGGGCATTGGCCCGGGCGAGCGCGGTGTCGGCCGCCCGGAGGTGGCGCAGCCAGCCGAAGCCGTAGAGCTCATCGGCCCATTCCGGCGAAGGCGCCGCGTAGTCGAAGGGCGAGCCGCCGCTCGCCGCCAGCGAGCGTCCGGCGAAGACGAACAGGCCGGAATAGATGTCGTCCGCGAAGGTCGCGTCGGAGGTGCGCAGGTCCTGCGGGGCGATCACCAGCCCGGTTACGCGCATCCGCGTCAGGATGTCGGGCGAGGCGGTCAGGCTGGCGCCGACGGCACGGAGGGTCCGCGCGGCCTCGCGCCCCACGAGCCGATAAAAGCGCCAGCGGTCAGGCCCCCAAGCCACGCAATATCCCAGCCACGCGATCTCCGAGCCACGCGATCTCGCCAGGCCCCAAGGGCCCGAGCCCCCGGGTACGAGGATCGGCTGGCACCCGTTTCGTTTCAGGGTAGAGGCGGCCTCTTAACCGGCGGTTTACGCTATGTCATTCCCGGGGCGGGAAAGAATGCGGGCTTGCGCACGCCCCGGTTGAAGCACCGGGGCGGATCGGGGTGCGCAAGCCGCGGCTCGGGCGGCTCAGCCCGGGGCAAGAGCCGCGTCGAACGCCCGCAGATTCGAGCGCATCATGTCCAGGTAGGTCGCCGCCGGCCCGTCCGAACCCGACAGGGCGTCCGAATAGACCTTACCGCCGATCCGGGCGCCGCCCTCCCGCGCGATCAGCTCGATCTGGCGCGGATCGCTGATGTTCTCGAGGAACACCGCCGGCACCTTGTCCCGGCGGATCTGCCGGATGATCGTCGCGACGTCCCGGGGGCTCGCCTCGCTGTCGGTGGACACGCCCTGGGGCGCGATGAAGCGCAGCCCGTAGGCGTCGGCGAAGTAGCCGAACGCATCGTGGGTGGTGATGATCCGGCGGTTTGCCGGGGGGATCTTCTCCACGGCCTGTCGCACCGCCGTGTCGAGACGATCGAGCTCCGCCGTGTAGGCCTCAGCAGCCGACCGGTAGGCGTCGGCATGGGCCGGATCGACCTTCGCCAGGCCGTCGCGGATGTTGGCGACGTAGATCCGCACGTTGGCCACGCTCTGCCAGGCATGCGGATCGACCGCGTGGGCGCCGTGGTCGTGCCCGTCCTCCGCATGCGCGTGATCGTCGACGGCCGCGATGGTCTTCACCCCCGCGGAGACGACGACGACCGGGGCGCGGGTGCCCGAGGCCCGGATCAGCCGATCGAGCCAGCCCTCCAGACCGAGGCCGTTGACGAACACGATGTCGGCTCCTGCGAGCTTCTTGGCGTCGGCCGGAGACGGGCTGAAGCCGTGCGCGTCGGAATCCGGGCCGACCAGGGTGGTCACCGCCACGTGAGGCCCGCCGACCGCGCGCACGAGGTCGCCCAGGATCGAGAAGCTCGCCACCGCGCGGACCTTCTCGCCGTCCGGGGCCGCCCGGGCCGGGGGAGACACGCCGAGCCACAGGGCGAGGCCCGCGAGCCACGCCAACCGAACCGTCCCGCGCACCTGTCGTCCTCCCAATCCACCGGAGCCAGCGAGCCTGTAGTGTAACAATGTTACATACACAAGCGGGATACACGGGGGGGCCCCTGATGCGGGTCGTGGGCCGCCGCCGGGTCATCGCCGCGGCAGCCGAGCGTAAGATGGAGCATGCCATGACTGGACGTTTGAGTGCCGCCCTTCTCGTCACCGGTGTTCTCGGCCTGGGCCTCGTCGGCGCCGCCGCAGCGCATGACCGCAGTGCCGACGGCGCGCGGGGCCACGGGCGTTGGAGCGCCCTGACCCCTGAGGATCGGGCCGCCTTCGCGGATGCCCGGATCGCCGGCCTGCATGCCGGGCTGAAGCTCAATCCCGACCAGGAGAAGCTGTGGCCGCCGGTGGAGGCCGCCCTGCGCGACATGGTGAAGTTGCGCCAGGAGCGGCGCGCGGCGATGCGCGATCGTCCGAAGATCGCCGACGACGCGCCGGCCGCCCTGCGGGCGATGGCAGACGCCACGACCGCCCGGGGCGAGGCCCTGCGCAAGCTCGCCGACGCCTCGCAGCCGCTCTACGCGAGCCTCGACGAGGGCCAGAAGCGGCGCGCGATGATCCTCGCCCGCCCGATGGGCGGCCATCGCCACGGCGGCTGGCATCACCACCGCGACGGCGAGCGCGGCCCTGGCGGCGAGGACCGCTGACGGCACGGCGCCCGATCAAAAACCTAAAAATCTAAAAATCCAGAAGAACCAAAAAACTTGATCCGCGGCGGCAGCGGCTGCAAACCGCTGCCGCCGCGGGTCTTGCCAAAGGAGCCCGGTGAAAGGCCCGAACCGGTAAGCTCCATGGCGCGCCTGCCCGGCGACACCGTCCCCCTCCTCGCCCGGCTGTGGCGCACTTGGCTCTATCCCCACCGCGGGACGCTCGCCGTCGTGCTGGTGCTGATCGCGCTGGTGGGCGGCTCGACCGGGCTGTACCCGGCCCTGATCAAGGCCGCCTTCGACGCCTTCGACCGCAAGGACGCGGCGGCGATCGCCTACGGGCCGCTCGTCGTGATCGTGGTCACGGCGCTGCGCGGGTTCTCCCTGTTCGGCCAGACGGTGCTGACCAACCGGGTCGTGACCCGGGTCGAGGCCGACATGCAGGCGGCGCTCTATGGCCACCTGATCGACTCCGACCTCGCCCAGCTCGGCCGCGAGAGCCCAGCTGCGCTGACCCAGCGCTTCACCACCGATTTCGCCTTCATCAAGGAGGCGCTGACCCGCATCTCCACGGTCCTGCTGCGCGACATCGCGATGCTGATCGGCCTCGTGGCGGCGCTGGTCTGGATGGACCCGGTGCTGACGCTCGTCGCCGGCCTCACGGTGCCGTTCGTGGCCGGCCCGATCGGTCGGATCGGCAAGAAGCTCCGGCGGGTCTCGACTACCACCCAGGAGCAGATGGGCGCCACCGCCAGCCTGATCTCCGAGAGCCTGCAGGGCGCCCGGGTCGCCAAGACCTACGCCATGGAGGGCTACCTCAAGGGCCGGGCCGCGCAGGCGCTGGACGAGGTGCGCCGCCTCAAGATGAAGGCCGCCAACGCCCGCGGGCGCCTCGACCCGCTGCTGGAGGTGGGCGGCGGCATCGCGGTGGCGGGGGTTCTGGTGCTCGTCGGGCAGCGGGTGCTGTCCGGCGAGCGGACGGTCGGCGATTTCACCGGTTACGTGGCGGCGCTCCTGCTCGCCGCCCAGCCGGCCCGGGCACTGGGCAACCTCAACGCCATCCTGCAGGAGGCGGCGGCGGCGTTGCGGCGCTATTTCGACGTGATGGACGAGGCACCCCAGATCCGCGAGCCGTCGGATGCGGCGCCGCTCGTCGTCACCGCGGGGGAGATCCGGTTCGCGGGCGTGCAGTTCCGCTACCGCCCGGACGCCCCGGCGCTGGAGGGGATCGACCTCACGGTCCCCGCCGGCGCCGCCACCGCGCTGGTCGGGCGCTCGGGCTCCGGTAAGTCCTCGCTGCTCAACCTCGTGCCGCGGCTCTACGACGTCACCGCCGGCCGGGTGACCATCGACGGGCAGGACGTGCGCGCCGTGACGCTCGCCTCCCTGCGGGCCGCCGTGGCGGTGGTCTCGCAGGAGGTCGTGCTGTTCGACGACACGATCGCGGTCAATATCGGCTTCGGCCGCCCCGGGGCGAGCCGGTCCGAGATCGAGGCGGCCGCCCGCGCCGCGGCCGCCCACGACTTCGTGACCGCCCTGCCGGAGGGCTACGATTTCCGGGTCGGGCCGGCCGGCAACCGCCTCTCTGGCGGCGAGCGGCAGCGAATCGCCCTGGCCCGGGCCTTCCTGAAGGATGCGCCGATCCTGCTCCTCGACGAGGCGACCTCCGCGCTCGATTCGGAATCGGAGCGCCTCGTCCAGGCGGCGCTGACGCGTCTCATGCGCGGCCGCACCACCCTGGTCATCGCCCACCGCCTCTCGACGGTGCGGGAGGCCGACCGGATCGCCGTGATGGAGGCCGGCCGGGTGATCGAGACAGGGCGGCACGACGACCTGATCGCGGCCGGCGGCGCCTATGCCCGCCTGCACCGGATGCAGCTGTCGGATCCGACGCCGACCGCGTGAGGCCACGCCCACACAAGTAGGCGGCACGACACATGCGCCGCATGAGCCATGCGCACGCTCCGTAGATTCATCCGCGGGAGCGCGGCATAAGGGCTTGTGTCTATGAGGACCCTACCGTGAGCGACCTGACGTTCGAGACCCAAGCCCATCCCGCCCGCCGGACCGACGCCGAGCGGGCCGCGCTGATGACGAATCCGGGCTTCGGCAAGGTGTTCACCGACCACATGGTGGTGGCCCGGTACTCGGCCGGCCGCGGCTGGTACGACGCGCGGATCCAGGCGCGCGAGGCGATCCCGCTCGATCCCGCCGCCGCGGTGCTGCATTACGCGCAGGAGATCTTCGAAGGTCTCAAGGCCTACCGCACCGCCGATGGCGGCGCGGCCCTGTTCCGCCCCGATGCCAACGCCCGCCGCTTCCGACTCTCGGCCGAGCGCATGGCGATGGCGCCGTTCCCCGAGGACGCGTTCGTCGAGGCCATGCGCAAGCTGGTCGAGATCGACCGCGCTTGGATCCCCGACACGCCCGACGGCAGCCTCTATCTGCGGCCGTTCATGATCGCCAACGAGGCGTTCCTGGGCGTCAAGCCGGCCTCGGAATACCTGTTCATCACCATCGCCTCGGCGGTGGGCTCGTACTTCAAGGATCCGACCGGCACGGTTACGGTCTGGGTCTCCGAGCACTTCACCCGGGCGGCGCCGGGCGGCACCGGCGCCGCCAAGTGCGGCGGCAACTACGCCGCCAGCCTCGCCGCGCAGGCGGAGGCCACGCGCCAGGGCTGCGAGCAGGTGGTGTTCCTCGACGCGGCCGAGCGCCGCTACATCGAGGAGCTCGGTGGGATGAACGTGTTCTTCGTCTTCGCGGACGGCACGCTGCAGACCCCGCCGCTCTCCGACAGCATCCTGCCCGGCATCACCCGCGATTCGGTGATCACCCTGGCCCGGGAAGCCGGCCTCACCGTGAAGGAGGAGCCCTACACGATCGACGCCTGGCGCACCGACGTCCGCGCCGGCCGGCTCACCGAGGCCTTCGCCTGCGGCACCGCCGCGGTGATCACCCCGATCGGCACCGTGAAGGGCCGCGAGGACAACTTCACCATCGGCGACGCGGTGGCGGGCCCGGTGGCGCGCCGGCTGCGCGGCATGCTGGTCGATATCCAGCGCGGCACGGCCGAGGACTCGCACGGCTGGTTCCAGAAGGTCTTCTAGGGTGTTGGCGTGGCGGAGAGCGGGGGCTGTATGCCCGGTTCGTGCCCTCCGCCGCGCATCCCCCTCCCCCTCTGCGGCGGGGGTCGGGAGGGGAGCGCCGCGTCCGGAAAGAGTGCGCCAGAGGTGAAGTCCTGAACCGTCGCCCCGCCCCTCTCCCGACCCCTGCCAAGGCAGGGGCCGCCCTGACCCGCAGAAGGGAAAGGGAGACGCGCGGATGACGGAAGCGGCAGCCAGCTCACCGGAAACAGCTGCCGGCCCCTGGAATCCAGGCGTCCAGTCCGACCTGCCGGCCGCCTTCACGCCGCTGATCACCGTCTACCGGCCCGAGCACGTCGAGACGCCCCTGCGCGACGCGCTGGAGATGAGCGACCTGTGCGGGCTGCCGGCCCGCCAGCTCACCCGGATCAAGCCATGGCGCTTGGTCGTCCACGAGGTGCTGATCCGGGTCATGTCCGACCTGTCGGTGCCGGTGGGCGAAGTCTACGCCGATCTGGGCGTGAATTTCCGGTCGATCGTGTCGGCAATCCTGCGCGAAGGCGTCGAGCCCCGGCTCGGCGAGGTCGAGGCGGCGCTGGCGGCGCTGCGTGCCGAGGCCGACGCGGTGCTCCGGCGCGAGATCGCCGCGATCCTCGACGACCCGCCGGCCCCGGCCGCGCCGGAGCCCGGATGGCTCGACCGGCTGCTCGGGCGCCGCCCGCCGCCGCCGAGGACACCGCCCCGCCAGGATCCGGCCACCCGGGCGCTCAACCATCTCGAAGCCTGGCAAAGCCGGGCGATGCTGGCCGGAGACGGACTGGAGATCGCCGCCTGCGAGGCCCTGCGCAGCGTCGTCTCCGGCATCCTGGCCCGGCAGAACACGCTGATCCGCGATCCCGCCCTGCTGCGCGGCATCGCCGGGACCCTGGTCTCGAACGGCTACGGCAGCCGCCGCATCGGCGAGTTGATCGAGCCCTGGATCGCCGCCGTCGTCGAGGCCCGCGGCTACCGGCGGCTCGCTCCGCAGGCCCACCCGGTGGTGATGAACGTCAAGGGCGCCTCGGCTTCGGGCAAGAGCACGATCCGACCCTACCAGCTCGGGCTGGCGCGCCGCCTCGGGATGGCGTGGTCCGACTTCGCGGTGATCACGCCGGACGTCTGGCGCAAGTTCCTGCTCGACTACGACAGCCTCGGACCGGCAACCCGGTATGCCGGCACGCTCACCGGCTACGAGGTCGAGATGATCGACATGAAGCTCGACCGCTACGTCACCCGCAAGGCGGCCGAGCGGCGGATCTCGAACCTGCTGATCGACCGCTTCCGGTTCGACAGCTTCCAGGCCGAGGCCGGCTCGGATGGCGGCGGCCAGCTGCTCACCCGATTCGGCGAGCGGGTCTACATGCAATTCATGGTCACGCCGCCGGCCGACACGGTGGAGCGCGCCTACAAACGCGGCGAGCAGTTCGGCCGGTTCAAGGCGGTCGAGGACCTGCTGGCCCACAACGTCGAGGCTTATACCGGCATGCCGCGCCTGTTCTTCAACTGGGCGCTCGCCCGGGACAAGCAGGTCGTCTGCGAGTTTCTGGACAACAGCGTGCCGCAGGGCGAGCGCCCCCGCACCATCGCGTTCGGGGCCGGGGGCGTCCTGAACATCCTCGACGTGAAGGGGCTGATCGACGTCGAGCGCTTCCGCAAGGTCGACATCTTCGCGCGCGCCCCGGACGCGGTGTTTCGCGGGGTGGATCTGGCAGCCGGCGCCAACACGCGCTTCCTGCGCGACTGCCTGCGCAGGATGGACGCGGTCCGGTTCGCCCGCGCCGAGACCGGTCGCGTGTTCCTGCGCCTCGACCGCGGCCGGGTCACCGGCCTGGATCGCCAGGCCCTTGCGGACGCCGACGGCGATCCCGACTGGGACGCGGCCCGGGCGGTGATCGGGATCCCCGAGGATCAATCCGGGATTCCGGAACTGGACGAGACGCTGGTCCCGGCGGACGAGCCGACGCTCGGCAGTTGGGGTCCCACGCCGGCCTGATGTCGATGGAACAATATTTCCGAGACTGACAGCGAGCCGAAGCCTTCACGGTCTGGTATATTGCATGCCTGGGCCGAATATGCATGATTGAGCCGGCACGAGACAGACGCGCCGGCTCAAGGACGCGCCGCCCACGAGAGAGGCTCAGGGATGGAACGCCAGGATTCGCCGTCGGCGAAATGGTGGCAGCTCGCCTTCGGCGTGATCTGCATGGCCATGATCGCCAACCTGCAATACGGCTGGACGCTCTTCGTCGATCCCATCGACCAACGCTACCATTGGGGGCGGGCGGCGATCCAGCTCGCCTTCACGTTGTTCGTCGCCACCGAGACCTGGCTGGTGCCCGTGGAGGCCTGGTTCGTGGATCGCTACGGTCCGAGCCTCGTGGTCGCCTTCGGGGGCGTCATGATCGCCCTGGCCTGGACCATCGACGCCTACGCCGACAGCCTGGCGCTGCTCTACCTGGGCGCGGTGGTTGGCGGAATCGGCGCCGGCTCGGTCTACGGCACCTGCGTGGGCAACGCGCTGAAGTGGTTTCCGCATCGCCGCGGCCTGGCCGCCGGCGCCACCGCGGCCGGGTTCGGCGCGGGTGCGGCGATCACGGTCGTGCCGATCGCCCGGATGATCGCCACGAGCGGATACCAGGACGCGTTCCTGTATTTCGGGATCGGCCAGGGTGCGATCGTGCTCGCCCTCGCCTTCCTGCTGCGTAAGCCCGTCTCCGCCGCCCCGATCCAGCGCAAGAGCCTGCGCCTGCCGCAGACGAAGGTCGACCGCAGCCCCCGCGAGGCGGTGCGCACGCCGGTCTTCTGGGTGATGTACGCGATGTTCGTCATGGTCGCCTCGGGCGGCCTGATGGCGGCGGCGCAGATCGCCCCGATCGCCCAGGACTTCCACGTGGCCGGCGTCCCGGTGAGCCTGTTCGGCCTCCAGATGGCGGCGCTGACCCTGGCGATCTCCCTGGACCGGATCTTCGACGGCTTCGGCCGGCCGTTCTTCGGCTACGTCTCCGACCATATCGGCCGCGAGAACACGATGTTCATCGCCTTCTCGACGGCGGCGCTCGCGGTGATCGTGCTCCTCACCTACGGCCACCACCCGATGGTGTTCGTGTTCGCCACCGCGGTCTATTTCGGGGTGTTCGGCGAGATCTACTCGCTGTTCCCGGCGACCTGCGGGGATACGTTCGGATCGAAATACGCCGCCAGCAATGCCGGCCTGCTCTACACCGCCAAGGGCACCGCGGCGTTCCTGGTGCCGTTCGCCAGCCTCCTGTCGGCGGCCTACGGCTGGTCGGCGGTGTTCTCGCTGATCATCGGGCTCAACGTCGCCGCCGCCGCGCTCGCGATCTTCCTGCTGCGGCCGCTGCGCGCCCGCTACCTCGCCGAGGCCGAGCATCCTGCGGCGCTCGCCGTCCAGCCGATCCGGGTGGTCTGAGCCACCCCGATACCCGCGACACACCGATGGCCCGGAGCCTGCACCGGGTCGGAACGCCAGAACCGAAGCCGAATTTCCGGGAGACACCGCGATGACCGCACTGGCAAAGATCGTCCACACCGCCCCCGAGGTCGAGGCCGAGCCGGATCTCACCGACGGCTTCCACCTCGTCATCGACGCGCTCAAGCTCAACGGCATCGAGACGATCTACGGCGTCCCGGGCATCCCGATCACCGATCTCGGCCGCATGGCCCAGGCCGCGGGGATGCGGGTCGTGTCGTTCCGGCACGAGCAGCATGCGGGCAACGCCGCCGCGATCGCGGGCTTCCTCACCCAGAAGCCGGGCATCTGCCTCACGGTTTCGGCACCGGGCTTCCTGAACGGCCTCACGGCGCTGGCCAACGCCACCACCAATTGCTTCCCGATGATCCTGATCTCGGGCTCCTCTGAGCGCGAGATCGTCGATCTTCAGCAGGGCGACTACGAGGAGATGGACCAGCTCGCCATCGCCAAGCCCCTGTGCAAGGCGGCCTTCCGGGTGCTGCACGCCGCCGATATCGGCATCGGCGTCGCCCGGGCGATCCGTGCGGCCTGCTCGGGGAGGCCCGGCGGCGTCTATCTCGACCTGCCGGCCAAGCTGTTCTCGCAGGTGATGGAGGCCGAGGCCGGCCGGAAGTCGCTGGTGAAGGTGATCGATCCGGCTCCGGCCCAGCGCCCTGCCCCCGACGCCATCGCCCGGGCGCTCGACGTGCTGAAAAATGCCCGCCGTCCGCTGATCGTGCTCGGCAAGGGCGCCGCCTACGCCCAGGCCGACGACGCGATCCGCAGCCTCGTGGAGACCAGCGGCATCCCGTACGTGCCGATGAGCATGGCCAAGGGCCTGTTACCCGACACGCACCCGCTCTCGGCCGGCGCCGCGCGCTCGACGGCGCTGAAGGATTCGGACGTGGTGCTGCTGATCGGCGCCCGGCTGAACTGGCTGCTGTCGCACGGCAAGGGCAAGAGCTGGGGCGAGCCGGGCTCGACCAAGTTCATCCAGATCGACATCGAGCCCCGCGAGATGGATTCGAACGTCGAGATCGTCGCCCCGGTGGTCGGCGACATCGCGTCCTGCGTGCAGGCGCTGCTGGACGGCATGGGCCAGGGCTGGCAGCAGCCCCCGGCCGACTGGATCGACACGCTGAAGGCGAAGCGCGAAGCGAACATCGCCAAGATGGCGCCCAAGCTCATGAGCAACGCCTCGCCCATGACCTTCCATGCCGCGCTCGGCGCCCTGCGGACCATCGTGAAGGAGCGGCCGGACGCGATCCTGGTCAACGAAGGCGCCAACACCCTCGACCTCGCCCGGGGCATCATCGACATGTACCAGCCGCGCAAGCGCCTGGATGTCGGCACCTGGGGCATCATGGGCATCGGCATGGGCTTCGCCGTCGCCGCCGCGATCGAGACCGGAAAGCCGGTCCTGTGCGTGGAGGGCGACAGCGCCTTCGGCTTCTCCGGCATGGAGGTCGAGACGGTCTGCCGGTACGGGCTGCCGATCTGCATCGTCGTGTTCAACAACAACGGCATCTACCGCGGCACCGATTCAGACCCGACCGGGCGCGACCCGGCCACCACGGTGTTCGTCAAGGATTCCCGCTACGACAAGATGATGGAGGCGTTCGGCGGCGACGGCTATCACGTCACCTCGCCGGACGAGCTGACCCGTGCGGTCAACGCCGCGATGGATTCCGGGCGGCCCTCGCTCATCAACGCCGTGATCGACCCGGCCGCCGGCAGCGAGAGCGGCAATATCGGCAGCCTCAACCCGCAGAGCGGGATCAAGAAGAAGGCGGTGTGAGGTCGGCCGGACAAAACCCGTCTTGAGGACCCGCGGGCTCCCTCCCCCCTCTGCGGGGGAGGGTGGGCCGGCCGTCAGGCCGGGTCGGGAGAGGGGCAGCGCGACGGTGCAGGGTGTGGCACCCGTCGCACCTTGTCCGGAAGCGGCGCTCCCCTCTCCCGAACCGCTTCGCGGGCCACCCTCCCCCGCGGGGGGGGGGAGGGGTATGCAAGTGGGCCGGGCCATAGCGCTCATCTGTCGGCAAAGTAATGCTTTTAGCCTGCACATGAGAAACGACCGCCCGCCCCTCCCCATGGCCCGCCTCGTGCTAAGCTTCGGCGATATTCACCTCAAAGGTGCGCCGACATGCTGACCAGACGATCCTTCGTGGCCCTCTCGGGCGCGGCGCTCGCCGCCCCGGCGCTGGCGCAAGGCACGGCCTCCCGGGTTCTCAAGTTCATCCCGCAGGCCGACCTGACGGTGCTCGACCCGATCTGGACGACGGCCTACGTGACCCGCAACCACGGGCTCGCGGTGTTCGACACGCTGTACGGGACCGATGCCAGCTACGCCGCGCAACCGCAGATGGTCGCCGGCCACGTCGTCGAGGACGACGGCAAGCTGTGGCGGCTGACGCTGCGACCGGGGCTGATCTTCCACGACGGCACGCCGGTCCTGGCCCGCGATTGCGTCGCCAGCATCGGCCGCTGGGCCAAGCGCGACCCGATGGGCCAGACGCTCATGGCCTACACGGACGAGCTCTCGGCCCCCGACGACCGCACCATCCAGTTCCGGTTGAAGAAGCCCTTCCCGCTCCTGCCCGACGCGCTCGGCAAGGTCGGCTCGCCGATCTGCGCCATCATGCCGGAGCGGCTCGCCAAGACGGACGCGTTCACGCAGGTGACCGAGATGGTCGGCAGCGGCCCGTTCCGGTTTAAGGCGGACGAGCGGATGGTCGGCGCCCGCGTCGTCTACGAGCGCTTCGACAAATACGTCCCCCGCGACGGCGGCGAGCCGCAATGGACCTCGGGTCCCAAGCGCGCGTTCCTCGACCGGGTCGAGTGGCATGTGATCCCCGATCAGGCCACCGCCGCCTCGGCCATGCAGACCGGCGAGATGGATTGGTGGGAGCAGCCGCCCGCCGACCTCGTGCCCACCTTGGGCAGCCTGAAGACCTCGATCAAGGACCCGACCGGGCTAATCGGCTGCCTGCGGATGAACCAGCTGCTGCCGCCGTTCGACAACCCGGCGATCCGGCAGGTGCTGCTCAAGGTGGTCGACCAGACCGACTTCATGCAGGCGGTGACCGGCGACGACCCGAAGCTGAGGCACGTCCCGACCGGCTTCTTCTGTCCCGGTCTGCCGATGGCGAGCGAGGCCGGCCTCGACGTGCTGACCGGCAAGCGCGACTTCGACGCCGCCAAGAAGGCGCTCGCGGCGGCCGGCTACAAGGGCGAGAAGGTGGTGCTGATGGGCGCCTCCGACTTCCCGAGCCTGAAGGCGCTGGCCGACGTGGCGGCCGACATGCTAACCCGCGCCGGGTTCAACGTCGATTATCAGGTCATGGATTGGGGCTCGGTGGTCCAGCGGCGGGCCAAGCGCGACCCGATCGCCCAGGGCGGTTGGAGCGTCTTCTGCACCTTCTGGGCCGGGCTCGACCAGGCCAATCCGGCCGTCAGCGCCTTCCTGCGCGGGACCGGGGCCGATGCGCCGGTGGGCTGGCCAACCAGCGCGAAGCTCGAGACGCTCCGCCAGGATTGGCTCGACGCCCCCGATACCGCCGCGCGCAAGACGCTTGCGGACGCCCTGCAGAAGCAGGCCTTCGCGGACGTGCCCTACCTGCCGCTCGGGCAGTACTTCAACCAGACCTCGTACAAGCCTTCGGTGACCGGGGTGCTCGACGGCGTGCCGGTATTCTGGAACGTCAAGAAGGGCTGAGCGGGCGGGTCAGGCCGGGACGGCGTCCACGGGCCTGCTGGCCCGGGCCGGATCGCCGGCCCCGGCATCGGCCATGAGCGCCGGGATCAGGTCCGTCTGCGACACGATCCCGACGAGCCGGCCATCCGGATCGACCACCGGCAGATGGTGCAGGGCCGCCTCCGCCATCCGCAGCACCAGATCGGTGAGCGGCGTGTCCGGCGTCACGGGCTCGACCGCGGTCATGATGTCGGCGGCGCAGCCATGGGGGGCGCGCCCGCGCTCCACGGTCAGCCGCAGACGGCGGCCGAGGCCGAGCCGCGGGCCGCTCCGGTCCCAGGCGGCCTTGTCGAGCAGGTCGGTCTGCGTGACGATCCCGAGTACCCGGGCGCGCTCATCCGTGACCGGCAGGGCCTTGATCCGGTGGCGGCGCAGCAGCCGCAAGGCCTCCGCCAGGGAATCATGGGGCGCGAGCCCGATCACGTCCCGGGACATGATGGCCGCGCAGGTGGTCTGCCCCGGGCGGCGCCCGTAGACGCGCATCTGCACCCGCCGCAGGATCTGCTCCAGGTCACTGCGGTCGACGTCGAGCAGCTGGTCGAAATCCTCCAGCGCCGCATCGAGGTCCGAGGCCAGGAAGCCGAGGCGGGAGGATGGGGCCGGGTCGTCGGTGCGCGGGCCGGCCGGGCGCAGGTGGGGATAGGCGCGGCCGGTGAGATTGTTGAACAGCAGGGCCGTGGCCAGCAGCAGCAGCGAGTTGACCGCCACCGGCCAGAGCACGAAGCCGTAGCCGAGCTCCCGGATCGCCGGGCCGCCCAGCACCGCCGTGAGGGCGACGGCGCCGCTCGGCGGGTGCAGGCAGCGCAGGGCCATCATCAGGGCGATCGCCAGCCCGATGGCGACGGACGCAGCCACGAACGGGTCCGGCACCCACAAAGCCGCCGTGACGCCGACCAGGGCAGCCACGAAATTTCCACCGAGGATCGACCAGGGCTGTGCCAGTGGGCTCGCCGGCACCGCGAAGAGCAGGACCGCCGAGGCGCCCATCGGGGCGATCAGCACGGGGGCGGCCGCGGGCCCGATCGCGGCGCGGCAGACCAGGCCAGTGGCCAGGATCCCGAGCAGGGCGCCGGCGGCCGAGCGCAACCGTTCGCGCTGGCTGACGGGGGTCAGCTCCGGAAGGAGACGGCTGAGCAAGGATCGCATCGGGTCCGGATCTCGCACACGAGACGGGACGGCGCAGGGTGCGCCGTCCCGCTTCAGGATTAGAGGTCGGGAGCCGCTTATCAGACCGCGTGGGCCTCGTGCATCGCCTGGATCTGCGTGGCGCTGTAGCCGAGGCCCGTGAGCACCTCGTCGGTGTGCTCGCCGAGCAGTGGCGAGGCCTTCACCTCGACGGTCATGTCGGAGAACTTGATCGGGCTTCCGACGGTCAGGTACGAGCCGAGCTTGGGATGCGGCACCTCGACCACGGTGCCGCTCGCGCGCAGCGACTTGTCCTCGGCGATCTCCTTCATCGACAGCACCGGCGCGCAGGGGATGTCGTAGGTGCGCAGGATGTCCACCGCCTCGAACTTGGTCTTGTCGGCCAGCCATTCCTCGATGGTCTTGAAGATATCGAAGATCTTGTCCTGCCGGGCCCGCGGGGTGTTGTAGGCGGCGTCGGTGATCCACTCCTCCCGGCCGAGCACCTTGCAGATCGGCGCCCAGGCATGGCCCTGGATCGTGAAGTAGATGTAAGCGTTCGGGTCGGTCTCCCAGCCCTTGCACTTGAGCACCCAACCGGGCTGGCCGCCGCCGCCGGCGTTGCCGCCGCGCGGGACCACGTCCGAGAACTCCCCGTGCGGGTATTGCGGGTATTCCTCGAGGTAGCCCAGCGCGTCGAGGCGCTGCTGGTCGCGCAGCTTCACCCGGCAGAGGTTGATGACCGAATCCTGCATCGACACGGCGACCTTCTGGCCGGTGCCGGTCTTGTTCTTCTGGTGGAGCGCCGTGAGGATGCCGATCGCGAGGTGCATGCCGGTGTTGGAATCACCGAGCGCTGCGGCGCTGACGGTGGGCGGCCCGTCCCAGAAGCCGGTGGTCGAGGCGGCGCCGCCGGCGCATTGGGCGACGTTCTCGTAGACCTTCAGGTCCTCGTAATGGTGCCCGTCGGAGAAGCCCTTCACGGAGGCCAGGATCATCCCGGGATTGAGCTCCTGGATGCGGGCCCAGGAGAAGCCCATCCGGTCGAGCGCTCCGGGACCGAAATTCTCGACCATCACGTCGGAATCCTGGATCAGCTTCTCCAGGACTTCCTTGCCGGCCTGGGTCTTGGTGTCGAGCGTCAGCGAGCGCTTGTTGGAGTTCAGCATCGTGAAGTAGAGCGCGTCGGCATCCTCGACGTGCCTCAGCTGCGTGCGGGTCACGTCGCCGGAGCCCGGCCGCTCCACCTTGATCACGTCCGCGCCGAACCACGCCAGCAGCTGCGTGCAGGCGGGACCGGCCTGGACGTGGGTGAAGTCGATGATCTTGATCCCATCCAACGGCTTGCTCATCTGGCGTTCTCCCATGCACGGTGAGGTTTGCGGTCTTCGGACGGTCCCGTTTGGTATTCAGGATCCGTTCGGAAGGGCTTCGAGTTCGGCCACCCGCTGGCGCAGGCGCTTCTCCTCGGCCCAGCGCTCGGTCTCGTCGCGGATCACCGCAACGATCCCGGTCACCTGGTCCGACGCGTCCCGGATCATCCCGACCGTGAAGGCGATGGAGAGCTGGTGGCCGTCCTTATGGATTGCCGGCACCCGGAGGGTCTCCGCTCCGTAGCGGGTGATTCCGGTCCGCATCGTCTTGGCGTAGCCGTCCCAGTGACGGCGCCGGTGCCGCTCGGGCGTGATCAGGTCGAGAGTCTGCCCCAGGGCGTCCGCGGCGGTGAAGCCGAAGATCCGCTCGGCGGCGGGGTTCCAGACCGTGATCGCACCCTCCGGATCCGCCACCACCACGGCATCGCCGATGGCCGCCGCGAAGCCCGCGAGATCGTACGCGGGCGGACGGTCGAGCACGGTCTCAGCGCCGGCCACGGACAGTCCGACCCCTGCGCTGCCGATGTTCGACGGTCGAGATGCTGTGTTGGTCGGAACGAACGAAGCTCGGGTCCGGCATTGCGGTCTCCCTGCGGATACGGCGCTAAAGTTCCGGATGGTCCGGAGCCCCTAGCCGCGTCTCGCTGTGCATCTTGGCATCTGGTATGCCAGATACCGAGTAACGTCAACCGCAAGGGTTCAATTTGGCATTTTGTTGCAGATCAATCGTATCGCCCGCTGGGAACAAGGTGGCTTGCAACGGAGGGCCGATCCACCCGCGTCGTTATCCCGAGGGAAGCCGGGCGCCCCGGCGATCAACCCAGCTTTGAAACCCGTCGGCTGTCCCAGGCCGCCATGCTGCGCTCGGGATCACGGTGAAGCCGGGGCCCTCATCCGGCTCCCCTACGGGCGCGGTCGGCCCGGCGCCCGGTCTTCTCAGATTCGCCGCTTTCCGGGGGCAGGAGCCGGTCAGCCAGACAGCACGGGCCGGCGTTTCGGCAACCCGCCCTGGAGACCACTCGGTGATCCGTTTCGAGAAAGTCAGCAAGGTCTACCGCACCGACGGCCACAAGCGGACGATCCTGGAGCAGGTGTCGTTCACCCTGAAGCCCGGCATCTCCTACGGCATCCTCGGCATCAACGGCGCCGGCAAGTCGACCACGATGCGGCTGATCGCCGGGACCGAGGATCCGACCCGCGGAAAGATCCATCGCGGCCTGCGGATCTCGTGGCCGCTGGGTTTCGCCGGCGGCTTCCATCCCAAGATGACCGGCCGCGACAACGTCATGTTCGTCGCCCGGATCTACGGCGAGGATCCGCGCCGGGTGCTCGACTTCGTCGAGGATTTCTCGGAGCTCGGCAGCTACCTCGACGTGCCGATCTACACCTACTCGTCCGGCATGGGCGCCCGGCTCGCCTTCGGCATGAGCATGGCGATTCCGTTCGACTGCTACCTGATCGACGAGATCACCTCGGTCGGCGACGCGCGCTTCTCCAAGCGCTGCGACGAGGTGTTCTCGCAGCGGCGCAAGAACGCCGACATCATCATGGTCTCGCACTCGATGGAGACGATCCGCCAATGGTGCACGCAGGGCCTCGTCCTGCTCAACGGGCGGGCGATCATCTACGAGGACGTCAACGACGCCATCGAGGTCTATCGGCGCCTCAACGCGTGATCGACCCGACCGGGGAAGACATGCTTTTGCCGCCTCTTCATGAGAGAGGCGTGCGACACGAGCGTTTCGGCGCGGTCGAGGGCCCGGCGACGGGCGGACCGTGGGGGCCGTGGAGGCCAGGGATCACGTCATGAACATGGAGATCCGGAAAGCCGAGGGGCAGCCGGTCACCACTGCGGACCGGCAGCAGGCGATCACCGAATCGTTGCGCCAGATCGCCCGCATGTCGCGGTTCGTGGACCGCAAGAAGGGCATCCGGTCCTACCAGAGCCACGTCAAGAACGACCCCTGGATCCCGATCCTGTTCGTGGTCTGCTTCGTGCTGCCGGCCCTGGCCGGAGCGCTGTATTTCGGCCTGATCGCCTCGGATCGCTACGTGAGCGAGGCGCGGTTCGCGATCCGCCCGGCGCTCGGCACGGCCGACAAGGCGACGCCGGATTCGGTCGGCACCTCGTCGGGCGTCTCGAATCAGATGGTCGCCCAGGACACGCTGATCACCTACGAGTACATCCTCAGCCGGCCGATGCTGGAGATCATCGAGTCGAAGCTGCCGATCCGCGAGTGGTTCAGCCGCGACAGCATCGACTACTTCTCCCGCTTCGATCCCGATAAGCCGATCGAGAAGTTCCTCCGCTACTGGAAGCGCCGGGTCGGCATCGAAGTCGAATCCGGCTCCGGCATCATGTCGCTCCAGGTCGAGGCCTTCGACCCGAGCGAGTCCCTCGCCATCGCCCAGGCGGTGATGAAGGAGGCCGAGCGGATGGTGAACGACCTCAGCGTCAAGTCCCGCGAGGACGCCGTCGCGGAGAGCACGCGCGAGTTGAAGCTCGCCGAGGAACGCATGACCAAGATCCGCCTGGCGATGCGCGACCTGCGCAATCGCGAAGGCGTGCTGGACGCGCAGAAGTCCAACGAGGCCAACCTCAAGGTCGTGTCCGAGCTACGGGCGGCCCGCATCAACCTGGCGGTCCAGCTCGCCATTGGCCAGCGCGACCTCGGCCCGGAATCGCGCCGGATCATCGACATCAAGCAGCAGATCAAGGATCTCGACGAGAACATCGCCAAGATCGAGCGGCAATCGGCCAGCCAGGACCCTGAGCAGAAGCGCCTTCTGTCGGACGCGCTGACTCGGTTCGAGGGGCTCGAGAACGACCGCAAGAACGCCGAGAAGTACTACCAGCAGGTGCTGACCGCCCACGAGCGGGCCCGCATCGTCGCCGCCAGGCAGATCGAGTTCTTCAGCCCCATCGTCGAGCCGGTGAAGGCACAATCCTCGGTCGAGCCGCGGCGGATGTTGATGATCAGCCTCGTCACCGCGGGCGCCGCCGTCCTGTTCGCGGCCTCGATGTTCGCCCGCAAGATGATGGCCTGAGGACGGGCGCCCGGTTCGGCATGGATCGGGCGCGTCGCGCGCTCAGGCGCCCGAGGCGGCCTTGGCGGAGGCGTCGCCGGTCCAGCCCTGGGCCCGCCAGCCTTCGGCGCGCTCGTCGAGGTCGATCGAGCCGCCGCGGTCGAGGATCGCCATCACCCGGTCGGCCTGGTGATCTTCGGCCTGCACAGTCACGAGGGTTCCGCCGCGGCGCACGCCTTCGGCATAGGTCTGAGCCTCGTCCTCGCTGAGGCCGGCGCCCGTGAGCCCACCGATCAGCCCGCCCGCGGCGGCGCCGACCCCGGCTCCCGCGGCGGCCGCCACCAGCCAGCCCGCTGCGACCACCGGCCCGAGGCCGGGGATCGCCAGCAGCCCGAGCCCCGCCAGCAGCCCGGCGCCCCCGCCCAGGACCGTCCCGACGGTGGCGCCGGTCCCGGCCGCATCCACCGGGTCGACCACGTCGAGCTGGGGTTCGCCGAAGGGCTCGTCCCGGGGCACGGCCGGCTCGGCGCGGTTTGCCAGGATGCTGATGGCGCTATGCGGGATCCCCGCAGCCTCGAGCTGTTCGACCACGGTGGTGGCGGTATCGTACTCGTCGAACAGGGCGGTGAGGACGCGGGCGGCCATGGACGTTCTCTCGATCGGCGGGCTGCCGCCCGGTTTCGTGACGCGGCAGCGGGCATCCCACCCGACCGCCGGGACGATCTGATCGCCCCCCGATCAAGTGGCGAACGCAGTGCGGGTTCCCGCCTGGGCCTGGGGGTTTCTTAACGGCGCGCTAACCATCCGCTCGGCAGATCTTGCCGGGTGCGCTCCCGGGATTCCCCGCGGGCACGCGGGATGGATCGAGCACGATGGCGGAGTCGGCGAGCGCGCCGGTCAAGGGCGGGTCTTTCGGCGGGGCTGCATCGTCGGTCCTGAGCCAACTCTCGCTGCCCACCCGCGGCGACCTCCACGCGCTGTCCAAGCGCTCGGACCTCATGTTCGCCACCGGCGTCATGGGCATCCTGGCGGTGCTGATCTTCCCGTTGCCGGCGGTACTGCTCGACCTGCTGCTGGCGGTCTCGATCATCACCTCCGTGCTGATCATGATGACCGGCCTGTCGATCGACAACCCGCTGGAATTCACCGTCTTCCCGACGCTGCTGCTGATCGCCACGATGCTGCGGCTGGCGCTGAACCTCGCCTCGACCCGCCTGATCCTGGGCCACGGCCACGAAGGGACGGCGGCGGCCGGCCACGTCATCGAGGCGTTCGGCAACTTCGTGATGGGCGGCAACTTCGTCATCGGGATCATCGTGTTCGCGATCCTGATCATCGTGAACTTCGTGGTCATCACGAAGGGCTCGGGGCGCATCGCCGAGGTCGCGGCGCGCTTTACCCTCGACGCGATGCCCGGCAAGCAGATGGCGATCGACGCCGACCTCTCGGCCGGCCTGATCGACGAGAAGGTGGCCAAGGCCCGCCGCTCCGCCCTCGAAGAGGAATCGTCGTTCTTCGGTGCCATGGACGGCGCCTCGAAATTCGTGCGCGGCGACGCGGTGGCGGCCCTGCTGATCACGTTCATCAACGTGGTCGGCGGCATCGTCATCGGCGTGGCGCAGCAGGGTATGAGCTTCGGCGACGCAGCCAAGAGCTACACCCTGCTCACCATCGGCGACGGGCTGGCCAGCCAGGTCCCGGCCCTGATCGTCTCGACCGCGGCCGGCATCCTGGTGTCGAAGGCGGGCGTGAAAGGGTCGGCCGACAAGGCGCTGGGCAAGCAGCTCGCGCATTACCCCAAGGCGCTGGGCATGTCGGCGGCCGTCATGTTCCTGATCGCGCTCCTGCCCGGCATGCCGATGCTGCCGTTCCTGCTGCTCGGCGGCGGGGCGGGCTACGCCGCGTGGCGCACCAACAAGACCGCCAACGAGGCCCCGCCGCTCGACGCGGAGGGCGTCCCGATGGACGCCAAGGCCGTCGCGGCCGCGGCCACTGCCAAGGAGGAGACCGTCACCGACCTCCTGAAGCTCGACGACCTGAAGCTCGAGATGGGCTACGCGCTGCTCGCCCTGGTCAACGGCGAAGGCCAGGACCGGCTCACGGATCAGATCAAGGCCCTGCGCCGCCAGCTCGCGGCGGAACTCGGCTTCGTGATGCCCTCGGTCCGCATCCTCGACAACGTCCAGCTCGATGCCAACTCCTACGTGGTGCGGGTCAAGGAGATCGAGGCCGGCACCGGCCGGATCTTCCCGGGCCAGTTCATGGCCATGGACCCGATGGGCGGCCAGGTTCAGCTGCCCGGCCAGCACATGCTGGAGCCCACCTTCGGCCTGCCGGCGACCTGGATCGACGCGTCCCTGCGCGATCAGGCGCAGCTCAAGGGCTACACGGTGGTGGACGCCGCCACCGTGGTCTCGACCCACCTCACCGAGTTGATCAAGGCGCACGTCTCCGAGCTGCTCAACCACGTCGAGGTCTCGAAGCTGCTGCGCGAGCTGCCGAAGGAGCACGCCGAGCTGCTCAAGGAGATCATGCCCTCGCAGATCTCGACCACCGGCGTGCAGCGGGTGCTGCAGTTCCTGCTCTCCGAGCGCGTGTCGATCCGCGACCTCGGGGCGATCGTGGAGGGCATCGCGGAGGTGGCCGGCGCGGTGAAGAACCCGCGCGACGTGGTCGAGCATGTCCGCGCCCGGCTCGGCCGGCAGATCTGCGCCCAGTACCAGGACCAGAACGGCACCCTGCCGATCATCACCCTGTCGCCCGCCTGGGAGCAGGCCTTCATGGAATCGATCGTGGGCGAGCGCGAGGAGCGCTACCTGGCGATGCAGCCCTCGAAGCTCAGCGAGTTCGTCACCGCGGTCCGCGACCGCTTCGAGGCCGCGGCCCGCCAGGGCGAGATGCCGGTGCTGGTGACCTCGGCGCAATCCCGGCCGTTCGTGCGCTCGATCATCGAGCGCTTCCGGCGGGAGACCCCGGTGATGAGCCAGGCCGAGATCCACCCGCGGGCGCGGCTGCGCACCGTGGGCTCGATCTGAGGGGGCGGCGTCGATGGCCTGCTCAAGGCAGGCTCAACGTGCATGACTCGTCGCTCAAGGGGTTTGGAGTTGGGCTAACGACGCGGCGCCCACCTTGTCATCCCGGGGCCGCGAAGCGAAGCCCGGGATCCATAATCGCCGACGGATCAAGACCTTGCACGGCCGGCGCCTCTGGATTCCGGGCTCGCCTCCGGCGCCCCGGAATGACACGGTGGCTTATCCTCCAGGCGTTGCCTCATTGGCTCAGGACATCACCCGAGCCCCCACGAAACGTCCACGGCAGACGTTCTGCCACGCCAGCCCAACCAGCTTCTCCGCCTTAGACCGCCTTCTGCTTCAGCTCGCGCTCAAGCTCGTGCGCGTCGAGCCCGGGCACGACCACCGGGGGCTCCGGCACGGTCGAAGGCACCGCGGTCGGCGAGCCGATGGCGGCGGCGAGGCGGGAGCGCTCGAAGAGCACCACGACGATCACCGAGATCAGCGCCGGGATCCAGAAGTAGAAGATCCGGAAGATGATCACCGCCGCGATGATCGCGTCCTTCTGGGCGTCGTCGGTGATGTGCATCGCGGTGATGAACACGATCTCGAACACGCCGAGGCCGCCGGGGGCATGCGAGGCGAGCGCCACCGAGAACGAGGCCAGGAAGATCGCGAGCACCGGGATGAAGCCGGGGTTCATCGCATCCGGCAGCGCGAAGTAGATGATGCCGGCCGCGCCCAAAAGCTCCAGCGGTGCCGCCAGCAGCTGGCGGGCCATGATGCCGGGCCGGGGATATTCCAGCTTGAACGAGCGGATGTGCAGCGGCCGCAT
The DNA here is from genome assembly GCF_979253755.1 of Methylobacterium sp. AC315. Taxonomy (NCBI): domain Bacteria; kingdom Pseudomonadati; phylum Pseudomonadota; class Alphaproteobacteria; order Hyphomicrobiales; family Methylobacteriaceae; genus Methylobacterium; species Methylobacterium sp. AC315. The sequence continues at coordinate 53,654 of NZ_CEEDEA010000010.1, forward strand.
GTGCAGGATCGAGCCGAGCACGTACAGGGCCACGAAGCCCAGCATGCCGAAGCCGACCACCAGGGCGGTCTTGGGGTCGGTGAGGAAGCCGGGGAGCCGGCCCTCGAGGCGCGTCAGCAGGTGAGGATCCACCACCAGGGTGAAGCCGCCGAGCAGGATCGTGCCGAGGAAGAAGGTGAAGGAGCACAGGGCCACCAGCACGGCGACCTGCGCGGCCGAGAGGCCCTTGGCCGTGTAGGCCCGGTAGCGCACCAGGGCGCCGGAAAACACCGAGGCGCCGATGTTATGCGAGAGCGCGTAGGTGGTGAAGGAGCATAGGGACACGAACAACCACGAGATGTGGTTGACGCCGAGGTGCAGCAACGCGATCCGGTCGTACCAGGCGAGCGCGGCGTAAGCCACGAGGGTCGAGAGCGCTGCGAGCAGGATCCGGTGCGGCGGGATCGCCAGGATTGCGGACCAGATCGCCGCCAGCGACGTCGTCTTCAACTCTTGATAGAGGAAGTAGCCCGATATCACGACCGCTGCGAGGCCGATCAACGGCCAGATGAAATCGCTGAGCTTCTTCATGTACACCGACGCCCCGGGGAGAGCCCCTGATGCGCCGCCATGCAACGCGCCGCAAGCGGATCGAGGCCATCCCGATTTCCCTTGTCAGGTGATCGTGACGGTTTCGTGCCGCGTTGCCGGCACATCACACGCGGACCCTGCGGTCGAGCCGCCGAAGAGGATGCAACGCGTGGGTGCGCGAGCAGCCGGACAGCGGGTCAGCCCCGGGCGCGGTTGAGCCCGATCCCGTCCATGGCGGCCTGGTCCCGGATCGCCTCCGCGGCGCGCTCGGCAGTCCGCTCGCGGTCGTTCAGGATCTCGACCTTCTTGAGTTCCTCGAACGCCTCTCCGAGCTCGGCCTTGGCCTCGGCCAGCTGGCCTTCGAGCGCCTGAGCGGACTGGCGCATGTTGTCCCGGCGGCCGGCGGCGGCGCGGGCGTAGGTCGGGTAGGCGAAATGCCCGACATCGGTGATGCCGGCGCGCGCTTCCTCGACAGCGACCTCGCGGTCGAGTTCCACCGCCATGCGCTGGAAGTCCGCCATCATCATCTCGATCTGGGTCACACGCCGGCGCTTCTCGTCAACCTGGAAGCGGCGCAGCCGGATCAGCGTGTCACGCGATTTCATTGGGACGCTCACTCCACGCAACGCTCAGGGCCGCGCCAAGGACCATGCCCGGCCCGTGCCCCAAACAGGATCGCGAACGCGAACCTGCTCAGACCCTAGTTCCGCATCATCGAATACACCCAAGCGGTTACCGCTTCGCTGCATGATGCCTAGGCTATGCCGACGATCTGGCTAAGCCGTGCGTAACCATCGCCGATGGACGTTGCTTCTTCCTTACCCTGCCCCAGAAAAGCCTCAAGCTGAGGCATGAGCGCCACGGCCTCGTCGACCTCCTGGGACGAGCCCGCCCGGTAGGCGCCCAGGCGGATCAGCTCCTCCATGTCGGCGTAGGTGGAGAGGACCCGACGGGCCCGGCGCACCACCGGCAGGTAGGCCGGATCGCAGGAGCGCGGCATGGTGCGGGAGACCGAGCGCAGCACGTTGATCGCCGGATAGCGCCCGCGCTCGGCGATGGCCCGTTCCATGACGATGTGCCCGTCCAGGATGCCGCGGACCGCATCCGCCACCGGCTCGTTGTGGTCGTCGCCCTCGACGAGCACGGTGAACAGCGCCGAGATCGTGCCGAGGCCGACCCCGGGTCCCGCACGCTCCAGCAGGCGCGGCAGCTCCGAGAAGACGGTCGGGGTGTAGCCCTTGGCCGTGGGCGGCTCGCCCGCCGCGAGGCCGATGTCGCGCTGGGCCATGGCGAAGCGGGTGATCGAATCGATCATGCACAGCACCTTCGCGCCCTGGTCGCGGAAGTGCTCGGCCACCGAGAGGGTCACGTAGGCGGCGTTGCGGCGCATGAGCGCCGGCTCGTCGGAGGTCGCCACCACCACCACCGAGCGGGCGAGGCCGGCGGCGCCGAGATCGTCCTGCAGGAACTCCTGCACCTCGCGGCCGCGCTCGCCCACGAGGCCGATCACCGCCACGTCGGCGGCGGTGTAGCGGGCGAGCATCGACAGCAGCACCGACTTGCCGACGCCGGAGCCGGCGAAGATGCCCATCCGCTGGCCGGCGCACATGGTGAGGAAGGTGTTGATGCACCGGACCCCGAGATCCAGCGGGCCGCCGACCCGGGTGCGGGCATGGGCGGGGGGCGGGTCGGCGCGCAGGGAGTAGACATCCGGCCCCTGCGGCAGGGGCCCGAGCCCGTCCACGGGTCGGCCAAGGGCGTCGACCACCCGGCCGAGCCAGGCGCCGCAGGGCCGGATGGCTCCGGCCGATTCGTCGCGCACGTAGGCGGGGCAGCCCCTGCGGACGCCCTCCAGGGACCCGAACGGCATCGCCAGCGCGCGGTCACCCTGGAAACCGATGATCTCGCACGGCACCAGCCCGAGGCCGTTGGCGCCCTCCACGTCGATCCGGCCGCCGAGCCGCATGGCCGCCACCGGGCCGGCGACCTCGACCAGGAGGCCGCGGATCGCCACGACACGGCCGAACGTCTCTAGCACCTCGACGCGGTCGAGGGCCGCCTGGGCCGCGGCGAGACTGGTAACGGACCTTGCCGGATCCTGTGTCATCGGCGTGGCTCTCAACGCTTCGTTTACCGGCCTCCTTAACACTGCGGTCATCGGGCTCGTAGCGGCTCGGTCCGGGCTCCGGCGCCAGCCGGACTTCACGAAGTCGTGCGTCTGTGGCCGCAGGGTCACAGCCGGGACCGATTCGTTACGGGGGAGACACTTACGTCCAAGCGCGTGGGCGGACCGGTCGCAATCGGAGCGGAATCGCGGCCCCGGGCGGGGGTGGAGGGACCTGGTTCCTCCCGCCAAGCTCGGGGCTCGATGAACGAGACGCTTGCGGGTGGGAATCAGGTTTTGTTAACGATTAATCCATAGCGTTCCACGTCAAGAGCGACGGAGCGCCCGTCCACAGGCCGGTGGCGGGTGTCGGTGGGGACGTGTCTGCGCGCTGATGCGGCCGGCAGGGCTGGGGACCGACGATGCGGGTACTTCTGATCGAGGACGATAGCGCGACAGCGCAGAGCATCGAGTTGATGCTCAAGTCCGAGAACTTCAACACCTATACGACCGACCTTGGCGAAGAAGGCATAGACCTCGGCAAGCTCTACGATTACGACATCATCCTCCTCGACTTGAACCTGCCCGACATGTCGGGCTACGAGGTGCTGCGCAACCTGCGCGTGGCGAAGGTGAAGACGCCGATCCTGATCCTCTCCGGCATGGCCGGGATCGAGGACAAGGTGAAGGGTCTGGGCTTCGGGGCCGACGACTACCTCACCAAGCCGTTCCACAAGGACGAGCTGGTCGCCCGCATCCACGCCATCGTGCGCCGGTCGAAGGGCCACGCCCAATCGGTGATCACCACCGCCGACCTGATCGTGAACCTCGACCAGAAGACCGTCGAGGTCGGCGGCGCCCGGGTGCACCTCACCGGCAAGGAGTACCAGATGCTGGAACTCCTCTCGCTGCGGAAGGGCACGACGCTCACCAAGGAGATGTTCCTCAATCATCTCTACGGCGGCATGGACGAGCCCGAGCTGAAGATCATCGACGTGTTCATCTGCAAGCTGCGCAAGAAGCTCGCCAACGCCAGCCAGGGCAAGAACTACATCGAGACCGTCTGGGGCCGCGGCTACGTGCTGCGCGAGCCGATGGACGCCGAGGAGCGCATGGCGGTCTGATCCTCCCGGATCACCGCCTCGTTCGAAAAACCCCGTGCGGCTCGGCCGCGCGGGGTTTTCGCTTTTTGGGGCCTACCGGACCCCGGTCGCGGAGAAGACCTGGGCGGCCGGCGCCACCACGACGTAGCCGCCGCACGGCGCGGTCCGGGTGATCACAGCGCTGGCGACACCCCAGACATAGGTCCCGCCGCGATCCTGCGCGACGACCGGGCCGCCGGAATCGCCGAAGCAGATCCGGGCGCCGTTCGCCCGGGCGATGGTCAGGCCGGTGTTGCTGGCCGCGACCGGCGTCAGGGTCGCGGTGCGCAGGCGCCCGACACCCCGCCCGGACAGGCCGGCCCCCGCGATCCGCAGGCTCTTGGGCACGCGCCGGGGATCGGCCGCGAGCGGCACCGGGCGCCGGTCGCGCACCGGCTCGGTCAGGCGCAGGACCGCGAGGTCGAGGGACAGGTCGGCGAGGCTCACGTCGGGCGCCGCGTTCGGCAGCATCTCACCGGGATCGGGGCTGTAGCGGGCCGCGACCCGGGCGCCGTAGACCGGACGCGCCGGCTCGGTGCCGCGGAAGAACACCACGAGGGCGCCGAGCGGATCGCCGTTCACGCAATGCGCCGCGGTGAGCACGAGGTCCGGGGCGATCAGGATCCCGGTGCAGCGCGTGAGCCTCAGCGCCTCCTCGGGCTGGGTGATGGTGCCGATGGCGACGGTGGCCTGCGCCAGCGCATCCCGTCCCGCCGGCGCCCCGCCGTCGATGGCGTCGGCCGGCCCGGCGAGGCCGAGCCCGACCGCCAATGCGAGACCCGCTCCGATAATCCTGAATGCCGTCACGCGCGAACCTTCTGCCCCCAGCCCCACAACCACAGATGCGCGAACACGCAATTGGTGCAAGCGGGCGAGAGGACGCGGCCAAGGTCATCGCGTCACTGGCTTTTTCAGCGACCGATCGCGATGCCTCGAACGGGCCCTGCCGCCAGGATGACCGCCGGTGACGCTTTCAATCGCCCCGTCGTTCCGGGGCGCCGCAGGCGAGCCCCGGATGACGGGGTGAAGGCTTGAACCTCAGGGCGCCTGCCAAACCGCGGAAATCATTCGATGCTCGGACGCGGCTCCCCCAAGGACGCGGCGGTCAGCGCGCCACGGTCCAGGTGCTTGTGCCGTCCTTGTTGTCCTTCACGGACACCCCCATCGCGGCGAGGGCGTCCCGGGCGCGGTCGGAGGCGGGCCAGTCCTTGGCGGCCCGGGCTGCCTTGCGCTGAGCGATCAGCGCCTCGACGGCGGGTACGTCGACCCCGGACGCCGCGACCTGATCGTGCTCGCGGGCGCTGCGGGTGCGGGCGAGCAGACCGAACAGGTGCGCGCCGGCCCGCAGGGCGGCTGCGTCGTCGGTCAGTCCGTGCAGCGCGTTGATCGCCGCCGGGGTGTTGAGGTCGTCGCAGAGCGCCTCGACCACCGTGCCCGGGGCGGTCTCGGCGGCCGGAGCATCCCCGGCCGCGTTGTACCAGCGGTCGAGCACGCGGCTCGATTCCTCGAGCCCGCGCAGGGTCCAGTCGATCGGCTGCCGGTAGTGCGTCCTGAGCATGGTCAGGCGCACGACCTCGCCCGGCCAGTCGTTCAGCACGTCGCGGATGGTGATGAAGTTGCCCAGCGATTTGGACATCTTCTCCCCCTCCACCTGCAGGAAGCCGTTGTGCAGCCAGACATTGGCCATCACGGGCGTCCCGAAGCAGCAGCGGGACTGCGCCACCTCGTTCTCGTGGTGGGGGAAGATCAAGTCGATGCCGCCCGCATGGATGTCGAAGGTTTTGCCGAGGTGCTTGGCCGACATCGCGGAGCACTCGATGTGCCAGCCGGGCCGACCGGGCTCGGCGATGCCGGCGGGTGACGGCCAGGACGGCTCGCCGGGCTTCGACGGCTTCCACAGCACGAAGTCGAGGGGCGAGCGCTTGTAGGGCGCGACCTCGACCCGGGCGCCGGCCTCCATCTCGTCGAGGGGCCGCTTCGAGAGACGGCCGTACTCGGGCATGGCGGGGACGTCGAACAGCACGTGCCCCTCCGCCACGTAGGCGTGCCCTCCGGCCACCAGCGCGTCGATCATCGTGCGCATCTCGGCGATGTGATCGGTGGCGCGGGGCTCGATGAAGCGGGGCGGCGCGCCCGGAGCGTTCACATCCTCGGGCCCGAGGACGCCGAGGTCGCCGATATCCCGGTGGAACTGCGCGAGCGTGCCATCGGTGAGTTCACGGATGGTGATGCCGCGCTCGGCCGCGCGGGCGTTGATCTTGTCGTCCACGTCCGTGACGTTGCGCGCATAGGTGACGTGGCCCGGCCCGTAGAGGTGGCGCAGCAAGCGGAACAGCAGGTCGAAGACGATGATCGGGCGCGCGTTGCCGATATGGGCCGCGTCGTAGACGGTCGGGCCGCAGGCATACATCCGCACATGGGCGGGATCGATCGGCGCGAACGCCTCCTTGGCACCGCTGAGCGTGTTGTAGAGCCGCAACATCGGCGCCATGAAACTCATCCCCTTCCGGCGCCGCGGCCGAATCCCGGCGCCGCGCCGTCGCCGGAAAACCGGCCCTGCCTTCAACGACCTGCGGGCCCTGCGACGCGAAGAACGGCCGAACCGTGACGGCTCGGGTCCCGCCGCGGCGGTTCGCTGTTGCACTGCGGCGACGGTGCCGCCCGCCCGATGGGGCTAACGCAAAAGCGTGAGGAATTCGAGATGGTCCGCGCAAGCGGCGGGTAAGCCTTCCTTAACCGCGCCGTCGGACCGTCCGGACCAAGCTCCGCAACCTCAAGATCCTGTGCCCAAGGACGATCCATGCGACGCACGGCCGTTGGTACCTTCGTCATCGCCGCCGCCCTGGCCACGGCCGGCCTGGCGCAGGGCGCGTTCGCCGGCAGCGACGGCGAGACGCCCGCCAAGGTGCCGGCCCATGTCGAGAAGACCTTCTTGATCCCGTCGAGCGACGGCTACGGCGTCGGCGATTGCCTGACGACCCCCGGCAGCGAGTGCGGCCAGGTGGTCGCCAACGCGTGGTGCGAAGCGCAGGGCTATGCCGCCGCCAACACGTTCGGGATCGCGGCCGCCGACGAATATACCGGCGCCATCGAGCAGCCGATCTCAACGCCGACCGAGCGCCCGATCCGCATCACCTGCCGGGACTGAACGGCGCCCCGGCAGGCCGTCGTCAGCCTTTGACGAACTCCGAGCATTTCGGCGCGGGCTCCGTGCCCCAGGGCGCCAGCGGCACCGCCGAAGTCGAGTTCTTCGGCGAACCCTGCACGACCTTGTCGGAATAGACCATGTAGATCAGCGTGTTGCGCTGGGCATCACAGCCGCGCACGATCTGCATCGACTTGAAGATCAGCGAACGCCGCTCGCTGAACACGACCTCGCCCTGGCTCAGCTTGCCCTTGAAGGCGATCGGCCCGGTCTGGCGGCAGGCCAGCGAGATGTCGGAGACGTCCTCGGCGAGGCCGAGCGTCCCCTTGATGCCGCCCTTCTCCGGCTGCGTGTACCAGCAGGCGACCCCCGACACGGCCGGGTCGTCGATGCCGTAGACCACGAGCTTGTCGTTGGGCGTCAGCGGCCGCCAGACCGTGGATTTGGAGAAGATCCGGTCCGGTTCCTGAGCCGAGGCCGGCCCCGCCGCGGAGAGGCCGAGGGCAACCAACCCAACATAGGTGAGACTCCGAAACCACATCACGGATCAATTCCCTGCCCAAGCTTGCCACCCGGATGTAGGAGGGCTGTCGTCGCCTGACGAGGGGGCGTACAGTCAAGCTGCTTCGGTCCCGAGGCCGGGGCAGACAGCGCCCAACCGAGGGGACCACGGCATTCCCGATCACGCGATGCAGCCGATGCTTGACCGCCCGATCGTCCGTTCGCTCGGCCGCCTCATCTTGAGCGCGGCGCTGGCATGCGGATTGTCCCTCAGCCTCGACACAGCCCGGGCGCAAGATGCGCAGGCCGGTCCACCCGCATTCAGCGAGCCGCGGCCCGGCGCACCGCAGCTGCCGTCGCCCGCCTGCCGGCGCTATCGGGCCGAGCTCGCCTCCGTCCAGACCGGTGCCAGCACGACCCGGGCGCTCAACGACGAGATCGGGCGGCTGGAAGCCTATTTCCGCGGGCTGAACTGCGAGGGCGGCAAGTTCCTGTTCTTCGACACGCGCCCGCCCCAGTGCGGCGCCGTCGAGCAGCGCATCCGCGCGCTCAAGGCCACCTATGGCGGCGCGGTGTTCGACGACAGCGGCGCCCGCAAGCGCGAGCTGCAGGGCCTGGTCGCCGCCAACTGTCCGGCCCGGGAAACCTATGCGGCGAGCGGAGAGAGCTACGCCAAGGGCGGCCCGCAGATGGTCTGCGTGCGCACCTGCGACGGCGGCTTCTTCCCGATGCGCAACCTGCCCGAGGGGCGCGGCGGCGCGGACGAGATGTGCCAGGCGCTCTGCCCCGGCACCGAGGCGCAGGCCTACTCCATGCCGTACGGCGACGAGGCGCTGAAGCACGCCGCCTCGGTGAAGGGCAGCCGCGCCTATGCGAGCCTCGCCAACGCGTTCAAGTTCCGCAAGGAATTCGTCCCGAACTGCTCCTGCAAACCTCAGAACCAGACCTGGGCGCAGTCCCTCGTGAAGGCCGAGAGCATGCTGGTGCGGCACAAGGGCGACATCTTCGTCACGCCCATGCAGGCCGAGGCCCTGTCGCGTCCCAAGGTGCGCCTGACCCTGGTCGGCCGGGCCGACCGGACTGCGGCCGAACTCGCCGCCGACGCGGCCGGCCGGGCCGGGGTCGAAATGGGCGCCGGGGCGGCGGGCGGCAAGGCCGCCGCGGCTCAGCCGAGTGTCGCCAAGCCCGAACACGTGGCGGTGCGGATCATCGCCCCGGACATGATCGCGGTGCCCCAGCGCCTCACGCCCTGACGGAGTCTTGAGCGGCCGGGGCGGAACCATACGCCGCGCATCGGGTTCGGGTCGGCTCGATCCGATACGAGGCTCCGATGCGGCTGCTGCGACTGATTCTCCTCACCGGCACGGTGCTCCCGGGCCTGACCCTGACGCAGCCCGCGGGCGCATCCCCGAGCCCGATGCTCCTGGCCCAAGGTGGCCCGGCCGAGCGCGGCCCGGACGAGCGCGGCCCGCGCGGCGGCGGCGAACCGCCTCATGGCGGTCCGCGGCCCGAGCGTCCGCCGCAGGAGCGTCCGGCCCCGCCGCCCGCCGCGCGCGAGCGTCCCGAGCCGCCGGCCCAGCGGCAGCCCCAGGCCGAGCCGCCCCCGCGGGAGCGTGCCCCCGAGCAGCGGCCCGCGCCCCGGCCGCCCGCGCAGGAGCGGCAGCCGGATCGCCAGCCTGACGGCCGGGACCGCGCTGCACCCGAGCGTCCGGCGCCGGACCAGCGGCGCGCACCCGATCGCCCCGGGCCGGACCGCGGCAATCCCGACCGGCCGCCCGCGCAGCGCGATCCGTCGCCCGCGCAGAGGGGGGATCCCGAGCGTCCGGTGCAGCCGCAGCGCGGGCCCGATCAGGACCGCCGCACACGGGATCAGGATCGTCCGGCGCCGGACGCGACGGAGCAACCGCAGCGCGGCCCGGATCGCAATCGCCGTGGCCCGGATCAGGACCGCGTCACCCCTGGCGGCGCGCCGGACGCGCCTGCGCAGCGCCGCGAGGCCGCTCCCGATCGCGAGGCCCCGCCACAACGTCCTGCCGGGCCCAGCGCGTCACCGCCGCCGCCCAACGCTGCGCCCGGCGTGCCGGGACGTCCGGTCCAGCGCCCGGATGCACAGCCCGGCGCCGAGCCCGGACGCCCTGCGCCACCCAATATGGCGCCCGGCTTACCCGGACGTCCGGTGCAGCGCCTCGATGCCCAGCAGCCCGGTGCCCAGCCGCAGCCCGGCGCGGAGCCGGGGCGCCCGGTGCCGCCCAACATGGCGCCGGGGGTACCCGGCCGTCCCGTGCAGCCCCCCGGACAGGCGCCGGGTGCGCCTGTCCCGCCCCCGCCCCCCGGTGCGCAACGGGGCCAGCCGCCCGCTGGCGGTCCGGCGGCGCGCGGCGTGTTCAACGCGCCGGGCCAGCCCGGCTACGTCCCCGGCGGCTTCCGTGCGGACGACGACGTGCGCGACTACGACCAGGTCCGGCGCGACCGGCGGGAATTCAGCGAGGGCGGTCGCACCTATTACCGGGAGCCCGGCCGCATCATCGTCCGCGACCGCGACGGCTACCTGATCCGCCACGACGAGAACGAGCGGTTCCGGGACATCGACCCGCGCGGCTTCCGCTCCGAGCGGCGCGGTGCCGACTTCTACAGCTTCATCGATCGGCCGGGCGGCGAGCAGATCGTCACCGTCACGGACGATGACGGGCGGATGCTGCGCCGCTATCGCCGCTTCCGCGACGGCCGCGAGGTGGTGATCATCGACAACAGCTACGCCGGCCCGCCGCGCCCGATCTACGACGACGTGGTCGTGCTGCCGCCCCCCGACATCCGCATCCCCCGCGACCGCTACGTGGTGGAGTACGAGCAGGCGGACGAGGGTGCGGTCTACGAGGCGCTGACGGCCCCGCCTGTGGTCGCCGTGGACCGGCGCTACACCCTGGACCAGGTCCGCTACAGCCCGGATCTGCGCGCGCGGATGCGCTCGGTCGACATCGACACGATCACCTTCGACACGGCTTCGTTCACGGTGACGCCGGACCAGGCGGCCCGGCTGTCGGTGATCGCCGCGGCGATTAACCGGGCGATCCGCGCCAACCCGCAGGAGGTCTTCTTGATCGAGGGTTACACCGACGCGGTGGGGTCCGACATCGACAACCTGTCCCTGTCGGACCGCCGGGCGCAGTCGGTGGCGACGGTGCTGACCCAGCAGTTCCAGGTTCCACCGGAGAACCTGACCACCCAGGGCTACGGCGAGCAGTACCTGAAGGTGAACACGCAGAACGCCGCCCGCGAAAACCGTCGCGTCACGGTCCGGCGGATCACGCCGCTGCTACAGCAGGGAACGCCGCAGGGCGCGCCACCGCCACGCTGAGCGGACTGACGACACTGACCGCGGCGGGCCGGAGCAATGCGTCCGCCGCGGTTGACGTCATGGCTCATGCGTCCCACCACCGGGCGAAGGTGGCGGCGCGGGACGGTTCATGGAGAGCGACGACGACGGGCGGCTGATCCGGTCGGGTACGCCGGTGTTCCGCCGCACCGCGCTGGCGCTGGCGGCGGCCGGGTTCTCGACCTTCGCGGTGCTCTACGCGGTGCAGCCGCTGCTGCCGATCTTTTCGGATGCGTTCGGCGTCTCGCCGGCCGAGAGCAGCCTCGCCTTGTCGCTGCCCTGCGGGCTGCTGGCGGTGGCGCTTCTGGTGGTGAGCCCGCTCTCGGAGATCTGGGGCCGCAAGCCGGTGATGCTCGCCTCCCTGTTCGCCTCCGCGGTGCTGACCATCGTGGCCGCCCTGATCCCGGGCTGGCATGGGTTCCTGATCCTGCGGGCGCTGTCCGGCTTGACCGCGAGCGGCCTGCCCGCGGTGGCGATGGCCTATCTCGCCGAGGAGATGGACACGCAGGCGATCGGCCTGTCGATGGGGCTCCTGGTCGGCGGCAACGCGCTGGGGGGCATGTCCGGCCGGCTGATCAGCGGCGTGATGGCCGACCACATGAACTGGCGGATCGGGCTCGCCACGATCGGCGGCCTGGCCCTCGTCGCGGCGCTGGCTTTCTGGCGCTGGCTGCCGCCGGCCCGCAACTTCGTGCCGCGCCGGATGGCCTGGCGCGACGTGCCGGGCTCCTTCGGCCACCATTTCCGCGATGCCGGGCTGCCGTGGCTGTTCGCAGAGGCGTTCCTGCTGATGGGCGGCTTCGTCTGCATCTACAATTACATCGGCTTCCGCCTGCTCGATCCGCCGTTCTCCCTGAGCCAGACGTTGATCGGCCTGATCTTCTCCGTCTACGTCGCCGGCATGGTCAGCAGCCCGGTCACGGGCGAGCTGGCGAGCCGGTTCGGCCGGCGGCGGGTGCTATGGCTCGCCACCGGGGTCGGGCTGGCCGGGATCCTGATGACGCAGGCGGACAACCTGCTGGTGATCGTCGCCGGGATCGTCGTCGTGACGATCGGCTTCTTCGGCGCGCATTCGGTGGCGAGCAGCTGGGTCGGCCGGCGGGCGCTCCGCGACCGGGCCCAGGCCTCCTCGATCTACCTGTGCCTGTACTACCTGGGGTCGTCGGTGCTCGGCACCGCGGGCGGCTGGTTCTTCGCGCATTCCGGCTGGACCGGCGTGGTGCTGTTCGTGGGCACCCTCTACGGTCTGGCCCTCGCCATCGCGATTCGGCTCTCGCGCCTGGCGCCGCTGCCGAGCTGAGGAACCCGTGATGAGCACGCGCACCCATTCCGGCCACGTCGTCGATCAGTTCGGCGCCCAAGCCTCGGCCTACGTGACGAGCGCGGTCCACGCCGCCGGCGCCGACCTGGACCGGATCGGCGCTCTGGTTCGCGGGCTGCCGGGCGCGGGCGTGCTCGATCTCGGCTGCGGCGGCGGCCACGTGGCGTTCGCGGCGGCGGCGGCGGGGGCTTCGGTCACGGCCTACGATCTCTCCTCCGAGATGCTGGCGGCGGTCACCGCCGAGGCCGAGCGGCGCGGCCTCGACGGGATCGAGACCCGCCAGGGCGCCGCCGAGGCGCTGCCTTTCCCGGACGCCGCCTTCGACGCGGTGCTGACCCGCTACAGCGCCCACCATTGGCGCGACGTTCCGGCCGCCCTGGCGGAGGCGCGCCGGGTGCTGAAGCCGGACGGCCTGTTCGTGGTCTGCGATATCGTCGCGCCGGAGGAGCCCCTGCTCGACACCCACCTCCAGGCGGTGGAGTTGCTGCGCGATCCCTCTCATGTGCGCGACTACCGGGTCTCGGAATGGCGCGCGATGCTGGAGGCGGCCGGCCTCGTCCTGGGCGACACGCGAGCCTACCGGCCGCGGATGGAATTCGCGAGCTGGATCGCCCGGATGCGCACGCCGGAGGTCAACGTCGCGGCGATCCGCGCCCTCCAGGGCTCGGCACCCGTCGAGGTCACAGAGCACTTCTGCATCGAGGGCGACGGCAGTTTTCTGCTGGATTCCGCGCTGATCGAGGCGCGCCCGCGCTGAGGATTCTTCCGAACTTCGGATCCCGGTCGGAAGGCGGCTCCGGAAGTGGGACCTCCCCATCCCGCCCCTCATCCTGAGGTCGCGGGGTCGGCAAGGCGGATCGGACACGCCCTGATTTGCACCCGGAGGCTTGGCCGTTGAACGGTCCGGGCCTCGCACCCATGTTGGACATCCATGTCATCAGAGGAAGCCCGGCCCGCGCTGCGGGATCGCGGCTCTGCAAGCCCGCCTGTTCGAGCTCGTCATCGTCGTCCTGCTGATCGCGCTGAACGGCGTCTTCGCTCTCTCCGAGCTGGCGGTGGTCTCATCGCGCAAGAGTCGTCTGCGCGTCTATGCGGATGCCCGCCGGCCGGGGGCGAAGGCGGCCCTGGCGCTGGCCGAGGAGCCGGGACGCTTCCTCTCCACGGTCCAGATCGGCATCACGCTGATCGGCATCCTGTCGGGCGTCGTCTCGGGCGCGGCGCTGGGCGACCGCCTGGCGCTGACGCTGATCGACCTCGGCCTGCCGAAGGGCTGGGCCGACACGCTGGGCTACACCCTGGTGATCGGGGTGATCACCTACCTGTCGGTGATCATCGGCGAGCTGGTCCCGAAGCATCTTGCCTTGCGCAACCCCGAGGGGATCGCCTGCGCGGTGGCGCCCGGCATGCGGCTCGTCGCCCGGGCGGCCCTGCCGGCGGTGTGGCTGCTCGACGCCTCGACCCGGGCGGTGTTCCGCCTGATCGGCCAGGAAACCGAGAGCGCGAGCGCCGTCACCGAGGAGGAGATCCGCAGCCTCGTGGCCGAGGCCGAGACGGCCGGCGTCATCGAGGGCGGCGAGCGCGCGATGATCTCCGGCGTGCTCCGGCTCGGCGACCGGCTGGTGCGCGGCGTCATGACCCCGCGCACCGAGGTCGTGTGGCTCGACCTTTCGGACGATCCCGAGGCCATCCGAGCACGCCTGCTGGCGAGCCCCCATGCCCGCCTGCCGGTGGCCGATGGCGGCCCGGACGCCATGATCGGCGTCGTGCAGGTCCGCGACCTGATCGGCCCGCTCTCCCGCGGCGAGCCCCTGGACCTGCGGGGGCATGTCCGCCGGGCCCCGGTGCTGCCCGATACCCTGGACGCGCTCGATGCCCTGGACGCCCTGCGCAAGGGCACCGTGCCGATGGCGCTGGTCCACGACGAGTACGGCCATTTCGACGGGCTCGTGACCCCCGCCGACATCCTCGATGCCATCGCGGGCGCGTTCCACTCCGAATCCGTGGAGCCGGACGCAGTGCGCCGCCCGGACGGGTCCTGGCTGATCGCCGGGTCGATGCCGGCCGACGAGATGGCCGACCAGCTCGGCCTGCGCCTGCCACCCTCGCGCGACTACGCCACGGCCGCCGGCCTCGTCATCGCGGCGTTCCAGCGCCTGCCGGAGACCGGCGAGACCTGCGACATCGCCGGCTGGCGCTTCGAGGTGGTGGATCTCGACGGCCGCCGCGTGGACAAGCTGCTGGCGACGCGGCTCGAAGAGCCGGAGGCGGAGTAGGCGCTAGGCCGCCTCGCCCGCGAGCCGCCGCGCCGCCCGGTCTCGGCCGATCAGCGGCAGCAGCCCGGCGAGGTCCGGCCCATGCTCCAAGCCGGTGAGCGCGAGGCGCAGCGGCATGAACAGCCCCCGCCCCTTCGTGCCGGTGCGGCTGCGGATCTCGGTGGTCCAGGCCTTCCAGGTCTCAGGCCCGAACGGCTCAGCCGGCAGGGTCTCGCGGGCCGCCGCGATCACGGCCTCCTCTGTCAGGACCGGATCGATCGGGCCGGTCACCACGCGCCACCAGTCGCCCGCCTCCGAGACACGGCCGAGATTGGGCTGCGCCGCCCGCCAGAACGGCTCCGCGGTCTCGGCAGGGATGCCGAGGGCGGTGAGGCGCGGGGCAACCTCGGCGTACGGCATGGCATGGACGAGCCGGGCGTTGAGCCCGTCGAGCTCGGTGGGGTCGAACCGGGCCGGCGCCCGGGAGATCTCGCCGAGATCGACGAGGCTCGCCAGCGTGTCGAGGTCGGGTACCGCCCGCACGGATTCGGCCGAGCCGGTCAGCACCGCCAGCGAGCGCACGGCCGCCGGCTCGTAGCCGGCCTCGCGCAGACCGCGCAGCGACAGGTGGCCGAGCCGCTTCGACAGCCCCTCCCCGTCCGCGGTGGTGAGCAGGTTGTGGTGGCCGAAGACCGGCACGTCCGCGCCGAGCGCCTCGATGATCTGCACCTGCACGCCGGTGTTGGTGACGTGGTCCTCGCCGCGGATCACGTGGGTGATGCCGAGGTCGGCATCGTCCACCACGGAGGGCAGCGTGTAGAGATAGCTGCCGTCGGCGCGGATCAGCACCGGGTCCGACAGCGACGCGCAATCCACATGCGCCGGCCCGCGCACGAGATCGTCCCACGTCACGGTCCGGGCCTCCAGCAGGAAGCGCCAATGCGGCCGGCGGCCCTCCGCCTCCAGGGCGGCGCGGTCCTCCGCGGTGAGCTGCAGCGCCGCCCGGTCGTAGATCGGCGGCTGACCACGGCCGAGCTGACGCTTGCGCCGACGCTCGAGCTCCTCCTGCGTCTCGTAGCAGGGATAGAGCCGCCCCGCCGCGCGCAAGGTGTCGGCGGCGGCATCGTGCTGGGCCTTGCGGTCGCTCTGGCGGGCGAACAGGTCCCAGGTGATGCCGAGCCAGGCGAGATCCTCCTGGATCGCCTCGGCGAACGTTTCGGTCGAGCGCTCGGCGTCGGTGTCGTCGAGGCGCAGCAGGAAGCGCCCGCCCGCCTTGCGCGCGAACAGCGCGTTGAGCAAAGCCGGGCGGGCGTTGCCGATATGCAGGTAGCCGGTGGGCGAGGGAGCGAAGCGGACGAGCGTCATGATCCGCTCTGTAGCCGATCTGCGGACGGTTTTGCGCGTCCCTTCGCGCATGGGTGACGCGAACCGCCCGTACCCTCGCCTTCGGCCCGCTACCCAGCCCCGGCAAAACCCGTCAGAACGCCACGCTTGGCGCTGAGCAGGATGAGCGGGATGGACGAGACGGCCGATATCGTGGTGGTCGGCGGCGGGATGGTCGGGCTCGCCTGCGCCATCGCGCTCAAGGATCGCGGCCTCGACGTGGTTCTGTGCGACCCCGGCGAGGCCCGGGCCCGGACCTCCTACGGCAATGCCGGCGTGGTCAGCCGCGGCTCGATCCTGCCGATGTCGAGCCCGGCCCTGTGGGGCAAGCTCCCGGCCTACCTGCGCAACGCCGACCGGGGCCTGCGCCTGCGCTACGCGCACCTGCCGCGGATCCTCCCCTACACGGCGCACTTCCTGGCGAGCGCGCGGGCCTCGCGCTGGCGCCGGGCCGCCGCCGCCCTGCTGCCGCTCACGAGCGCGGCCTACCCGGCCCATGAACGGCTGGCCGCAAGGGCCGGCACCAGCGAGCGGCTGCAGCGGACCGGCTGGCTCAAGGCCTACCGCACCGAAGCCGCCTTCAAGGCCGCCGCCCTGGAGCGGGAGATCCTGTCCGGGCACGGGGTGGCGTTCGACCTCCTCGACACGGCGGGGATCCGCGATCTGGAGCCTGCTCTGGTGCGCCCCTACGCCCGGGCGATGCTGCTGACGGAGACCGGATCGGTGCGCGAGCCCGGCCGCCTGATCGAGGCCTGCGAGGCGCTGTTCGCCGGCCTGGGCGGAAGGCGGCTGCGCGGCTGCGTCGAAAGCCTGTCGCCGGAGGCCGAGGGCTGGCGCGTCGTCCACGAGACCGGCGCGGTGCGGTCCAAGCAGGTGGTGCTGGCAGCGGGCGCCGCCTCCGGGTCGATCGCGAGAAGTCTGGGCTACCGTTTCGCGGTGGCGGCCGAGCGCGGCTACCATCGCCACTACGCCCTGCACCCGGACAGTCCGCCCCTGACCCGTCCCGTGCTCGACACGGGTGCGGGCTCGATCCTGTCGCCGATGGGCGATCACCGGGTGCGGGTGCTGTCGGGGGTCGAACTCAACGCCCGCGACGCCGCCCCGGACCACACCCAGATCGAGGCGGCCTCCCGCGAGGCGGGGGAGACCCTGCGTCTCGGCGGCCCCCTCGACAACGAGCCCTGGCTCGGCTCGCGCCCGTCCACCCCGGACGGTATGCCGGTGATCGGCCCAGCGCCGCGCCACAAGGGCCTGCTGTTCGCGTTCGGCCACGGCCATATCGGCCTGTCCACTGGGCCGATCACCGGCGAGATCGTAGCCGACCTCGCCACCGGCCGGACCCCCGCGGTCCCGGTCGCGCCCTTCGCGCCCGGACGCCTGCTGGGCTGGCCGCCCCTGCTGTAACGCTCAGCGCCAGTCGTAGGGATCGTATGGCTCCAGGGCCGCCCGGATCTGCCGCAGGGCCGCCGGCTGCCGCTGGAGATCGGCCTCCCGGGCGAGCGCGCGCAGGAACGCCCGCGGGCCGTGTTCCAGGTCCCGGGCCAAGCCGTCGAAGCGCTCAGCCGGCTCGATATGGGGCGGGTTGACGGTGACGAGGTAGTCGAGGCCGCAGGTCGGCGGATCGGTCCCGAGCCGGTAGCAGATCTGCACCCGGGCGAAGGGCTCGCCGGGGCGGCGCACGACCCGGTAGCCGCCGCGCGTGAAGGCGCCCCCGGTGGCTCGCTCGGCATAGGCCAGAATCCGGTCCACCGTCGCCAGGCTGTCCGTCTGCCGCGTGCGCACGAGGTCGATCGCGGCCCGTTCCGTGGGCAGGAACGGCTGCGCATCGACGCCGGAGGCGGCCGATGCGGCCAGCACTGCGAGGGCGAGACGTCTCACGGCTTCCTCATGCAGACGGCGACCGGCTCGGCATCCTTGGCGGCCTTGGCGGTCATGTCGAGGCAGCCGACCGTGGCGATGCCGTCGGTGACGGTCACGGACGGCACCACCGCCATGCCCCGGCAATAGGCGCCGATCAGCGCCTCGTCGCGGTGGCAGGCGACGTCGAGGCGCACCAGCGCGTTCATCGGCGGCCCGGCGGCCCCGGCGGCGCCCTCGGTGCCACGATCCCCCGCGGGGCCGCGCGCGCCCGTGGCGCCGTTCAGCCCCGGCGGGCCCTGTGGACCCGGCGGGCCCTGGTCGCCCTTCGGCCCGGGCGGACCGGCCGGCCCCGGCTTCGGGGCGTCGCCGCAGCCGGCGAGCGCGAGGACCGCGATCAGCCCGGCGAGGCGCGCGGCTGTCCTGGGAAATGTCATGCGGTTCTCCGGCCGGGCGCGCCGCCGACGAAGTGGCGCCGGACAGCCCGGAATCAATGGCGGCGCTCTCCTGGGCAGCCAGACACCTGAGACGCCGCGCCCCCGCCTTTTAATGCAACCTTCAGTAGAATATCCGCTTCCACTGTGATCTGCTTGGTCGCATTAAGCTTTTCGCAAACGATTAGTTACACATCAAGACAAGCGCTGGTCTTCAGGCGGCAGTTTGAGTCCATGTTTCCGCCAGTACAAATAGCCCCTGAAACGAAACCTACCTCAGGTTGCCTCCCGAACCGTTTTTTGCGGGATGCGGGCGGGGCGGCCGCGGTGGAGTTCGCGTTGGTGGCCCTGCCGTTCCTGGCGCTGGTCGGCGCCGTCTTCCAGATCGCCTTCCAGATCTGGGCCACCCAGAACTTCGACCGCGCCCTGCAGAACGCGGTCCGGACGATCTTCACCGGGCAATTCCAGGCCGCCAATGCCGGGCAGACCGACGCCGCCACCCTGCTGGGCTCGCTGAAGACGACGATGTGCGGCACCGGTGCCGGCACCATCCCGACGGTCTTCAACTGCCAGAACGTCAAGCTTGACGTCGCCACCGCCAGTACGCTCGGCGGCGCCAGCGCGGCGACGCCGATCAATGCCGCGACGGGCACGTGGAACACCAGCTTCGGCACGAACTACGCCTGCGCCAAGCCGGGCACGATCGTGATCGTGACCGCGGCGGTGCAGTTCCCGACCCTGTTCAACCTGATGGGTCTCGGCACCCGACAGTTCACCACCGGCGCCGGGGCCGGGTCCAGCCTGCTGACCTCGACGGCGGTGTTCCGCACGGAGCCCTATCAGATCACCGGGACGAGTCCGTGCTGAGGTCTCTCGCAGGCAAGGCGGCCGCGCTGCGGCGGGACCGGCGCGCCAGCGCGCTGGTGGAATTCGCCGTGATCCTGCCGGTGCTGCTGTCGATCTGGGCCGGCATGACCGAGATCGCCCACGCCATCGACGAGTGGCGCAAGCTGACCCTGCTCGCCCGCACCGTGGCCGACCTCACCGCCCAGGGCGACACGCAGAACCCGATCGGCACGCCGCTGATGACCGACATCGTCGCCTCCGCCGCCAAGGTGATGCGCCCGTTCGACACCAGCACCGTCCAGATCGTCGTCAGCGCGATGGGTGTCGATCTCAAGCGACTGAACCTGGTCCCGCAGGTCTGCTCCAGCGTCGCCAACGCCAACGCCAAGCCCCGGGCCACCGGCACCGCCACCGACCTGCTCGTGCCCGCGGGCTACCAGACCACCGGCATGCGCTACGTGCTGGCCGAGGTCAGCATCAGCTACACGCCGATGATCGGCTCCGCCCTCGTCAAGCTGGTCAAGGGCGTCGGCAACGCGATCACCCTCTCGGCGTCGGTCCCGTGGCCGACCCGCGGCGGCACGACCTACGGCTCGAACACCTACACCGAGGTCGTCGTGCCCGGCACCACTGCGAAGGCGTGCGATGGCTCGACACCCTGATCGCGCCCACTGGCCGCGGTGGTTCGGCTTCGCGCGAGGCCGCGGCGGCAACGTCGCGATACTGTTCGCTTTCCTCAGCGTGCCGATGCTGATGTTCACCGGCGCGGCGATCGATTACGGCTTCGCGACCCGGCTCGAGACCAAGCTGCAGGCCGCGACCGACGCCACGGCACTGCTCCTGTGCCAGACGCCGCTCACCACGACGAACGCCGACCTCAACCTCAAGGCCCAGGCGGCGATGACCGGCGCCATGGGGGTGGCCAACCTCGTGGTCGATCCTCTCACGATCACCAGCAACCCGCGCCAGATCACCCTGACCGCCCACAAGCTCTCGACGGTGTTCTTCGGCAAGGTCACTGGGACGAACCGCATCAACCCAAGCGCCACCGCCCAATGCGCGACGCCGCTGCCCAAGACCTTCGAGATCGCGCTGGTCCTCGACAACACCGGCTCGATGTCCGCGTCGAGCGGCGGCCAGTCCAAGCTTCAGGCGGTGCAGAGCGCAGCCACCGACTTCGTCAACTACGTCTACACCAACGCGGCCTTCTCCAGCGCGACGCGGATCTCGATCGTGCCGTTCGCCGGGGCCGTGGCGGTCGATCCGACCGCCTTCCGGTACGCATCCTGGATCGACCAGACCGGGCAGTCCAGCTACCACTGGACCAACGTTCTCCAGCCTGCCGGATCGAACTTCAAGAGCCGGTTCGATATCTTCGCCAAGCTTCAGGGCGTCTATTCCGGCTGGGGTTGGGGCGGCTGCCTGGAAACCCTGCCCTACCCGCTCAACGTCCAGGACGGCGCGCCGACCATCGGTAACAAGGATTCCTACTTCGTGCCGCTGTTCGCCCCCGATGAGCCGGGCGATTCCAGCACGACCTTCGCTGCATATTCAGTAAACAGGTACACGACCTATTACAGCTTTAACAGCTACATCGATGACGACAACGGAAGCTGCCCGCCGCTCGCGAGTGGAACGTCTTTCAACACTGCCGAAGGCCAGGCGTGCAAATACGTCAAACCTCAGAATGCTGCGCCGACGTCGCTGAATACCAAGACGGGCATCCCCAGTGGGCCGAACTTCGGGTGCACGACCCAGCCGCTCCTACGGCTCACGAACAACACCAGCGCGCTCAAGACGCTGATCGGCCAGATGGCGCCGCTGGGTGCGACCAACATCCACGAGGGCTTCATGTGGGGCTGGCGGACGCTTTCCCCGAAGAGCGTCTTCGCGGACACGAACCCGCCCGCCGCCTACGCGTCGAGTTCCAACAGCTCGAACGCGACGACGATCAACAAGATCATCATCCTGATGACCGACGGCGAGAACAGCTGGACGACCAATTCGAGCGCGCCCAACGGGTCGCTCTACTTCGCTGCCGGCTATTTCCAGAACGCCAACGGCACCAACCCGAACAGCCGGTTGCCCGCCACCAACCAGAACGTCTCGGACGCCGCCGGCGCCCGCAACGCGCTGGACGCCCTCACCGCGGAAGCCTGCAAGAACGCGAAGGCGGTCAACATCTCGATCTATACGATCGGCTTCAGCATCCCATCCGATCCGATCGACGCCGCGGGACAGACGCTCCTGAAAAATTGCGCCACGAATCCGGGCCAGTTCTACCTGGCCAACACGTCGGACGACCTGATCAAGGCGTTCCAGCAGATTCGGGCGAGCATCGGCGCGCTGCGGCTGACGCAGTAAGTTCGGGATCTGAACCGCCCGCTCAATCGTCCCGATAGACCTTCTCGCGGCGCTCGTGCCGCTCCTGGGCTTCGAGCGACAGGGTCGCGATCGGCCGGGCATCGAGGCGGCGGAGCGAGATCGGCTCGCCGGTCTCCTCGCAGAAGCCGTAGGACCCATCCTCGAGGCGGGCGAGCGCCGCGTCGATCTTGCCGGTGAGCTTGCGCTGGCGGTCGCGCGCCCGCAGCTCGATCGCACGGTCGGTCTCCGAGGAGGCGCGGTCGGCGAGATCGGGGTGGTTCTCGTTCTCGCTCTGCAGCGCGACGAGCGTATCCTGCGCCTCACGCAGGATGTCGCTCTTCCAGCTCAGGAGCTTGCGCCGGAAGTACTCGCGCTGCCGGTCGTTCATGAAGGGCTCGTCGTCGGACGGGACGTAGCCGTCCTCCAGCGTCACCTTCGCCATGCGTCACCCTCGCTGGATCGTAACCGCCCACCAGGGGATGGCCGGTGTGCGGCGATAACGTGAGGTGCCGTATAGTCGAGGTGCTTAATCGCGACAACGCGCAGCGTCGCAGGGCTTGGATGTTGTCTCGAATGCGTGGCCCCCTGCGGCAAACAAGCCACGGTCTAGAGCGTCCAGTTCAAAGCTGGTCGCCGGCATTTCAAAAAAGGTGATGGAAAATCAAGGGGCGAGCGCATCACCCTGTTCCGGTATCCGGGACGGGACGGCCGGGCTTAGTCCGCCGAAAACGTCCGCAGGTGAACGATTGCGGCGGCGATCTCGTCCGTCAACGCTCGGGCGAGCGGCAGCCGATAGTGAGTTTGATCGAAAAACAGATCCGGATCGCCGGCGTCCGGGCGCCCGGCACGTCCATCGATGACCGTATTCAGCGGATGAACGGCAAGCGCCGATCGGACTTCGGCGCGGCACGCCGCCTCGGCGACAGCCCGGGGGCTCCCGGCCGGCGGCTCGGCGCGGGCGTAGACCGGCGGAAACACCACCACCACGGCGGTCCTGGGCGGGATCCGCGCGAGTTCGGCCCGCAACCGGTCGGCCACCGGGAACGGACCGCCATGATGCGGCTCCGTCTCGGGGCCGACCGGCCGCTCCAGCGCCGCCTTCTTGGCCGGGTCACGGCCGAACCCCTGGCTCAGGTAGTTCGACTCGTAATCCCACCAGCCGTCGGACGCGGCCTGCTTGTGGCGCGGGTTCAGGAGCCAGCCGAGGCGGTTGATCGTCTCCTGCGCGGCGGTGAAGCGCAGCAGGCCCTTGAGATACGCCTGCCAGTCGCCGACCAGCCAGTACGGGAAGCCGTGCTCGCTCGGGAATGACGGGTCGTCGGAGCACCAGAACGCATCGGCCGACAGCACGATCGCCTCGGGCCTGGCGTGGTGTTTCAGATACCAGCCCAGCAGCGCGAACTGCTCGGACGGCCCGGTGGCCGGCACCGACAGCTGCACGAACGGGATACCGGTGAGCCGGGTCAGCGATGCCGGCTCGATCAATTGGATGTGGGAATTGCCGATCACCGCGCCCGCATAGGCCGGGTCGCGGCCACGCACAGCCGAGGCGGTGCGCGGCCCCTGCGGACGGACGGCGCCGCGGGACAGCAGCGTCGAGCGGCCGGTATCGTAGGGATCGACCAGCACCGCCAGCCCGAGATAAGCCGCAAACAGCCCGGCCATCGCCAGCAGCACGGTGCGGACGAAAGCGCGCCAGGCCCGATCCTGTGGGGGGTGAGCGAGCGCCATCCTCAGAACTGGAAGTAGATGAACTCGTAGTTCGCATCGTCCCCGATCTTCAGGAGGACGACGACGAACAGGAGCGCGAAGCCGAAGGCCAGGATGCGCCTGGGCGGCAGGCGATGCACCGCCGCCCAGGCGGTCGGGCCCACCGTGGCGACCAGGGCCGCCACCGCGATGGTGCGCCACTTGAAGCCCGAGCCGTGGGGCGCGAGGCCGAACAGGCCCTTGAAGATCGCGAGCGCCGCCTCGAAGCTCGTCGCCCGGAACAGCACCCAGGTCAGCATCACGAACAGGCTGGTCAGGAGCCAACCCAGCGGCGCCGGCACGCTCAGGCGCGTCCGGCGGGCCAGGACCCCGGCGCCGAGGCCGAGGCCATGCAAGGCGCCCCAGGCCAGGAAGGTCAGTCCCGCCCCGTGCCAGAGGCCGCCCAGCGTCATGGTGGCGGCCAGCGCCCCGACCTGGCGCGGCAGGCCGCGCCGGTTTCCGCCCAGGGGGATGTAGAGGTAGTCGCGCAGGAACCGCGACAGGGTCATGTGCCAGCGGCGCCAGAAGTCGCGCAGCGAGGTGGCGCGATAGGGCGCATCGAAATTCTGCGGCAGGACCAGCCCGAACAGCAGCGCGATGCCGAGCGCCATGTCGGTGTAGCCGGAGAAGTCGAAATAGATCTGGAAGGTGAAGCCCAGCGTCGCCTGCCACGCCTCCGCGACGGTGACGACCTTGCCGACAGCCGCCGCCTGGAAAACGGGGTTCACGTAAGCCGCGAGGGGATCACCCAGGAACACCTTCTTGGCGAGCCCGACCGTGAGCAGCATCAGCCCGCGCGCGAAGCGCTCGGCGGCGTCGGGCCGCGCGTAGGGCCGCTCGTCGAACTGGTGCATGATCTCGCTCCAGCGCACGAGCGGGCCGGCGAGAACCTGCGGAAAGAACGCGATGTAGAGGGCGTATCTGGTCAGCCCGAAGGCCGGCGCCCGGCCGGCCCGCAGGTCGGCGAGATACATGATGTGGTGGAAGGTGAAGAACGAGATGCCGAGCGGCAGGGCCAGCCCGAGCCGTGGCGCCTCCAGACCCGGGATCAGGTTGGCGAGGTCGGCGAAGAAGTCGAGGTACTTGAACACCCCGAGCACCGCCAGGTTGGCCGCGATGGCGGCCGGGACCAGCCAGGGCCCGGGCCGGCGCCGATAGACCCACGCCACGCACCAGTTCGCCAGGATCGAGCCGGCGAGCAGCGGCACGAACCGGACATCCCACCACCCGTAGAACACGAACGACAGGAGCACGAGCAGCGGCAGCCGCCAGGCCGGCGCCGCACGCTCCACCAGCGCGTGCAGGATCAGCGCGGCCGGCAGGAAGGCGAGGAGGAAGACGAAGGAGTTGAACAGCATCGGGCGGGGCGGCGCGGAGGGGATGGATGGGCCGCCGGTCTCCGGGCGCGAGGCGCCCGCCTTGTCGGGGATCGCGGCGGGCCCGTCAATCGCCGACGCTCACCCCGCCCGCCGCCCCGCCTCGATGGTCAGGCCGAGGCCAACTGAGCCGAACGTGTCGCCCTCCACCACCCGGGCCGCGGGCAGCGCGGCGGTGAGCGCGGTGCGCAGGTGCGGCAGCCCGGTGGAGCCGCCGGTGAGGAACAGCGCGTCGATCCGCTCCGGCCCGAGCTCGGCCTGGGCGAGGCAGCGGGCGATCCGGGCGGCGACCGCCCGGGCGAGGTCGCCGGTCTGCGTCGAGAGGGTGTCGCGGCTCACCACAGCCGTAAGACCGTGCTCGACCAGGCCGAGGTCGAGATCGGTCGTCCCGGCCTCGGAGGCGGCGATCTTCGCCCCCTCGACGGCGCCCGCCAGGGCGTGGCCGCGCTCGCCCTCGACGGCCGCGCGCAGTCGGGCGACGAGGGCCGGCTTCGCGCAATCGCGGATCACCTCGTCGATCTCGCGCAGGGTCTTCGCATTGTAGAGGCGGTTGATCGCCGACCAGGTGGCAAGGTCGTGGAAATAGGCGTTCGGCACCGCGAGGTCGCCGCGCCGCATCGGGCTGCCGAGCCCCATCAGGGGCATCACGGTGCCGAGGCTGAGCTGCCGGTCGAAATCGGTGCCGCCGATGCGCACGCCGTCATTGGCCAGGATGTCGCCGGCCCGGTCCGGGCGGCCCCGCCGCTCCGGCGACAGCCGCACGATGGAAAAGTCCGACGTGCCGCCGCCGATATCGGCGATCAGCGCGATCTCCTCCGAGCGGACCTGCCGCTCGTAGTCGAGCGCCGCGGCGATCGGCTCGTACTGGAACGAGACCTCGCGGAAGCCGACGTCCCGCGCGATGTCGCGCAGCGTGTCCTCGGCCCGCCGGTCGGCTTCCGGGTCGCCATCGACGAAATGCACCGGCCGACCGTGGACCACGGTGTCGAGGTTTTGCCCGCAGGCCGCCTCGGCACGCGCCTTCACGGCCGAAAGGTAGCGGGCGATCACGTCGCGCAGGCGCAGGCGCTCGCGGCCGACCGGGGTCGCCTCGTCCATCAGCGGCGTGCCGAGGACGGATTTCAGCCCGCGCATCAGCCGGCCGGCATGGCCGTCGACGTAGGCCGCGGTGGCGGCCCGGCCGATCAGCGGCGCCTCGCCCGGTTCGAAGAAGATCGCGCTGGGGATGGTCCGGTGCGCGCCCTCGAGCGGCAGCAGGGCCGGTCCCGCCGCCGCGAGATGCCCCAGGGTGGTGTTCGACGTGCCGAAATCGAGGCCGCAGGCCGCCATCGCGTGAGGGATCCGGTTTTTTTCGAGGGAGGGCGGGCCCTACAGGGCGGCGGCGTCCGGGTCCAGCGCCGCCGCGGCATTGCAGCCGCGCGGCAGCACTGCGGGAAGCGTGGACAGCGCGTCCGGGGGGCACCCGGATCCGGTTCCGGCATGCTATGGAGCGCCATGCGTTCCGATATCGATCTCGGCCTGACCGGCGAGCGCCCGGCGCTCCTCGACCTCACCGAACTGCTGGCCACGCGGCTCCTGGTCCAGGGCAACTCGGGCTCCGGCAAGTCGCACCTGCTCCGGCGCCTGCTGGAGCAGAGCGCGGGCCTCGTGCAGCAGGCGGTGATCGACCCGGAGGGCGACTTCGCCAGCCTCGCCGATCGCTACGGCCACGTCGTGGTGGAAGCCGATGGCGACGACGTCGCGCTCCAGCGCATCGCCGCCCGGGTGCGCACGCACCGGGTGTCGGTGGTGTTGTCGCTCGAGAACCTCGACGCCGAGGGCCAGATGCGCGCCGCCGCGGCGTTCCTGGGCGGCCTGTTCGACGCCGACCGGGACCATTGGTACCCGATGCTGGTGGCGGTGGACGAGGCGCAGCTCTTCGCCCCGGCCGCGGCCGGCGAGGTCTCGGACGAGGCCCGGCGCCTTTCGCTCGGCGCCATGACCAACCTGATGTGCCGCGGCCGCAAGCGCGGGCTCGCGGGCGTGATCGCCACGCAGCGCCTCGCCAAGCTCGCCAAGAACGTGGCGGCCGAGGCCTCCAACTTCCTGATGGGCCGGACCTTCCTGGACATCGACATGGCTCGCGCCGCCGACCTGCTCGGGCTGGAGCGCCGCCAGGCCGAGACGTTCCGCGACCTGCCGCGCGGACATTTCGTGGCGTTGGGGCCGGCCCTGTCGCGACGGCCGCTCACCATCGCGGTGGGTCCGACCCTGACGGTGAGCCGGTCGTCCTCGCCGGTGCTCGTCCCCCTCCCCGACCCGACCGAGGATGCGCGGGCGCTGATCCTCACGGCGAGCCCGGCCGACAGCCTGGCGCCGCCGATGCCGCGCCCGAAGCCGCGCCCGGTGGCGGCCCCGGACGTCCTCGTCCAGCTCGCGAGCTACCGCCCGCCGGCCCCGCCGGAGGAGCCCGAAGAGGAGCCGATGGACCCGGAGGCGCGGGAGGCCGCGCTCGCCGAGGTCCTGGCCTCGGTGCTGGCCGATGCGGATGCCGCCGCCTGCACCCCCGCGACGCTCTATCAGGACTTCACCGTCCGCTGCCGCATCCGGCGCCTGCGCGGCGACACGATGGGACTGCCGGAGTTCAAACGCCGGCTCGCCGTGGCCCGGGCCGAGGCGGGCGGCGCGGTCGCCGACAACTCCACCTGGGAGCGGGCCCAAGCGATTGCGGCCGGATTGCCGGATGACCTGGCCGGCCTGTTCCTGGTGGTCGCCCGCGCGGCGATCGAGGGCGCGCCCTGCCCCACCGACGCGATGCTGGCCGACGCCTACGGCACCAGCTCGGGCGGCCGTGCCCGGCGGATGCTGGCCTACCTCGAGGAGCGCGGCGCGATCGTCACCCGCAAGGATCTGCGCGGCGCGCCGATCATCGCGGTCCCCGATCTCGCCGTCGAGACCGGCCCGGGCGAGCCCCAGATGCTGCCGACCGGGCCGAAGCGGCGGGCGGGGTAGCGGCG
The DNA here is from genome assembly GCF_979253755.1 of Methylobacterium sp. AC315. NCBI lineage: Bacteria > Pseudomonadati > Pseudomonadota > Alphaproteobacteria > Hyphomicrobiales > Methylobacteriaceae > Methylobacterium > Methylobacterium sp. AC315. The sequence continues at coordinate 81,067 of NZ_CEEDEA010000010.1, forward strand.
GCGAGCCCTACGGGGTCTCCAAAACTGCCCCCTCATCCTGAGGTGCCGGAGCGAAGCGGAGGCCTCGAAGGAGCCCTCCAGCCAGCCGCGCGATCCCTGGAGGGCTCCTTCGAGGCTGCTCCGCAGCACCTCAGGATGAGGTGGTTGATGGGAGCAGCGGTGAAAGTGGCGGTCAGGCGCTGCGCCGGCCTTCGAGCTTGGCGAGTTCCACCGCGGCGCGCAGCTCGATCTCGGCCATGAGCCCGTCGAGGCGCGGATCCCCCGACGAGGCCGAGCGCTCGGCCAGGCGGCCGGCGATGGCGCGCAGGTCCTGCGGGGAGACGCGGCCACCGAGCATCGCGGCCTTGAGGCGGTCGAGGCCGTCGAGCAGGTCGTGGCCGCGCTTGGCCGTGCGCCGGCGGCGCTCCTGCGGCGTCTCGGTTTCGCCTTGAAGCAGCAGGACGGCATCGAGCCCCGCCAGGGTCGCCGCAGCGGCCGGCGCATTGGCGCCGGACGTGGAGGCCGGCGCCGCATCGAGGCTGAAGCCACGCCCGCCCTCGACCCGGGCCTTGGACGCGACGCCGCCGGCATTCTGGATCGGCTGGCGAGTGTCGACGCGCATGATCGTGTTCGTGTCGCTCCGGGCGCTCCTGCGCTGCCTGGACTCTCGGCTGGCACGGTTAAGCACCGGTAAACAGGCCGGCAGAACCTGCCGGGTCGGCAGGTTCGGTGCCGGTCGACCACAATCGGCGGCCGCACGCCGGTTGGATAATGATATCTTTTCTCAATGGCTTAACGGAAAGGCCCGGCTGGCACGGGGCTGGCAGGAGGGGGGCAGGTCCGTTCACCCGTGAAAAACCCGGCATGCGCCCGAGCCACCCTATCAAGCTCCTCGGATCGGCCCTCGCGGCGCTCGTCGTCGGGGTGCTGCTGACGGCAGCGGCCTCAGGCCCGGCGCTCGCCCTGTCGCGGGTGAAGGACCTGGCCTCCATCGAGGGCGTGCGTCAGAATCAGCTCGTCGGCTACGGCATCGTGGTCGGCCTCAACGGCACCGGCGACACCCTCAACAACATCCCGTTCACCAAGCAGTCGCTGCAGGCGATGCTGGAGCGGCTCGGGGTCAACACGCGGGGCGCCACGATGCGCACCCAGAACCTCGCCGCCGTGATGGTGACGGCGAGCCTGCCACCCTTCGCCGCCCAGGGCACCCGCATCGACGTGACGGTCTCGTCGCTCGGCGACGCGAAATCCCTTCAGGGCGGCACCCTGCTGGTGACGCCGCTGCTCGGCGCCGACGGCGAGGTCTACGCCCTCGCGCAGGGCTCGGTGGCGATCGCGGGCTTCTCGGCCGAGGGCGACGCCGCCAAGATCACCCGGGGCGTGCCGACCAACGGCCGCATCTCCAACGGCGCCAACATCGAGCGCGAGATCGCGTTCAAGCTGAACGATGCCCGCGCCCTGCGGCTGTCCCTGCGCAACCCCGATTTCACCACCTCGAAGCGGATTGCCGCGGCGATCAACGACTTCATGGGCGCCGACACGGCCGAGCCGACCGACCCGGCCACGGTGACGATCCAGATCCCGGCCAAGTACAACGGCAACATGATCCGCCTGATCACCGAGGTGGAGCAGCTCAAGGTCGAGCCCGACCAGACCGCCCGGGTGGTGGTCGACGAGCGCTCCGGCATCATCGTGATGGGCCGCGACGTGCGGGTCTCCACGGTGGCGATCGCGCAGGGCAACCTCACGGTCACCATCAGCGAGCAGCCGCAGGTGAGTCAGCCGGCGCCCCTCTCCAACGGGCGCACCGCCGTGGTGCCGCGCACGAGCCTGAAGGTCGACACCGGCGACGGCAACAAGCTGGCGCTGGTCAAGGAGGGCGTGAGCCTGCGCGAGCTGGTCGATGGCCTGAACGCCCTCGGGGTCGGCCCCCGCGACCTGATCTCGATCCTCCAGGCGATCAAGACCGCCGGGGCGCTGCAGGCCGATATCGAACTGATGTGATTGTCGCGTGCATCGTCCCGAACGGTGAGGGCCAGCTTTCGGGACGATGCCCTAGGACGGACTGGAGGGCCAAATCATGCTGCCACTCGCCAACATCGCGGCCAACGCTGCCTCCGGCGTCGGGAAATCCATCGCCACCAGCGTGTCCGACGGCATCCTGAAGACCGGCAACACCGCCAAGGCGCACAAGACCGCCACCGAGTTCGAGTCGATGTTCCTGGAGAACAGCCTCGACCGGATGATGCAGTCGGATGGGACCGAGGGCCCGCTCGGCGAGAACGGGACCGGCGGCGGCGTCTACCGATCGATGCTGACCAAGGAATACGCGGGACAGATCGTGAAGAGCGGCGGCATCGGCATCGCCGATTCCGTGTTTCGTGAGATCATGAAGATGCAGGGCGCGACCACCGATGGAGCCGGCAATGCAAAGGGCTGAACCGCTGCGCGTCGCCGACCGGATCACCGCCGAGGCGCTGGTCGGGGGCGTGCTGGCCAACATGGCCGCATTGGAGGCAGTGCTGGCCGAGGAGGCCGCGCATGTCCGGGCCGGGCGCCTCCGCGAGGGCCTAGTGGCGGCCGAGCCCAAGACGGCGCTCGCCGCGGCCTACATGCAGGGCCTCGAAGTCGCCAAGGCCAATGCCGTGGCGCTGAAGAGATTCAACCCGGAGGGTGTCGAGACCCTGCGGGCCGCCCATCGCCGGTTCACCGCGGCCGTCGAGGCGAACCAATCGGTGCTCGACAGCGCGCGATCCGTGTCGGAGGGGCTGATCAAGTCGCTGGCGGAGGAGATCGGACGGGCGCAGCTGCCCTCGGGTTACGGACGGCAGGCCCCGGCGCCCTCCCCGTACGGCCGCGGCGTGCGCAGCGGACCGCTGGTGCTGTCGCGGAACCTGTAGGGCCGCCTCAGCGCCGGCCGTTGCCGATCCGCACGTAGGTCCGCACCTCGCCGAGGTCGGTGTCGGCGCGGTTGTCGATCGCCAGGTGGCCGGCGACCACGGGCGCGGCCGCCGCGCCGATGCCAGGGCCGGCCCGGAGGTCGGTACCCGCGATCACCCGGCCGGACACGCGGATGCAACTCGCACTGCCGGGCAGCCGCACGAAACCCGGCCCCTTCGTAGGGCACGGCATCGTGGCCGCGGCGGTCGGCGCCTTCTCGCGATCGCGGGCGTCGGCGGGCGTGCCGTGCCCGACGAGTGCGGCGCTCAGGACCAGGGCGGTGAGCGGGCGCACCATGTCAGGCGGCCTGACGCGCCAGGTCCCGGTACAGCAGATCGATGTAACGCTCGACCTCGCCGATGAAAGCGTCGAGATCAGGCTCGACGAACCGCAGCCGGGCGAGGTCGCGCAGCAGGATGTCGAGGGCGGTGGCACGGTCGCCGGGGCGGCCGTAATCGTCGAGATAGCTGTCAATCGCCTGTTCGGCCATCACGATGGCGCCGATCTGCGCCGCGGCGCCGAGGCGGCGGACCGCGTGGACGGGTTCGGACAGCGCCATGCGGACCTCTCCTCGAGCAGGCGATCGCACGACACGCGACCGTCCTGCGCGCTTCACTGCGGGAAAGCGGCAAGACTATGGTCGCGGGGCCGAATACCGACGTCAGCTGATGTAATTGACCAGCGAGAGCTTCGAGAGCGAGGCCGTGACCTGGTAGCTGGCCTGGAGCCGGTTCTGGACGTCGAGCAGCTTGGCGACGACCTCCTCGGTTGGGGCCTGCTCGATCCCATCCAGGGTGTTCTGGACCGCGGTCCGGGTGGCGGTGTTGGTCGTGCCGGCGTTCGAGAGCCGGGTCGCGGCGATGCTGAGCTGCGTGACGGTGTCCTGGACGCTGGGGTTGGTCTGGTCGGATGCGGACAGGAGCGTCCCGGCCTTGCCGACCACCGCCTTGTAGGTGGCGCTGGTGTTGGCGTCGCTCGCCGTCGGAAGCGCGAACGCCATGGTCGCCAGGCCGGCCAGGACGTTCTGGATCGTCTTGTCGTTGGCGCGGGCGCCCGTGCCGACCTTGCCGGTGGCGCTGACCTGCACCGATTGCGTGTCGAGCGGCGAGGTCGGCACGGCCTGGGTCGGGTCCGCCGGCGTCGTGTACGTGTTCTCGCCCTGGTACCAGAGCACCGTGTCGGTCGCCTTGGCGGTTGTGAATCCGGTCGGGTTCTTGGCCGCGTCGTAGACGATGCGCTGCTGGGGCATGATGCCGGTGCCGTTCGGGCCGCCCTTCGCCGAGCCGGTGAAGAAGTCGGTCGTCACGGCCGCGGTGGCGTTCACCGCCAGCGTGCTGCTGGCCGCCCCCTTGAGCGCGTTGGTCAGCGTCGCGGACAGGTTCGTCATCGTGTCGGCGGCGGTGGCACCGATCGCGAAGCTGCCGGTGGAGGTCGAATCCGCACTGGCGGCCGCGGTGAGCGTCACGGTCGTCGAGGTGCCGTCCGGCATCTTCAGCGCGAAGCTGACCGTGTCGCCGGCCACCGGCTGCCCCGACAGGCCGACGTTGAGTGAGGCCGGGCCGGTGCCCGTGATCGAGGCGGTGAGCGCTGTCCCGGTGGTCGTCGGGGTGCCGGACAGGGTGAACCCGAACTTGCCCCGGGTCGCGGCGTTCGTCTCGTCGGTGACCTGGACGGAGGTGGCACTCGGCGCCGTCTGCGTCAGCCGGCCGTTGCCGCCGGAGCCCAGTTCCGCCGCGACCCGCTCGTTGACCAGCGACGTGAGGCCGGCGAGCGCGTTGCCCTGCGCGTCGGTGGTGCCATTGAGGATCGTGTCGGCGTCGAGCACCGGCTGGGTCGTGGCGTCGCGGCCGCCGAACAGGTAGCTGCCCGCCGCCGACTGGTTCAGCGTGTCGAGGGCCGTCTGCAGGTTGGCCTGCGCGATCGAGCGGCCCGCTGTGGTATTGGCCGCGATGCTCTGCAGGCCGTTGTTCAGGGCCGTACGGGCATCGGTGCCCAGCTTCGCGACCTGGGTCAGGCTCGTGACCGCGAGCTTGGTCCGGGTCTGGGCGGCGGTGATGCCGGCGCCGTAGCCGTCCAGCGCGCTCAGGGTCGCCTGGGCGGCGAGCGCCGTGGAGCGCCCGGTGCCGAGCCCGCCATAGGTCTGCGAGACCTTGCCGCTGGAGAGCTGGTTCGACAGGTCGTTGAGCTGGTTCTTCAGCGTCAGAAGCTGCGAGGTATTCCGGTTGGCGACGTAGGACCCGGCCGCGAAGGGAGAGATCGTGGTCATGGTCAGATCTGCAGCAGCTGGTTGAGCATGTCGCGGGCGGCGGTCAGCACCCGGGCGTTGGCGCCGTAGGCGGTCTGCAGGGCGATCAGGTTCGACATCTCCTGGTCGATGTTGACACCGGCCCCGGCGGAGAACCGGCCCTGCGCGGTGGACAGCGCGGTCTGCTGGGTGTCGTCCATCGCGGCGGCATTCGCGGACGCGGCCCCCTGGGAGGCGATCACGTCCTGCGCGAAGCCGACGACGCTCGCCCGGTACGGCGCGGAGACCCCGCCGATACCGCTCGACGACGAGAAGGTCTGTTGCGCCGAGGTCAGGGCCGTGAAGATCGCCTGCGCCCGGCCGCCCGACGCGCTCGGATCGGTGGCGCTCGATGCGGTCAACGCCGCGGTGTTGCCGGACAGCGCCGGGTTGATCGAGATCCGCTGCGCGAAGCCGGTGAGCTGCGCGCCGCTGTCGAACGACCCGGTGAACAGTTGCGGGGTCGGGGGCGGCGCCGCGGACACGTCGGTGAACAGGGCGAGCTGCGGATAACCCGAGGTTAGATCGTTCGGGGAGGTCGGCAGCGTGATCCCGGCAGTTGCAGCCGAGACCTTGTCGGTACTGCCGGCCGCCGGCCCCACTGTGACCGACGCCCCGGTACCGGTGGCGGTGAGATTGGGGACGTTCTTGATGCCGGCGGCGGTCGCCCGGGTGTTGAGCGCCGCCAGGGCGGTCTGGATGGCGCTCGCGTAGGTCGAGGGACCGCCGGAGATGTCGAAGGTCTGCGCGAGCCCGCTGCCGTCGTCGGTCAGGCTCGGATCGATCCCGGTGGTCGCCTTGTTCGAGGCGATCAGGGTGATGTTGCGGACGGAGCCGTTTGCGGCCGTGACCGGGATCGTGAGCGAGTTGCCGGCCTGGATGCCGGTCAGATCGATGGTGGCCGAGGATCCGGTCACCGTACCGGTCACGGTCTTGTCGGTGAGCGCACTGGCGAGCCCCCCGGCGAGGTCGTCCAGCTGGCGCTGGGCCTGCGGCAGGACCTGGTCGCGCAGCTCGATCCCCGCGGCAAGGCTCCCGGACCGGATGGCGCCGGGTGCCCCGAGGTCGATCTTGCCGCCGCCCGGCAGGGTGGCCGTGATCGTGCCGACCGTGCGCTTCGCCGGGTCCGTCGAGTAGCTCGAAGTGGGATTCAGCGACCCATGTCCGTCGAAGCTCAGCGTCGCAGCGGTGCCGCGGTCGACCAGGGTCACGCCCGACTGGGTCAGCACCGACACCGTGCCGTCGCGCTGCGCGACGGTCTGGACGTCCATGTAGCCCGAGAGCGTGTTGATCACCTGGTCGCGCTGGTCCTGGAGGTCGGCCAGGGACGAGGCGTCGGTGGTGTTCTGGATCTTGGCGTTGAGCCGGGCGACGCTGGACAGGATTGTGCTGGCCGATTGCGTGTCGGTGCCGAGCTGGGCCTCGACGCCCGAGCGCAGGTTCTGCACCGAGGCGGCGGCGCCGTTGATCTGGCTCGCCAGCGCCGACGCGTTGCTGACCACGGTGGTGCGTGCCGCCGCCGAGGTCGGGTTGGCCGACAGCTCCTGCAGCGATTCGGTGAACGTGTTCAGCGTGCCGTCCAGCGCCGCCCCGCTGCCCGGCGCGCCGTAGAGCGCGTCGAGTTGAGACGCGATGCCGGCCTTCGTGCTGGTATAGGCGGCCCCCGAGGTCTCGAGCCGCAGCTGCTTGAGCGCCGCGGCGTCGAAACTGCGGGTGATCGCCCCGACCGCGACGCCGGAATTGTTGGTTCCGGTCGCGACCGTCGAGAGCGTCCGCTTGACGTATCCGGCCGTGCCGGCATTCGCGACGTTCTGCGAGACGACGTTGATCGCCGCCTGCGTGGCCGCAAGTCCGGCGGTCGCGGTGGAAAGCGCGTTCAGCGACATCTCACGGCCTCCGCGGTTGGGATCGCGCCCTCACTCAGCGGATCACGTTGAGCAGGTCAGACATCATCGTCTGGGCCGTCGACATGACCCGCGTGTTCGCAGAGTAGGCCTGCTGGGTTACGATCATCTTAGAGAACTCGCTCGCAATGTCGGTATTGGATTGCTCATTGCTCGCGCCCGTAATCGAGCTGCCGTTCAGCCCCACCAGCGCCGCGCCGGACTCGGCGGTCTGCAGGTAGTTTCCGTTCGAATCGGCCTTCAGCCCGTCGGGGTTGGCGAACTGGGCGATGCCCACGGTGGCGAGCCCGAGCACCGAGCCGTTCGAGAACGTGCCGTTGATCTTGCCGTCCTCGCCGATGGCGACGCTGGTCAGCGTGCCGGCGCTGTTGCCGTTCTGGCTGAGCGTGTTGGTGGTCACCGCACCCGACGTGTCGGCGTACTGTGTCAGGCCGGCGGTGCCGACATTCATGGTCATGTTCGCGAAGGTGTAGTCGCCGACCGTGACGTCGCCGAGGGACACCGGACTCGTGGTCGGCGCGGTCAGCTTGCCCGTGGAATCGAAGGTGAACGCCGTCCCGACATTCTGCCAGGCCGTCGAGTTCGCCGACGCCGAGGGATCGGAGGCGTAGTAGAGGTTCCAGACCGCCGGCTGCGACGGCGTCGTGGTGGCATCCTGCACCTTCGCCCAGCGCGTGCTCAGGGTGACTGGCGCGCCGGTCTGCGTGTAGGCGGTGATCGACGGGCCCGCGATGCTGTTGTTGACGAAGGTCCCGGCGGCGGTCGAAGGCACCGTGGGTCCGGGCACCGTGGCTCCGGTCAGGACGACCGCGGATGGCAGCTGATTGTAGACATCCGAGCCCGACGTGGCGGACGCAGTGGTGGCCGGGGTCGCCGGCAGGTTGGCCGCGTAGGTCAGCGACGTCGTCGGCTGGGCCGGGAGCGAGGTGTTGCCGATCTTGAGCAGCCCGGTGCTGGTCGCCTGCCCGGTGACCGGATCGAGGTTCGTGCCGGTCAGGTAGCCGCCGGCGCCGTTGACCAGGTAGCCGTCCTTGTCCTGCGCGAAGTCGCCCCGGCGCGTGTAGACGTTCGTGCCGCTGAAGGTGGCCGCACCGTTCGAATCACCGGTCTTTCGGACCACCGTGAAGAAGCCGTTGCCGTTGATCGCCATGTTGGTCGGGACGCTCGACGCCACGACGTTGCCGGCGATCGTGTTGGTCAGCTGCGACTGCGCCAGGACCGAGCCGGCCACTTCGCGCTTGGGCGTGGTCTCGGACATCATGTCGACGAAGCTGGTGTCGATCCGCTTGAATCCGGTGGTCTGCGAGTTCGCGATGTTCCCGGAGATGTTGCTGATGGCATAGGATTGCGCCTGCAGTCCGGAGACCGAGGTCTGCAGGGCGGTGAAAAGATCCATGGCATGCGATCCCGAAACGCGCCGCAATGGCCCGCAGGATCAAGCGAGCGCAACCGCCGTGCCACGCCTAAGTCCTTGGCGGGCCTAGCGTTGGCCGCACCCGACCCGGCAGCACTGACCGTCCGGAGGTGCCGACCCGGCAGATTCTGCCGGACCGGGCGGGCCCCGGTCCGTCGGCATCCCCGGCGCGCGTTTACGGGGTGTTATCCGGCTCGCGCCAAGATCGGGCACGGGCTGATCCGGGTGGGGGGCGTCCCGCCCGGACGCGTCGAAGCGGCACGGATTGCGGATCTAGAGGTCATGCGGGCGAAACGGACGAGCCTCGTCCACATCATCTACTTCTCGCGCCTCAACCTCTCGTCGGATGCGGCAAAGCGGTCGGAGCAGATCAACGAGATCGGCCGGGTCGCACAGAAGAAGAACGAGTTCTCGGTGATCACCAGCTTCCTGATCATCGAGGGCAACTTCGCCTGCCAGGTGATCGAGGGCGAGCGATCGTCGGTCCACGAGACCTTCGACCGGGTTAGCGCCGACCAGCGCCACCGCGACGTGCAGATCAACGAGTGGCGGGAGATCGCCAAGCGCGAGTTCGTCCACTCCTTCAAGAGCGCCCAGCGCACCGCGACCAACGACGGCCTGTTCGCCAAGGCCAACCTGCTGCCGATGCTTCAACGTGGTACTCCGAAGGCGACCGCGATCCACGGCCTCTGCGTGGCGCTCCAGAACGACGCGATGTCCCGCCAGGGCATCGATCACCTCTTCATCTGAGCCGAGCGATGTCCGAGAGCGATACGCCCCCGATCCTCATCGTCGACGACCAGGAAAAGCTCCTGCGTCTCGAGGTGATGCTGATGACCCGGATCGGCTTCCCCGATGTCGAGGGAGTCACCACGGCCGCCGAGGCGCTGGAGCGGCTGCGCACGCGCCGCTACGCCCTGGTGATCTCCGACCTGACCATGGAGCCGATGGACGGGCTGAGCCTGCTGCGCGAGATCCGCGGCGACGACGCTCTGATGAACACGCCCTTCATGCTCACCGAATCGTCCTTCGACTTCGAGGACATCAACCTCGCCCACCAGGCGGGCGCGGACGCCTTCATCCTCAAGCCGTTCGACATGGCCGTGCTGAAGAGCAAGCTGAAGCAGGTGCTCAACCGCAAGCCGCGCAAGCGCGACGCCCCGATCGCGGCGGAATCGACGCTGACAGTCGATTTCCCGATGCTGGGGAAGTTCTGAGGGGCAGCATCTCCAACCCGGGTTCCCGCATCCGGAGATGCGAGCGTAACGCGCCTCGACGGAGGCCTCCGGGAACCGCACGGCTGCCGGAAGGCTCCGTCGCGGCGTCCGAACCGCGGCCCCGCATTTCAGGATAAGGGAGAGGGCGGGAAAGCCTGTCGCGCCCGCCCCGCCGACATCTCACGCTGTCCGCTTCTGATAATCCTTCACATCGGTGAAGCGCACCGCCGGGTAGCGCTCCTCCTCGTAGCGGAGCGAGAACGCCGTGGTCGCCATGAAGACCGGGGCGCCGTCGAGGTCCTTGGCCATGGCCGAGCCGTGGCTGTCCACGAACTTGTCCAGCTCGATCTCGGACTCGGACTCGATCCAGCGGCATACCGAGAAGCGCGAGGTCTCGTAATCGATCGGAAGGCCGTACTCGGCTTGGAGACGCTCCTTCAGCACGTCGAGCTGGAGCGCGCCGACCACGCCGACGATCGCCTGGCTGCCGTCCTGCGGGACGAACACCTGGACGACACCCTCCTCGCCCATCTGCTGCAGCGCCTCGCGCAGCTTCTTGGCCTTCATGGCGTCGGTCAGCTTGATCCGGCGCAGGATCTCGGGTGCGAAGCTCGGTACGCCGCGGAACAGCAGGTCCTCGCCTTCGGTGAGCGTGTCGCCGATCCGCAGGGTGCCGTGGTTCGGGATCCCCACCACGTCGCCCGCAAAAGCCTCGTCCGCGATGGCGCGGTCCTGAGCGAAGAAGAATTGCGGCGCCGAGAGCGAGATCGGCTTGCCGGTGCGGACCAGCCGGGCCTTCATGCCCCGGCTGAGCTTGCCCGAGCAGACCCGCATGAAGGCGATCCGGTCCCGGTGGTTCGGATCCATGTTCGCCTGGATCTTGAACACGAAGCCGGTCATGCGCGGCTCGGTCGGCTCGACCAGGCGCTTGTCGGCATCCTGGCCGCGGGGCGGCGGCGCCACCTTGGCGAGACCGTCGATGAGGTCGCGTACGCCGAAGTTGCGCAGCGCCGAGCCGAAGAACACCGGCGTCAGGTGACCCTCGCGGAACGCGTCGAGGTCGAACGGCTTGAGCCCGCCTTCGGCCAGCTCGACCTCCTCGCGCCACGCATCGGCCGCGCCGTTCTCGGTGAGCAGCGTATCGAACAGCGGGTCCTGTGGGCCGGACACCGCCACCATGCCGGCATCCTCGGCGGCGTCGAGCCGGCGCACGCGGTTGGCGCCCAGCTCGTAGGTCCCGGAGAAGTTGCGGCCTGTGCCGATCGGCCAGGTCACCGGGGCGACGTCGAGCGCCAGCGTCTTCTCGATCTCGTCGAGCAGCTCGAACGGGTCGCGGGCCTCGCGGTCGAGCTTGTTCACGAAGGTGACGATCGGGATGTCGCGCAAGCGGCAGACCTCGAACAGCTTGCGGGTGCGCGCCTCGATGCCTTTGGCCGCATCGATCACCATCACGGCCGAATCGACCGCGGTCAGCGTCCGGTAGGTGTCCTCCGAGAAGTCCTCGTGGCCCGGCGTGTCGAGCAGGTTGAAGACGCAGTCGCCGTACTCGAAGGTCATCACCGAGGTGACCACCGAGATGCCGCGCTCCTTCTCGATCCCCATCCAGTCGGACCGGGTCGAGACCCGGTTGCGCTTGGCCTTGACCTCGCCGGCGAGCTGGATCGCGCCGCCGAACAGCAGCAGCTTCTCGGTCAGCGTGGTCTTGCCCGCATCCGGGTGCGAGATGATCGCGAAGGTGCGCCGCCGCGCAACCGGGTCGGCCGGCCTCGCTTCGGTCTTGGTCTGCATCAGCATGGAGCGAACGCTCTGGGTCGGCACAACGGGAGGGCGTCGCCCGGCGGTGCCGCCTCGGGCGAGGGTCTCGGCATCGTGTAGCGGCAAGCCCCGGTATTGGCAAAGAACCGACCGGGCCGACCGATCTCGGGCTGATCCAGGTCCCGGTTTCAAAAGGTCGTTCGACCTTTTGCGGGTGAAGGGCGGAGCCCTTCGTCTCCATCAGGGCTCCGCCCTGACAACCCGCCAAAGGGCTGAGCCCTTTGGAAACCCAGCCTTAGGCCGCCTCGGCCGCCAGCGCGTGCAAGTCTGCAACCAGGGCGTCCACGCGCGCGGCCTCGGCGTCCCAGGCGAACATGAACCGGGCCCCGCCGCCGATGAAGGTGTAGAACCGCCAGCCCCGCGCCCGCAGCCGCTCCATGGTCGCAGCCGGCATCGCCAGGAAGACGGCGTTGGCCTCTACGGGGAACAGCGCGCGGATCCCCGGCAGGCCGGCGACGGCCTCGGCGAAGCGCCGGGCGCAGGCATTGCCGTGGGCGGCGTTCCGCAGCCAGGCGCCGCTCTCCAGCATGCCGACCCAGGGGGCGGCCAGGAATCGCATCTTCGAGGCGAGCTGCCCGGCCTGCTTGCACCGGTAACCGAAATCCTCCGCGAGCTTCGGATCGAAGAACACCACCGCCTCGCCCGCATGCATGCCGTTCTTGGTGCCGCCGAAGCACAGCACGTCGATCCCGGCCCGCCAGGTCATGTCGGCGGGGCTGCAGCCGAGGCTGGCGCAGGCATTGGCGAAGCGCGAGCCGTCCATGTGCAGCGCGAGGCCGAGTTCCCGGCATGTGGCGGACAGCGACCGCAGTTCGGCCAGGGTATAGACCTGCCCGGTCTCGGTCGGCTGGGTGATCGTGACCACCCGCGGCCGCGGGAAATGGATATCGCTGCGGTTGGTGGCGAGCCCGCGGATCGCCTCCGGGGTGAGCTTGCCGCCTTCGGTGCGGACGGTGAGCAGCTTGGACCCGTTGGAGAAGAATTCCGGCGCGCCGCACTCGTCGGTCTCGACATGGGCCGAGTCGGCGCAGATGACGCTGTGATAGGATTGGCACAGGGCCGCCAGCGCGAGGGCGTTCGCCGCCGTGCCGTTGAAGGCGAAGAACACCTCGCACTCGGTCTCGAACAGGCGGCGGAACGCGTCCGCGGCCCGGGCGGTCCAGGCATCCTCGCCGTAGGCCGGCGCGTGGCCGCGATTGGCCGCCTCCATGGCGGCCCAGGCCTCCGGGCAGATGCCGGAGTAGTTGTCGCTGGCGAATTGCTGCGGGTCGTCGTGTTGCATCCGCACAGCCTAGAGCCGCGTCCGATCGCGTTGCAATCCGGCTTCGTCCCAAATCGAGCCCAAGCAGGGCTGCTGCGCGCCGAACCGGCATCCGGCCCGTGACCGCGGATTTCGAGACGTCCGCTGCGAAGATCGCTGCCGGGAAGATGTTGGAACTGGTTCGCGCTTGGTGTAGAAGGCGCGCCAAGGCGTGGGCTCCACGCCGATTCGGAAACCGACGTTCCCGTCCCTCCCGGGTGCTCCCGGGCGAGGGACGTTGCCGGTTTCCAGATCGGCGGCGGGCTGCGCAAGCCCCAAATCCAGGTCCAGAGGATCAAGTCCGTTGCAGGTACTCGTTCGCGATAACAACGTCGACCAAGCGCTCCGCGTCCTCAAGAAGAAGATGCAGCGTGAGGGCATCTTCCGCGAGATGAAGCAGCGCAAGGCGTATGAGAAGCCGTCCGTCCGCAAGGCGCGCGAGAAGGCGGAAGCCGTCCGCCGCGCCCGCAAGCAGGCTCGCAAGACCGCGATCCGCGAGGGCCTGATCGCCGCTCCGAAGCCGAAGCCCCGTTTCCCGGCCGGCAGCCGTCGCCCCGGTTTCCCGTCGCCGAGCGCCGCCCCGTCGCAGCAGGGCGGCAACGCCTCCGGCCAGGTCGCCGTGAACCCGGCGCCCGTCGCCTAAGACGTTCTATCCTGAACGGCAGAAGCCCGGACCGCGCAAGCGGCCGGGCTTTTTGCGTTCGACTGTCGCTCGAGCCATGGAGATCACGGGCGCGGCGAGGATTGCCACAAGGCCACCGCTGGAAGCCTTGGGCTTTCTTGTCCCAGCATCGTCGGAACGCCAGCCGCTCGATCGGAGATCCGGTTCGGCTCCGGTCGCCAGCCCCCTCCCCCATCTCCGGAGGAGGGCAACACGCAGGCCCCGTTCAGGCCGCCTTGGCGGCCATCGTGGCGTGCTCGGCCTGGACCAGCACGTCGAGCGCCCGCCACGGCTTCTGCATGTAGACCGTCTGATCGGGCAGGCGCGCGTCGCGGCTGGCTCCGGAGGTGACGACCACGCGCACGTCCGGCCAGCGCCGCTCCACCGCCTGGGCGAGCGACACGCCGTCCATGGCGCCGGGCAGGCGGATATCGGCGAACAGCAGGGCCACGGTGACGTCGGATCGCTCCAGGACCGAGAGCGCAGCTTCGGCGCTCTCGCAGGCGATCACGCCCAGATCGCTTTCCTCCAGGACCGCGGTCGCGAGGTGGCGCACGGCCGCGTCGTCCTCCACCACAAGCGCCACGGGGGCGGAACACTCGGGCTGTGCGCGATCCATATCAGTCTCCTGCGGTTCGGTCGTGTGAACCCCTTTTCGGGTCCCGGCCTCATTGGTGGACCGGTGATTCCCCGATTCGGCCATGCTGACCTGCCAAGAGCCGGCTCACAAGTGTCCGGGTGGTCGGGCAGCCCATGCCTGCTCCGCGATCACGCCGCACCAATTTTGCCCCGAACGCTTGAAAATGGCGCAGCTGGGTCCCGGTTAAGAAACTGTTCACCCGTGTGGACCGACTGTTAATCTCACGCTTGAGGCGTTTGCCCCATTCCGGGGGACATCGCCTGGATCGTACGGACCAGGGAAGGATCGACGTCCGACATGTGCCGTTTCCTCGCCTATAGCGGTGAGCCGGTCTTTCTCTCGGACCTGGTCTGCGCGCCGACGCATTCGCTGGTGCACCAGTCCCTGCACGCCGACGAAGGGAAAACCGAGACCAACGGCGATGGTTTCGGCATCGGCTGGTACGGCGAGCGTCCCGAGCCCGGCGTCTATCGCGACATCTCCCCGGCCTGGTCGGACGAGAACCTCACCAACCTGTGCGGTCAGGTCCGGGCGCGAACCTTCTTCGCCCACGTGCGCGCCTCGACCGGGACCGCCACCGCCCGGGCGAACTGCCACCCGTTCGTGCATGGGCGGCACCTGTTCATGCACAACGGCCAGATCGGCGGCTACCACCGCATCAAGCGTCGGCTGGAGGCGCTGATTCCGGACGCCTTCTACGATCACCGGCGCGGCAGCACGGATTCCGAGGCGATCTTCCTGCTGGCCCTGGCCAACGGCCTCGAGCAGGATCCTGTCGGCGCGATGGCCCGCACCCTGGAGACGATCCGCGCCCTGATGAAGGAGGCCAACGTCTCCGAGCCGTTGCGCTTCACCGCCCTGCTGACGGATGGCGAGACGCTCACCGCCTATCGGTGGGCCTGCGACGGTCGGCCGCCGAGCCTGTATTACCGCGACGGGCCGGGCGGGATCGTCGTCGTCTCCGAGCCGATCGACGGCTGCCGCGATGGCTGGCAAGTCGTCCCGAAGGGCGGCACGCTGCGCGCCCGCCACGGCACCGCCACGACCGTGACCGTTCCGGACACCGCCCGCTCCCGGGCCGCCTGACCGGGCTCAGGTCGTCACCGTCGCGGTGCGGCGTCAGCCATGCTCGGAACGGGATTGTCGATCCGCTTCACGTTGCCACATGTCGGCCACGGCCGATCGTGCGGCCGAGCGGGAATTGACGATGTATCCGGATACCGAGCTACACATTGCCGGACGCTGGCGCACGGGCGCCGACCGAGAGACCCTGGGCGTCCTGAATCCGGCCACGGGCGAGACGATCGGCCAATGCGCCGTCGCCACCACGGCGGACCTGGACGAAGCGCTCGCGGCCGCGGCGCGGGCCTTCCCGGCCTGGCGGAAGGTGTCGCCGTTCGAGCGCGGCAAGCTGATGCGCAAGGCCGCCGACCTGCTGCGCAGCCGCGCCGACGAGATCGCCCGCATCATGACCTTGGAGCAGGGCAAGCCGCTGGCCGAGGCGCGCGTCGAGACCCTGGCGGCCGCCGACGTGATCGACTGGTTCGCCGAGGAGGGTAAGCGCGCCTACGGACGCGTCATCCCGGCCCGCGCCGACGGCGTGCTGCAGGCGGTGGTGCGCGAGCCGGTTGGCCCGGTCGCCTGCTTTACGCCCTGGAACTTCCCGATCAACCAGGCGGTCCGAAAGATCTCGGCGGCGCTCTGCACCGGCTGTACGGTGATCCTGAAGGGTCCCGAGGACACGCCGGCGAGTTGCGCGGCGCTGGTCCGCGCATTCCTCGACGCCGGCATCCCGGGCGACGCCCTGTCGCTGGTCTACGGCGACCCGGCGACGATCTCGGCCTACCTGATCCCGCACCCGGTGATCCGCAAGATCTCGTTCACCGGCTCGACGGTGGTCGGCAAGAAGCTTGCGGCGCTGGCCGGCGAGCACATGAAGCGCGCCACCATGGAACTCGGCGGCCACGCTCCGGTGATCGTGTTCGGCGACGCCGACGTGGAGAAGGCCGTGTCGGTCCTGGCCCCGTCGAAGTTCCGCAACGCCGGACAGGTCTGCGTGTCGCCGACCCGCTTCCTGGTGCACGATTCGGTGTTCGACCGGTTCGTCGAGGGCTTCACCAGCTACGCCAAGAGCGCGAAGGTCGGCGACGGCCTGGATCCGGACACCAAGATGGGCCCGCTGATCCATGGGCGGCGTCTGGAGGCCATCGAGGCCCTCTCCGCCGACGCCGAAGCGGCCGGAGCGTCGCTGCGGACCGGCGGCAAGCGCATCGGCAACCGTGGCAACTTCTTCGAGCCGACGGTCTTCACCGAGGTGCCGCTGACCGCGCGGATGATGAACGAGGAGCCGTTCGGCCCGGTCGCGATGATCAACCGCTTCTCGGAGGACGAGGAGGCGCTCACCGAGGCCAACCGCCTGCCCTACGGGCTTGCGGCCTACGCCTATACCCGCTCGGCCGAGCGGGCCGCCAAGGTCTCCCACGGGGTGGAGAGCGGGATGATCTCGATCAACCACCACGGTATCGCCCTGCCCGAGACGCCTTTCGGCGGCGTCAAGGAATCCGGCTACGGCAGCGAGGGCGGTTCGGAGGCGCTCGATGCCTACCTGGTGACCAAGTTCGTCACCCAGGCCAACTTCTGACGCCGGCCCGGCGCGTCGCTGCGGGCGGCGTGCCGATGCCGATCAGTAATGCGGCGGCGGCGGCTCGGGCCCGCGCGGTGCGGACCGGGCCGCCGCCTCCTCAACCTGATCGCGCAACGCATCGACCTGGCGGACGAGCCGGTCGATCACCCGCCACTGCTCCGTGACGGTGCGGTTCAGATCCTCGATCGTCGAATCCTGCTCGGTGAGGCGCATCTCCAGGCGGTCGATGCGGGTGGGGTCGTCCATGGCCGGTCTCCAATCCGGCCCGCGATAGCGCATCCGCGGCCGATTTCCGACTGCGCCCGCTCAGGCCGCCTGCATCCGTCCGGCCACCACGACCCGGTCGCGCCCGCCGCGCTTGGCGACGTAGAGGGCGGCGTCGGCCCGGCGCATCAGCGCCTCGAAACTGATCCCGTCCCGGGCCTGCGCGATCCCGATGCTGACGCTCACTCGCAGGTCCGGCAATTCCGGCACCGACAGCCCCGCGAAGGTCCGGCGCAACTCCTCCGCACGGGCCAGGGCCTCGGCAGGCGAGACGTCGGGCAGCAGGCAGGCGAACTCCTCGCCGCCGAGCCGGCCGAGCATCGCGTCCCGGGGCAACAGGGACGCGGCCATGGCGCAGAACCCCACCAGCACCGCGTCGCCGACCGCGTGGCCGTGGACGTCGTTGACCGCCTTGAACCGGTCGAGGTCGAACAGCAGCAGCGCCACATCCCGGTGCGTGGCGAGCGTCGCCTCAGCGACCCCCGTGAAGGCCCGGCGATTGGAAATGCCGGTGAGCGGGTCCGTCGCGGCGGCGATGCGCTGCTCGCGCTCGGCTCGTTCCTTCACCAGAGCCATGCAGGTGAAGGCCAGGGCGATCGAGAACAGCAGCGTGACGAAGCACAGGATCGCGACCCAGGGCGAGGTCAACGGGTTCAACCGCGGTGGCGGCGGCGCGAGCAGGGTCGATGGAATCCGCAGCAGGTAGAAGGCGGCGTGCAAGCCCAGCGTGGTCTCGGCCGCCACGCGCGACGCGAGACGCTCCTTGCGCCCCCGCCAGAACTCCACGGCCGCATCGCCCGTGTAGAGCGCCGCCACCGCGGAAGCGTACGCGATCCGGGCCTCGATCGATCCATAGAAGGCCGGAAGGAGGCAGAACACGCACCAGATCGCCGCGCCCGCGAGCGCCAGACCGATCCGGATCGGTCGCCCCTCGAACGAGCGGACACCGCTCCAGATCAGCCCGTAGGCCGCCAGCACCACGGCGTTGGACACCGCGATGGACACGAGGTCGGGAATCTGGCCGCGCAGGGCGAGGCCGCCGGAGCCGACCGCGCCGAGAATATGCGCCGCGCCCCATAGCGCCAGGGCGCGCGAACCCGGCGCCTGCCGCCACGACAGAACGAACAGCGTGCCGACCAGCAAGGTCATCACGGAACTGACGATCAGCAGGGTGGCTGGATCGAGATGCACGGCTTTCTATCAGTCTCCGATACTGAAGATAGCATAAGCCGCACGGTATTGACCGGCTCACGAGGCTTGAGCCGGCTTAATTCGCAGCAGCGCGACGAAAATACCGCGCGGTTGTTTACGATTCGGCAAGGTGGATATCGGCGGCGATGACGACAGTCGCTTCCTCGCGCGTCCCAGGGCTCGTTTCAGGCGCCCCGGATTGACGCGGCGACCTATCCGGCCGCCCGTTGCTCGTCGCGCGCCGCGTGGATCACCGGCACCGCCGGGGCGCCTTCCCACTCCGTGTTGGCGGGGATCGACTCGCCCTTCATCACGATGGTGAGCGGGCGCAGCCGTGCGTAGTCGCCGACCTTGGTGTCGTACAGGACCGTCGCGAAGGCGCCGACCGAGACGCCGCGCCCGACCACGACGCGGCCGATCTTCATGATCCGGTCCTCGTACAGATGGGTTTGCAGCGCGGAGACGCGGTTGATCGTGGCGTAGTCGCCGATCGACACGCAGTCGAACTCGGTGATGTCGGTGGTGAGCATGCACACGCCCTTCCCGATCTTCACGCCGAACAACCGCAGGGCCCAGGGCAGGAACGGCGTGCCCTGGAGGTGCTCGAGCAGCACCTTGCCGGCCAACCCCCAATAAGCCACCGCGATCGCCTCGGTGCGCATCGCCCACCAGGACCACATCGGCTGCATGCCGGGCTTGTAGACGCCCATCAGCAGCCACTTCATCGCGATGACCGCGGCGGACTGGATCAGCGCGATGCAGACGCTGGCGGTCACGAAGCTGACGGCCAGACCGGTCCAGTCCTTCTCCAGGATGGCCGGGTAGAAATACCAGTCGATCACGGTGATCGCCAGGGTGATGTAGAGCATCGGCGAGAACGAGGTCGCGAAGGCCTCGAACACGCCGCGCCGGATCTTCGGCCACATCCCGGGTTCGTAGGTCTGCGCGGTCGATCCGAGATCGACCTTCTGGCGGGCCGGCAGCCGGATCGGCGGCGAGCCGAACCAGGTCTCGCCGGGGCTCATCGCATCGTTGGCCGGCGGCTTCGACTTGATGCCGATCAGCACGTCGTCCGGGATGACCGCGCCGGGGGGGACCACGGCATCGTTGCCGACGAAGACCCGTGCGCCGGTGCGGGCGGCCTCGAGATGCATCCAGCCGCGCCGGACCTCCTCCTCGCCGTACACGACCTCGTCGGCGATGAAGTTCTTCGCGCCGACCTCGGCGAGGTCGTAGCGGCCGGCGAGGTTGGTCGAGATCTCGGCGCCGTGGCCCATGTTGGCGCCCATCAGCCGGTACCACGCCCGCATGTAGACCGTAGCGAACAGTGACGAGAGCGTCTCGAGCGTGACCTCGACGGCGAGCGCCAGCGACCACTTGCGCAGGTAGAACAGCGAGTGGACCGAGTAGGTGCCCGAGCGGGTCCGCGGCAGCACGATCCAGCGGATGCCGGCGATCAGCAGCACCGTGCCGGCGGTCATCAGCATGGCGGTGGGCCAGGTGAGGATCGGCAGGTACCAGTGATAGTCGACATCGGTGATGTCGGAGAGCGAATCCGAGATCTGGTCGAAGATGAAGAACGCCGGGAAGATCGGCAGCAGGCCGACCGCCGGAATCGCGCCGAGCAGAACGATATAAGCCGCCGCGAAGGCGGCGCGGCGGGCCCACGAGGCCTCGGAGGCGGCCGGCAGGTCGGCCGTGTTCGCCATCCCGACCTTGCGGCCGGGCGAGCCGTCCCAGATCTCCGCGGGCCCGACCCGGGTGCCGGTCGGGATCGTGGTCAGGTCGGCGATCTCGGCCTGCGCGCCGATCACCGTGTCGTGGCTGAGCACGCAGGAGGTGCCGACCGCCGCATCGGCGCCGATCTCGACCGTGCCGATCACCAACTCGTTACCGACGATCTCGGCATTGGCGATGACGAGGCGACCGCCCAGCGAGGCGCCGTCGCCGATGGTCAGCAGGTCCGGAGCGCCGATCTCGATGTCGGAGATCAGCGCATCATGGCCGACCTTGGCGCCCATCAGCCGGAGGTAGACCGAGATCGCCGGCGAGCCCTGGAGCCACTTCACGTGGACGAGGGGCGCGAGGCGCTGGGTCAGCCACCAGCGGTAGTAATAGCTCCCCCAGAGCGGGTATCGACCCGGCTTGGTCCTGCCGAGGATCAGCCACTTGCCCGCCACCGCGACCACCGCGGTCACGCCGTTGATTGCGATGTAGACGAGCAGCAGGACGCCCAGTTCGGCGAAGAAGCTGAGACCGCCGCCGGTGAGCAGCAGGTAGGTCACGAACATGCCGAGCCACTGCGCGGTGGCGAGCGCGATGACGAAGGGCAGCGCGATCAGCTGGCCGAAGCCGCACAGGGCCCGGCGCAACAGCGGCGGCGGTTCGAAGCTCAGGTCGCGGATCGCAGCCGCCGCGCCCATGCCGCCGGTGCGCGCGATCAGCGCGTCGGCCATCGCCCGCATGGTGCGCAGGGCGTAGACGTCCGGCAGCGTGATGCCGGCGAGCGCGGGCGCCTCGCGGACTGCGGACACGAAGCGGGCGGCGAGCAGGGAATGGCCGCCGAGATCGGCGAAGAAATCGCCCTCGAGCGGGATCGGCTGGTTGCCGAACACCTGCTTGGCCGCGGCGACCAAAGCCGCTTCGGTCTCGTTGGCCGGGGGCTCCTGCTCGCCATCGGCGGATGCGACCGTGAGCGGGGCGATCTTCAGGGCCTTGCGATCGACCTTGCCGGAGGTCAGCCGCGGCAGGGTCTCGGCCAGCTCGAAATGGCCGGGCACCATGTAGGGCGGCATCTGGCCGGCCAGCGTCCGGCGCAGGGCGGCGGTATCCACCGTCCGCCCGCGTTCGGGGATCAGGAAGGCCACGAGCCGGTCGACCCCGTCGTCCTGGCGCAGCACCACGGCGGCCTGGTTGATGTCGGGCACGCTGCGGATCCGCGACTCGATCTCGCCGAGTTCGACCCGGAAGCCGCGGATCTTCACCTGGTCGTCGATGCGGCCATGGAACAGGATCCGCCCGCCGGCATCCAGCGAGACCGCATCGCCCGAGCGGTAGAGGATCGGGTCGGTCCCGTCCGAGGCGAACGGGTTGGCGATGAACTTTTCGGCGGTCAGCTCGGGCCGCGCGAGATAGCCGCGGGCCACCCCGGGCCCGCCGATCAGCAGCTCGCCCTGCTGGTCGCGCCCGAGCAGGCTCAGATCCTCGCCCGCGACGTAGACCGAATAGTTCGGGATCGGTCCCCCGATGGTCACCGGCTCGCCGGGCCGCATCTCGGCCGCGGTGGCGACCACGGTCGCCTCGGTCGGCCCGTACGTGTTGAAGAGCTGGCGCGCGCCGGTCGCCCAGCGGCCGACCAGCGGCTCCGGCAGCGCTTCGCCACCGAGCAGCACGAGGCGCACGGTCGGCAGGTCGCCGGAGATCATCGCCAGCAGCGTCGGCACGGTATCGAGCACCGTGATCCGCTCGGCTTCGAGAATGCCGGGCAGGGACTCGACGTCGCCCATCATGGCCGGGCTCGCCACGAACAGCGTCGCGCCCACGAGATACGGGACCCAGATCTCCTCCATCGACAGGTCGAAGGCGACCGAGGCGCCCTGGAACACGATGTCGTCGGCGCGCATGCCGTAGAGCGCGTTCCCCGACCGGAGGAAGTGGCAGATGTTGGCGTGGCTGATGACGATGCCCTTGGGCACGCCGGTCGAGCCCGAGGTGTAGATCAGGTAGGCGGGATCCTCCGGCGTCAGGCCGGCGGCGCGGGCATCCGGTACCGGGGCATCCGCGGGTGTCGCCGCGTCGAGATCCGCCGGGGTCAGGGCGGGCGCGGCGTCGGGCGCCGTCGCGGCGAGGGCAGGTGAGACCAGCAGCGCCTTGGCGGCGGCATCCGTGAGACAGACTCCGACCCGGTCGGCCGGCGCCTCGGCGTCGAAGGGCAGCCAAGCGGCGCCCGACAAGGTGATGCCGATCTGGGCGACCAGCAGGTCCGGGCCCCGGGCCATCCACAGGCCGACGACGTCGCCGGGGCCGATGCCGCGGTGGGCGAGGCCGGCGGCGATCCGGCCGGCGCGAGCGGCGACCTCGGCATAGGTCAGGCTCGGATGGACGCCGCCCGCGATCACGCGGGCGCCGTCGACCAGACAGGGATGCTCCGGCCGGGCGCGGGCCGAATCCAGGAAGATCTCGGCCAGCACCTCGTCGCGGATCAGGTCGGGGCGGTGCGCGCCGCGCAGCACCGCCGCCCCGCCCGCCGGACGCTCATGCGCCTCGGCCGCCGGTCCGGACCGGGTCTTCTCGGCGACGTCGCTCATCCGCTGCTCCGCTGGCCGACCGAACAGATCGGCGCATACCGTGGCGACTGCCCTATAGCCAGCCGATCATGCCGTTATCGAGGCGGCCTTGAACCCTGGGTGAAGGACGGCTTAAGCCCAGCGCCAGCCCGACGGCTCCAGGACCAGCACCTCGCCCTGGCGGATGCCGAGGCGCGGCGCCGCGTAGATGTCGAGATGGCCCAGCGCCACCAGGGCAGCCCGGGCGACGCCGCCGTGGGCGACGATCACGGCATCCCGCTCGAGCCCGGACAGAACCGGCCCGACCCGCTCCACGAGCGCGGCATAGCTCTCGCCACCCTGGCCGGGCGGACGGTGGTTCCAGCGCTCGCGGTCGCGGGCCGAAGCGCCCCCCGGGTCACGGCGGCGGATCTCGGCCCAGGTCGAGCCCTCCCAGTTGCCGAAGCCGATCTCCCTCAGCCGGGGATCGGTGCGGTACGCCTCCGCCGGCAGGCCCAGCGTCGTGCGCAGGATCTCCATGGTCCGCCGGGTGCGCTTGAGCGGGCTCGCCAGGAACTCCGCCTCCGCCACACCCGCCCCCGCCACCGCGGTCAGCCGCGCGGCCACGGCGACGGCCTGCGCCTCCCCGTGCGGGTTGAGATCGATGTCGCGACTGCCCTGCAGGCGGCCCTCGGCGTTCCAGGCGGTCTGGCCGTGGCGGATGAAATAGATCGTGGCCAACCGTCTCAAAATCCTGTCGCTGTGCAGGCGCCCGGAACGGCCGGGCGTGCCAACCGTTCTGGGCGTTCGTCGGCAAAGCCCCTCGATAAGGTCCTGCCCATGTCTAAGAAGCACGGCAAGCATCTTCCCGGCCAGTCGCAGGACGGGGGCGTGACAGACGCCCCCGATCGGCACCAGGCCGCCCGGGCGCGGGTGCCCTCGACCGCCGTCTGGGCCGGTGCGGCCGATGCGATCGCCGGGGCGGTCCCGGCGGCCCTGGGCGGCCATCGGCCGGCCCCGATCCGGGTCGCACCGGGGATCGTGGCTGTCGAGCCCGGAATGCGGATCGACCTGACGGCCGTCGACGCCGACGCCCATGGCGGCCTCGACAAGGTCTGGGCCAAGGACGCGCTCGGCCGGGAGCGCGAGCGGATCAGCGCCCTGCAGGAGCGGCTGTATGCCGAGCGCGCCCGCAGCCTGCTGCTGGTGTTCCAAGCGATCGATACCGGCGGCAAGGACGGGACGATCCGGTCGGTGCTCAAGGGCGTGAACCCGCAGGGTTGCACGGTGTCGTCGTTCAAGGTGCCGTCGAGCGACGAGCTCGATCACGATTTCCTGTGGCGCTACCACGCCAAGACGCCGGGGCGCGGCATGATCGGCGTGTTCAACCGCAGCCATTACGAGGACGTCCTCGTGGTGCGGGTAAAGGAGCTGGTGCCCGACCCGGTCTGGCAGGGCCGCTACCGGCTGATCAACGATTTCGAGCGGTTGCTCACCGAGTCCGGCACGGTGGTGATCAAGTTCTTCCTGCACATCTCCAGGGACGAGCAGAAGAAGCGCCTGGAAGCCCGGATCGCCGACCCGGAGAAGCACTGGAAATTCGACCCCGCCGACCTCGTCGAGCGGAAAGCCTGGGACGCCTACCAGCAGGCCTTCGCCGACGCGCTCTCGCAATGCTCGACGCCGCGCGCGCCGTGGCTTGTGGTGCCGGCCAACCACAAGTGGTTCCGCAACTACGTGATTGCCCGAACGATCGCAGATACGCTGGAGGCGATGGACCCACGATTCCCGAAGGCCGCGAAGGGAATCGCCGATCTGAAGGTCCCGAACTGATCCAAGGGGTGCCGCATGCTGGTGGTTCGGGAGGTCGCGGTCTCGGGCTACCGCTCGCTCCGGCGGATCGGCTTCCCGGTGGACGACCTGTCGGTGTTCGTGGGCGGCAACGGCACCGGCAAGACCAACCTGTATCGCGGCCTCGAACTGCTTCAGGACGCGGCCCGGGGAACGCTCACCCGCGCGCTCGCCATAGAGGGCGGGATGGATTCGGCGCTCTGGGCGGGGCGTCGGCGGCACGGCGAGGTGGCCCGGATCCGCCTGTCAGCCAGCCTGCACGATGACGGAACCGGGCAGGCGTTCACCTATGCGGTCGAACTCGGGCTCGTGCAGCAGGCCGGCGGCACTACCTACGGCGCCGCCTTCCGCAAGGAACCGCAGGTGAAGGCCGAGCGGTTGACCGTCAGGACCGGCCCCCGCACGGCGGTCATCCTCGACCGCGACGGCCGGACCGGCTTCGCCCGCGACGAGGAGGGGCGCAAACGGCCGCTGGCCCTGGATCTGCTGCCCACCGAAACCGCGCTCGGCACCTTCCTGGACGCGACGCGTCACCCGGAGATCGCCTTGGTTCGGCTCGCCATGACGGCTTGGCGCTTCCACCATGATTTTCGGACCGATGCCGGGTCGCCGCTCCGCCGCCCGTGCCTGGCAGTGACGACGCCGACCCTCGCCTCGGACGGGTCCGACCTCGCTGCCGTGTTCGCCACCCTGGCCCATATCCGGCAGGACACGGGCGATCTCGATATGGCGCTAGACGGCGCCTTCCCGGGCGCCCGGCTCGTGGTGCCGGAGCCGGGGCGCGAGGCGAGCTTCGGCGTCACCTTCCCGGACTTCCCGGGCCGCACCTTCGCGGCCTCGGAACTGTCGGACGGGACGCTGCGCTACCTCGCCCTCACCGGAGCGCTGCTGGCCTACAGGCTGCCGCCCTTCATCGCATTGAACGAGCCGGAATCGAGCCTGCACCCGGATCTGATGGAACCGCTCGCCCGGATGATCGCCCGGGCCGCCGAGCGCACCCAGATCTGGTTGGTCACGCATTCCGAGCGGCTGGCGGACGGGATCGCGACCCATGGGGGCGCCAGGCCGCGGACGGTCATCAAGCGCGACGGCGAGACCTGGATCGGCGGGCTCACCCTTTCAGGTGAATTCGCGGACGCGGACGACGACGAAGATTAATCCTTGTCGAGGGTCAGGTCCGGCGCATCGGGGCTCTTCATGCCGACGACGTGGTAGCCCGCATCCACGTGCAGGATCTCGCCGGTCATGCCCGCGGCCATGTCGGAGATCAGGTAGGCGGCGGTCTCGCCGACCTCACCGATGGTCACGGTTCGGCGCAGGGGCGCGTTGTACTCGTTCCACTTCAGAATGTAGCGGAAGTCGCCGATTCCCGAGGCCGCCAGGGTCTTGATCGGGCCGGCCGAGATCGCGTTGACGCGGATGTTCTTCGGCCCGAGATCGGCCGCGAGATAGCGCACCGAGGCTTCGAGCGCCGCCTTGGCCACGCCCATGACGTTGTAGTGCGGCATCCACTTCTCGGCGCCGTAATAGGTCAGCGTCACCAGGGAACCGCCCGGGCGCATGATCCTCTCGGCGCGCTGGGCCACCGCCGTGAACGAGTAGCACGAGACCAGGAGCGACTTGGTGAAGTTCTCCTCGGATGTCTCGAGGTAGCGGCCGGTCAGCTCGTCCTTGTCGGAAAAGGCGATGCAGTGGATGACGAAGTCGATGCCCTCGGGGAAGACCCGGGCGGCCTCCGCGAACACGGCGTCGATGGTCGCCGCCTCGGTCACGTCGCAATGCCCGATGACGTGGGCGTCGAGTTCCTTGGCCAAGGGCTCGACCCGCTTGCGCAGGGCGTCGCCCTGATAGGTAAACGCGAGCTCGGCCCCGTGCGCGCGGGCGCTGCGGGCGATGCCCCAGGCGATCGAGCGGTTGTTGGCGACACCGAGCACGAGGCCCCGCTTGCCCGCCAGAATGCCCTGCCCGTGTTCCGCCATGATCGATCCTGGAAACCTCTCGGCCCCTTGCGGCACCGGGGGTCTCCTTAACGGAGCCCGCTCGGAGACGGAAGTGCGCACCCGGCCGCCGGGCGACCGGGCGCGGGGCGCCTGTTACGCAGCGTTCTACGCCACCTTGGCGCGTCGGTTCCTGGCGAACTCGATGAGCGCGGGATCCTCGCTATCCGGCAGGGTGATCGCCGTGGTGGCGAGCAGGTCGCCGCGGGTGCCGTCCTTCTTGGGAAGGCCCTTGCCGCGCAACCGGAACGTGCGGCCCGAACTCGTCATCGGCGGCATCTTCATCTCGACCGCGCCGGTCAGGGTCGGCACCCGGATCGTGCCGCCGAGCACGGCGTCCTCCAGCGGCACCTCGACGCTGACCTTCAGGTCGGCCCCCTCGACGGTGAAGCGGGGATGCGGCCGGACCCGGATGGTCAGCAGGGCGTCGCCGGGCTCGCCGCGGGGGCCGGCGCTCTGGCCAAGGCCACGAAGCCGAATGGTCTGGCCATCCTCGACGCCCCGGGGGATCACCACGTCGACCTCCCGGCCCGTGGGCAGGGCGAGGCGCAGCTTTTCTTCGCTGGCGACCTGCTCCAGGCTCACGGACAGCTCGGCCGCGACATCCTCGCCCTTGGCCGCCTGGCGCTGGCCGGGCCCGGCACCGCCCGCGCGGAACGCCTCACCGAAGATGTGCGAGAAGATGTCCTCGCCCATCCCGCCGCCGCCCATTCCGCCTTGCCGGCTGCGGGCCATGTTCTCGAAATCGAACCCGCTCGACCGGCCGCCGCCGAAGCCGCCCGAGAACCCTTCGAAGCCGCTGGCGCGCGGCTTGCCGTCGCCGTCGATCTCGCCGCGGTCGAACTGCTTGCGCTTCTCGGAATCGCCCAGGATCTCGTAGGCCGAGTTCGCCTCGGCGAATCGGTCCTTGGCCTTCACGTCGTTCTTGTTGCGGTCGGGGTGGAAGTCCTTGGCGAGCTTGCGATAAGCCTTCTTGATGTCGGCTTCGCTCGCTCCCTTGGCCACGCCCAGCACGTCGTAGGGATTGCGCATCGGTCTCTTGAGGCTGTGCGGTGGGGTATCCACCCGGATGTGGGAAGGCTGTTGCATCCCTGCAACGGTCATGGCGGCGAAAGTCTGCGGGTTCGGGCGCTGCGTCAAGCGGTGGATCTCGCTCCGGCGCGCGCGACCGCATAACCTGGACGCGTGACGCCATCACCGGCTCGCCGGCAGCGGGCCGCGGGAGGAAATCCGATGCAGTATGCCTGCGACCACGTCCATCTGCGCAGCCGCGACGCCGTGAAGGCCGGAGCCTTCTACGTGGAGACCTTCGGGGCCACGGAGGTGGAGCGCGTCGGCGCCGATCCCGTGCAGCGCATGGTGCTCAACCTCGGCGGCCTGACCGTCTTCATTGAGCAGGCCCCCTCCGAGACCGCCCCCGCCACGCAGACGCCCTGCCTCGGCATCGAGCATATCGGTCTGCGCGTCGCCGACATCGACGCCGCCATGGCCGAACTCGCAGGCCGCGGCGTCACCGTGCGGATGCCCATCACCGAGCGCGGCCAGGGCGTGCGGATCGCCTTCGTGGAAGGTCCGGACGGGGCGCTGATCGAGATTCTGGAGCGCCGCGCGGCTGCCTGACACCGCGCTCACGGGGCGGCAGCTTCGACGGGTGTCGGGCCGCGCCCGAGCCCCGCGGATGTGTCGGGATAGGCTCAGCGCCGGGGGCTGCCGTGCAGGGCCAGGGCGGGCTCCCGGTCGCCCTCGGCGAGGGACGGCGGCTCGATCCGGTCGAAGCCGTCCGCGCTGTAGACCGCGCCGAGCACCGTCTTGAAATGGTGCTGCACCCGGGCGTGGCACTCGCAGGCCGAGGCCGACATCGCCCGGCGGTCGAGCACCGTGATGCGTCCGCGCCCGACCCGGATCAGGCCCTGGTCCTGAAGCGTCCGCAGGATGCGGGTCAGGTAGGTGCGCTGGACGCCGAGCATCGAGGCCAGCAATTCGTGGGTGATTGGCAGGGTGTCGCCTCCGATCCGGTCCTGTAGCGTCAGGAGCCAACGCAGGCAGCGCTGCTCGATCGGATGGAGGGCGTTGCAGGCGGCGGCCTGCAGCACCTGCGCCAGGAGGCAGTCGCCGTAGCGTGCGAACAGGTTGCGGACCTCGGGGGATCGGCGCTTGGCGTCCTGGAGCCGGTCGGCCTTCAGGCGCAGCATCGGCCCGCCGATCTGCACGATCGCCTCGGTGGATGCCGGCACCCGGCCCGCGCTGACGATGCCGCCGACGGCTCCCTCGCGACCGATGCTCGCGGTCTCGGCGCAGCGCCCGTCCCGGGTGCCGATGATCAGCGCCACGACGGTCTGGTCGCAGGGGAAGGTGATGTGCGCCACCTCCGTGCCGGCCTCAAACACGATCGCCCCCTTGTCGCAGGAGACCCGCTCGAGATGGGGGACGATCAGCGCGCGGTCGGACTCCCGGAGCGCGTCGAGGAGCAGGTTGCCCGTGAGGGAAGCAGCGCGGTCAGCGGGCATGCAGGTCGGGGACCGTGGAACGGGAGGCGTCCGAAAGGAACCTCGTCGGGCGGCCCGCTTGCTAGCGGGCGAATCCGACACGCTTATATCCCGCCCCCTGACCTGGAACCAACCTAAGTCTATCCGGCCCGATCATTTATTTGTCGGTGCAAAGACCCTGTTCCGAAAGCCGCCGGTGCTCGCGCGGGTCGCAATCGGTCGACAGGAACGAGGCCCAGTCGGACGGCGTGCCGTAGAAAGCGTTGCGGTCGACGTCGCCCTGCACCCCGGGGACGCGCCCGGTGGAGGTGAATTGCCACAGCATCCACTTCCGGTTGACGAAGCGCTGCTCCGGCTCGGCCGCGGTGGAGCGCAGCCAGTGCGGGTAGTCGGGCAGTTCGCCTTCCAGCACGTCCTTGTGGAAGGTGATGTCGGTGTAGATGATCGGGCGCTTGCCGGTGTAGCGCTCCATCTCTTCCAGCATCTCCGTGACCATCGCGAGAGCCTGCGCCTTGGGCAGCTTCTTCGGGCAGGTCTGCGAATGGCCGTTCCACTCCACGTCGAGCACCGGCGGCAGGGCCGTCGGGTCGTTCGGCACGTTGCGCTTGAACCACTCCATCTGGTCCCGGGCGGAGCGGCACCAGAACACGAAGTGGTAGGCGCCCCGCGGCACGCCGGCCTTGGCGGCGTTGTCCCAGTTGGTCCGGAAGCGCTCGTCGACGTGGTCGCCGCCCTCTGTCGCCTTGATGAAGGCGAACTGAGTGCCGGCGGCCCGGACCGAGGCCCAGTCGACGTTGCCCTGCCATTTCGAGATGTCGATGCCCTGGATCGGGTGCTGCTTGGCTTTGGCCACGCCCGGATGGGGCTTGGCGTCACCCTTGGTCGGGTAGAAATTCGTGTTCGACGCGCACGCGGCCAAGCCGGCCATCACCGCGACGGCCAGCACCCGGGCAGCGACGCGCCGAACGCTTCTCAACCGGCCGGCACCCCGAATCGCCGAAGCGGACGGACCCTGCGAAAGCTTGATATCTCGCACCATCAGTGTTCAGCCCGCCACCGAAGAAGCGCCAAAGTCAGGCGTAATCGATGGGCCCGGCGCAGTTAACGGAGCTTTGCGAACATTGCGGCGGAATTCCGAGATGCGTGTCGCTGCCGCGACATACGGTATCGATCCCCGGTTGGTTCACAGGCCCGGATCTGGCTAAGTGCCAGTCCCGCAACGCGAGTCCCGTCACGGTCCCGTGAGCAAGCAATTATTCACCATAGGTTACGAAGGGCTCGACCCGGAGCGCCTTACGGATGCGCTGCGCTCGGCTGGCGTGGCCGTGCTGGCCGACGTGCGGGCGGTGGCGAACTCGCGCAAGCGCGGCTTCTCGAAGGGTGCGCTCGGAACGGGTCTCGCAGAGGCGGGACTCGGCTACGCGCATCTGCGCAGCCTCGGCACGCCGAAGGCCGGCCGCGAGGCGGCCCGGGCGGACGACGCGGCGCTGATGCGCAGGATCTACTGTGAAGAGGTGCTCGACACGGGCGCCGGCGGAATAGCCCTGGACGAACTCGCCGCCATGGCGGCCGCCGCCCCGACCTGCCTGCTGTGCTTCGAGCGGGACCCGGCCCGCTGCCACCGCCGGGTCCTGGCCGAACGGCTCGCGGACCGGGGCTTTGCCGTCACCGACCTGTTCGGCTGACTCTCCGCCGGCTCTGGCCGTCGCACAGGAATGAACCGCGCGCGCCTTCCCGGATGCCCGGAACGTGTGTGGACGGCGATCCGGGAACCCGCAGCGAACGCGCCGCGCAGCGGCACGATCGTCAATTGGCTGTCGCAATCAGGCGCGTGACGTCGTTCGGTGCCGGATCCCGGGCGGCATTCCGCGCGCCGGAGAAGAGGCCGCGCGAAACCAGCGATGCTCGGTTGAGTCGATCACTATTCAGGTCCGCGCATCATCCGGGCGACGGCGAAGCGCCGGATC
Source organism: Methylobacterium sp. AC315 (assembly GCF_979253755.1). Classification (NCBI taxonomy): domain Bacteria; kingdom Pseudomonadati; phylum Pseudomonadota; class Alphaproteobacteria; order Hyphomicrobiales; family Methylobacteriaceae; genus Methylobacterium; species Methylobacterium sp. AC315. The sequence continues at coordinate 111,886 of NZ_CEEDEA010000010.1, forward strand.
GGTTCGATCGCGGCGCTCAGCAGCGTCCGGGGCGTGCGCGGCACCCCGAATTCCCGCGGGACAGGCCGGCGTCGATACGGGTCGGCCACCGGCTCGACCGGCAGGTACAGGGCTTCGAGGAACGACATCTCCAGCAGCATCGCGCCGGTGTCGTCGGTGACCACCAGGGCCGCATCGAGCAGCCGCGTATCGCCGCTGTGCTGACGCATCAGCCCCTGGACGATGGTCCGGGCGGTGGCCCGGGCGGCGTCCAGGTCGGCGACCCACTGCGCCGCGGAGGCGGGCAGGCAGGCGCCGTCCAGGCGGATGCTGAAAGTGGCGCGGACCATCGTGGCGTTCCTTGGAGGATCGGGCGTCGCGCGTCGGGCGGCGATCGTCAGGCGGCGATCGTCAGGCGGCGATCGTCAGGCGGCGATCGTCAGGCGGCGATCGTCAGGCGGCTTGCGCGCCGTCCTGCGGCTCGGCCTCGACGAAGTCGGCCTTGGCCTCGGCCGCCGATTTCGGATCGAAGGCGTCCGCCAGCAGGCTGAGGCGCCGGGCCATGTCGCGCACCTCGTTGAGGGCGATCGACTTCTGGCCCTCCTTCACCGCCCGCGTGATGTCGCTGACCTGCGTGGTGGCGACCCGCCTCAGTTCGTCGGCGAGCTGGTGGCTGGTCATCATCGCATCCGTTCCCGAATTGGTTCGTCTGTGCCGGGACCGTGGTGGGAGGGCGCTTACCAACGGGTTTCGCGCAGCGGCGATGCCTGTGGACAACACGGGCTTGCGCGGCTCAGTCCTGCAGGTGGCGCGCGGCGATGATCGAGGCGGCGGTGCGATTCTCCACGCCGAGCTTGGCGTAGATGCCCTCCAGATGCTTGGTCACCGTGCGGTGGCTGAGCCCCAGGATCTCGCCGATGTCGCGGCTCGATTTCCCCCGCGACAGCCACAGCAGCACCTCGGCCTCGCGGCCGGTGACCGGAAGCCGCGCCCGCAGCCGCTCGATGCCGCCCGAGGCCTCCTCGCGCGACAGGCGCAGCAGGATCTCGTCCGGGGTGCGTCCGATGAAGCTGAGCGCGTAGGGGGTACCGTCGCCGCCGGTCAGCGTCAGGGCGTTGGCGGCTCCCCCGGTGAGGCAGCCGCGCAGCCAGTCCCGGGCGCGAGCGGGCAGCGCGAGGCCCGCGGACGGATCCGAGCCGAGCCCGGCGAGCAACCGCCCGGCCTGCGGGGTCGCCCACAGCACCGCGCCCGCCTCCGAGACCGCGAACAAGGTGCGCCCGGCAGTGTCGAGAGCGGCCCTTGCGCTCTGCGCGGCGCGCGCGCTGGCGAGGTGGACGCGGATCCGGGCCAGGATCTCGTCCGGGGCGATCGGCTTGGTGACGTAGTCGATCCCGCCGGCGCTCAGGCCCTTCACGATGTGCTCGGTCTCGCTCAGCCCGGTCATGAAGATCACCGGCACGCCGGCGATCTGCGGCTTGGCCTTAAGCCTCCGGCAGGTCTCGAACCCGTCCATGCCGGGCATCATCGCGTCGAGCAGGATCACGTCCGGCGTGATCTCGTCCACGAGCGCGAGGGCGAGGTCGCCGCCCACCGCCACCAGCACGGTGGCACCCGAGCGCTCGATCGCCTCGGTGAGGAAAATCAGCGTGTCGGGCGAATCGTCAACCACCAGGACGACATCGCGGCTCGGCTGGTTCGTCGGCGCCTCAGCCATTGCGGGCGAGTCCTTGCAGGACCGAAAGGTAGCGGCGCAGGTCGTAGCCCTCCACGAGACCGCGCATCTGAGCCACGAAGGCGGGCGGCACCGTCACGTCGCCCTCCATCTCGGTGAGCTTCGCCTCGATGGCCCGGATATGCCCGATCCGGCCCAGGCGCAGCAGCTCGCCGACATGCTCCGGCCCGGGATAGCCGATCTCCGCGAGCGCCGGAGCCGGCTCGCGCAGAGCGGGCGTCGCGGCGTCGGTCCATTCGAGGTGGAGCAGCTTGCCGATCCGCTCCAGCACGTCGCGCAGGTCGAAAGGCTTGGCGAAGATCGCGTCGTGGGGGGCGTCGTCGCCGCGCACCGGGCTGATCTCGTGGACGTTGGCGGACATCATGGCGATCGGTCCGGTATGCCCCTCCGCACGCAGCGTCGCGGCGGCGGCCCAGCCGCTCATGCCCGGCATGGCGATGTCGAGCAGGATCAGGTCGATCCCGCCCTTCGCCACCGCCGCCAGGCATTCCGGCCCCGAGCCCGCCTCGATCACGGAGATTCCGTGCGGCTCGAGGATCGCCCGCATCAGGGCGCGGTGGGCGGTGTCGTCGTCGGCCACCAGGATCGTGCGTCGGGCGCCGGCATAGGCTCGCTCGGGCGCGGAGGCCGGGGGAACCACGACGACCGGCGCGGGCTGGGCCACGGAGGCCAGCATCAGCCGCAGCCGGGCCTGGGTGCCGCCGCCGGGGGCCGCCGCCACGGTGATCTCGCCGCCGAGCAGCTGCGCCAGCAGGTCTGCGATGGTGAGCCCGAGCCCCGTCCCCGGAGTACTGCGGGCGGCCGGCGTCGAGCCCCGCTCGAACGGCTGGAAGATCCGCGCCAGGTCCGCCTCCGGGATGCCCGGCCCGGTATCCCGGATCGTGAACACCGCGATCTGGCTGCGGTAGCTGAGATCCAGCGAGACCGTGCCGGAGGGGGTGAACTTGATCGCGTTCGACAGGAGGTTGAGCAGCACCTGGCGCAGGCGCTTCTCGTCGGTGGCGACCACCGCCGGCAGGATCTCCGGCCGGGAGAACCGGAATTCGAGTCCGGCCTCCCGGGCCTGCAGCCGGACCATGTCGACCAACTGGTCGAGGAACTCGGTGAGCCGGACCTCGTCCCGGTGGATCTCGAGCCGCCCGGCCTCCATCCGCGAGATGTCGAGCAGGCCGTCGATCAGCCCGGACAGGTGCTGGGCGCTGCGCCTTATCACCCGGATGCCGTTGAGGCGCGGGGCCGGGATCGCGGGATCGGATTCGAGGAGCTGGGCGTAGCCGAGCACGGTGGAGAGCGGCGTGCGCAACTCGTGGCTGATCCCGACCACGTAGCGGCTCTTGGCGAGGTTTGCGGCTTCCGCCCGCTCCTTGGCCTCCTGCAGCTTGGCGTCGGTGAGCTTGTGGGCCGCGATCTCGGCCTCGTAGAGCGCGGTCTGGCGCATGGTCTCCGACTGGGCGACCCGCCGGCTCTCCTGGGCGAGCACGAACAGCCACGCGACCACGCCGAGGATCACCACCAGGATGAAGAACACGCTGGTCAGCGCCGTGCGCAGGACCACGCGATGCTCGGGATGCGCGATGGTGGCGCCGGCATGGACGATCCCCAGGATCAGGGCGATCACCGCGCAGAGGGTCAGCATGACCGCGAGGTAGCGGCCGAGCGGCGCGCCGATCCAGGCCGCCGTCCGGCCCGGCAGGATCCGGCCGAGCGCCTGCTGCGCCTGCGCCTCCAGCCGGCCGTGCGGCTTGCACAGGTCGCCGCAGCGAGCGTCGAGGGAGCAGCACAGGGAGCAGATCGGGGCGTCGTAGGCCGGGCAATGGGCCATGTCCTCGCCCTCGAACGGCAATTCGCAGACCCGGCAGGTGACCTCGCCCACCCCCCAATCCCGCTTGGGAGTCCGGGCGAGATACCAGCGGCCGGCCGTGGCCCAGGCGATCACCGGGGCCGCCGCAAAGGCGGTCGCCAGCGTCAGAAGCGGCGCGAAGGGCTGGAGCGCGTGGCCGAGCAGGCCGGCATAGGCGAGGCCGCCGATGGCGAGCGCCAGCACCATGGCGCCGGTCCCGACCGGGTTGATGGCGTAGAGATGGGCGCGCTTGAACTCGATGCCCGGGGGCGAGAGGCCGAGCGGCTTGTTCACCGCGAGGTCGGCCGCGAGCGCCCCCACCCAGGCCGAGACCACGGAGGCGTAGAGCGGCAGCGTGCTCTCGATGGTCTTGTCGATGCCGAGCTCCATCAGGAGCACCGCGATGGCGACGTTGAACACCAGCCAGACGACCCGCCCCGGATGGCTGTGGGTCAGCCGGGAGAAGAAGTTCGACCACGCGATCGAGCCGGCATAGGCGTTGGTCAGGTTGATCTTGAGCTGAGAGACCAGAACGAACAGCCCCGTCAGCAGCAGGGCCGCGCGGCCGCCCTCCCCGGTCACGTAGCCGAACGCCACCGCGTACATCCGGGTCGGCTCGGCGGCGTGCTCGGGCGGGACGCCGTGCCCGAGCGCGAGGACCGCGAGGCCCGCGCCGAGCAGGATCTTGAGCATGCCGGGCACGATCCAGCCGGCACCGCCCGAGAGCACCGCCAGCCACCAGCGCCAGTCGCGCCGGCCCACCGGCTCGGGCACGAAGCGCAGGAAGTCGACCTGCTCGCCGACCTGGGCCAGCAGGGCCAGCAGCACCCCGGTGGCCAGACCGAACCGGCCGACATCGAAGGCAGCCCCGCCACCGTCGAGCCCCGGGAAATCCGTGAGCGCCTGCAGGGGCGCCGCGCCTTGCGCCGCCACGAAGGCCAGCGGCAGCAGGCTCAAGCCGATCCAGAGCGGCTGCGTCCAGATCTGGAACCGGCTGATCAGCCGGATCCCGTAGACCACCAGCGGGATCACCGCGGCGGCGCAGACGAGGTATCCGATGCCGAGCGGCAGCCCGAAGCAGAGCTGCAGCGCCAGCGCCATGATCGCCGCCTCGATGGCGAAGAACAGGAACGTGAAGCTCGCGTAGATCAGCGATGTGACCGTGGAGCCGAGATAGCCGAACCCGGCGCCCCGGGTCAGCAGGTCCATGTCGAGCCCGTAGCGGGCCGCATAGACGGTGATCGGCGCCGCGGAGGCGAAGATGATCAGGCCTACGACCAGCACCGCGGCCAGCGTGTTGGGAAACCCCGCCGTCAGAGCCAGGGTCCCGCCGATCGCCTCCAGCGCCAGGAACGAGACCGATCCGAGCGCCGTCTGCGCCACCTGGAAGCCGGACCAGCGCCGGGCCTTCTTGGCGGTGAACCGGAGGGCGTAATCCTCCAGGGTCTCGTCGGCGACGAAGCGGTTGTAGTCCCGGCGGATCGGGATGATGCGCTGAGGCCCGCTCATCGCGGCCCTGTCCGGCACATGGAGCAGCGGCCGCGCACGCGCGCGCGAACAGAACCCAGCGCCGGGGCGCCGCCCACGCTCTCCGCCTTCGCTCCCAATGATCCCTCAGACTTCTGCGCCGCGATGGTGCGCTCGATGCAAGAGAACGGCCATACGCAAAACATCGTATAGGCCGCAGCGTGACCGAAGACCTAGCCTGGACTGGTCGATCCGGGGCGCCACGCGAGGCCCGGACGCGAACCAGGGCAGGCACGATGGCTGACGACACCGAGACCGGCGCGAAGAACGGCTTGCACTCCCCGCTGCGGCGCAGGCTGCTCATGGGACTGGCCGGCGCACCGGCCCTCGCCCTCATGCCGCGCGGCGCCTGGGCCGCGGCCCCGACCGCGGCGGTCAACACCACCGGGCTCGCGGTGACCGACACCGAGGTGACGGTCGGCATCCTGCACTCGGTCACCGGCACGATGGCGATCTCCGAGACGGGCGCCCAGGAGGCCGAGAAACTCGCCATTGCCCAGATCAACGAGGCCGGCGGCGTGCTCGGCCGCAAGATCAAGATTATCCAGGAGGACGGCGCCTCCGACTGGCCGACGTTTGCCGAGAAGGCCAAGAAGCTCCTGGTCAACGACCATTGCGCCGCCGTTATGGGCTGCTGGACCTCGGCCTCGCGCAAGGCGGTCCTGCCGGTGTTCGAGCAGTATAACGGCCTCCTGTATTACCCGACCTTCTACGAGGGCCTGGAGCAGTCCAAGAACGTGTTCTACACCGGCCAGGAGGCCACGCAGCAGATCCTCGCCGGGCTCGATTGGGTCCACAAGGAGAAGGGCGGCGACAGCTTCTACTTCATCGGCTCCGACTACATCTGGCCGCGCACCTCGAACAAGATCGCCCGCAAGCACGTCGAGAACGTGCTCAAGGGCAAGGTGGTCGGCGAGGAGTACTTCCCTCTGGGCCACACCCAGTTCAACTCGGTGATCAACAAGATCAAGCTGACCAAGCCGAAAGTGATCTTCACCGACGTGGTCGGCGGCTCGAACGTGGCGTTCTACAAGCAGCTCAAGGCAGCGGGCATCGACCTGTCCAAACAGGTGCTGATGACGATCTCGGTCACCGAGGACGAGATCGACGGCATCGGTGGCGAGAACATCGCCGGCGCCTACGCGTGCATGAAGTACTTCCAGTCGATCGAAAACGAGAACAACAAGGCCTTCGTCGCAGCGTTCAAGAAGATGTGGGGCGAGAAGACCGTGATCGGCGACGTCACGCAGGCGGCCTATCTCGGCCCGTTCCTGTGGAAGATGGCCTGCGAGAAGGCCGGCTCCTTCGACGTCGACAAGGTGGTCGCCGCCTCCCCCGGCCTGGAGTTCAAGGGCGCGCCGGAAGGCTACGTCAAGATCGACGAGAACCACCATCTCTGGTCGAAGACCCGGGTCGGCAAGGCCAAGCCCGACGGCCAGTTCGAGATCGTCTACACCAGCCCCGAGCTGATCAAGCCGGATCCGTTCCCGAAGGGCTACCAGTAGTCTCCAACTCTCCCCTCCCCCGCAGAGGGGGGAGGGAGAGCGTCGCCGACCATTACCACACCAGCCAGATCGCGGGAGACACGAGAAAATGTTGGGCGAGTATTCCCTCGGGGACCTCGGCGCGATCTTCGCCATGCAGGGCTTCGCCGGCCTGATCCTGTTCTCAGTCTACCTGCTGATGGCGCTGGGTCTGGCGATCATCTTCGGTCAGATGGGCGTGATCAACATGGCCCACGGGGAATTCATGATCCTCGGGGCCTACGTCACCTATCTCTGCTCGGCCTTCTGCCAGAGCTACCTGCCGGCTTTGTTCCCGGTCTACTTCTTCGTCGCGATGGGGCTGGCGTTCCTCGCCTCCGGGGCGCTCGGCATGCTGGTGGAGTGGAGCCTGATCCGGTTCCTCTACAAGCGCCCGCTCGACACGCTGCTCGCCACCTGGGGCCTGTCGCTGATCCTGCAGCAGGCCTACCGGTCGATCTTCGGCGCCCGCGAGGTCGGCGTCGAGCTGCCGTCCTGGCTGATCGGCTCGGTGCAGGTTACCGACACGATCGAGATCCCGGTCAACGGCCTGTTCGTGATGGCGGTGACCATCCTGATCACGGTGAGCGTGGCGCTGCTGATCTACCGCTCGCGCTTCGGCCAGCAGGTCCGGGCCGTGATGGCCAACCGTGCCATGGCGGGCGCCGTGGGCATCGATACCGAGAAGGTCGACCGCTACACGTTCGGCCTCGGCTGCGGCATCGCGGGCGTCGCCGGCTCGGCCTTCACGATGATCGGCTCGACCGGGCCGACCTCGGGACAGCTCTACATCGTCGACACCTTCCTGATCGTCGTGTTCGGCGGCGCCGCGAGCCTGCTCGGCACCATCGCGTCGGCCTTCTCGATCTCGCAAACGCAATCGATCCTGGAATTCTTCCTCTCCGGCTCGATGGCCAAGGTGATCACCCTGCTCGCGGTGGTCGGCATCCTGATGTTGCGGCCGCAGGGCCTCTTCACCCTCAAGGTCCGGCGCTGAGGATTGTTCGAGATGACGAATCCGGTCCAGACCCTGACCAAGTCGGTCACCGTCAACGACAACCCGTTCATGAAGCCGGTGGAGTGGCTGAGCTTGGCTCTGCTCGCCGGGGTGATCCTGGTGGTCCTGCCGCTGGCCCTCGACGGGTTCCGCCTCAACCTCGTCGGCAAGTACCTCACCTACGCCTTCGTGGCCCTCGGGCTGGTGATCTGCTGGGGCTATGCCGGTATCTTGTCCTTAGGCCAGGGCGTCTTCTTTGGCTTGGGCGGGTACTGCATGGCGATGTACCTGAAGCTGGAAGCATCAAGCGTCGCGAATACGAAAATCCAATCGACGCCGGGTATCCCGGACTTCATGGACTGGAACCAGATCACCGCCCTCCCCTGGTTCTGGCAGCCGTTCAAAAGCCTGCCGCTGACCGTGATCCTGGTGGTGGCGGTCCCGGTCCTGTTCGCGCTGGTCATCTCCTACGCGATGTTCAAGCGTCGGGTCGGCGGCACCTACTTCGCGATCATCACCCAGGCCATCGCCGCGATCCTGACGATCCTGATCGTCGGCCAGCAGGGCTACACCGGCGGCATCAACGGCATCACCGACCTGCGCACCCTTCATGGCTGGGACATCCGCACCGACCACGCCAAGGTGATCCTGTACTTCGTCAACGGCGGACTGCTGCTCGCCTGCATCCTGGCGGCGCAGTACGTGAAGAAATCGAAGCTCGGCCGCATCCTGGTCGCCATGCGCGACAAGGAGGACCGGGTCCGGTTCTCCGGCTACTCGGTGGCGGGCTTCAAGGTCTTCGCCTTCTGCCTGGCGGCCGGCTTCGCGGCGATCGGCGGGGCGATGTTCACCCTGCAGGTCGGGTTCATGTCGCCGTCCTTCGTCGGCATCGTGCCGTCGATCGAGATGGTGATCTACGCCGCGGTCGGCGGGCGCCTGTCCCTGTTCGGCGCGGTCTGGGGCACGCTGCTGGTGAACTGGGCCAAGACCAGCTTCTCCGAGAGCTTCCCCGACCTCTGGCTGTTCGGCCTCGGCGCCCTGTTCATCGCAGTGGTGCTCGCCTTCCCGAACGGTCTGGCCGGCATCTGGCGCGAGCAGATCGAGCCCCGCCTGACCCGGAGGGTGAAGGGCCTGCGCCCGCCCGAGACCACCATCGTCCCGCCCCACGGCGCTCCGGCCGAGTGAGGATGTCATGAACGCCGCGATCCTCTCCTCCCCCGTGGTCGGCGCCGACGCGGCGCCGCCCGAATACCTCCTCGCCGTCGAGGCGCTGACCGTCTCGTTCGACGGCTTCAAGGCGGTCAACGACGTGTCGTTCTACGTCGACCCGGACGAGATCCGGGTGATCATCGGCCCGAACGGCGCCGGCAAGACCACGGTGCTCGACCTGATCTGCGGGCGCACCCGGGCCAGCGCCGGATCGATCAAGTACAAGGGCCAGGAGCTGACCAAGCTCACCGAGAGCGCGATCGTGCAGGCCGGAGTCGGCCGCAAGTTCCAGACGCCGTCGATCTACGACGACCTGACGGTGTTCGAGAACCTGGAGATCTCGTTTCCCCGCGGGCGCACGGTGTTCGGCGCCCTCACCTTCAAGCGGGACGCCGAGGTCCGCGACCGGATCCACGAGATCGCCGAGACGATCTTCCTGAAGGACCAGCTCAAGGAGCGGGCCGAGTTCCTGAGCCACGGCCAGAAGCAGTGGCTCGAGATCGGCATGCTGCTGATCCAGGACCCGGAACTGCTGATGCTCGACGAGCCGGTGGCCGGGATGAGCGTCGGCGAGCGGATCAAGACCGCCGAGCTGCTCAACCAGATCATCAAGGGCCGCTCGGTCCTGGTGATCGAGCACGACATGAAGTTCGTCGAGGACATCGCCCACCGGGTGACCGTGCTGCACCAGGGCAAGGTGCTGTCCGAAGGCTCGATGGAGCGGGTCAAGAACGACCCGAAGGTCATCGAAGTGTATCTGGGACATTGACGATGGGCTCGCTCCAGACCGCGCACCCGCCCCTGGTCAAGGCGCCTCCGCACGTCGCGATTCCCGATGTGGCCCCGGCCCTCGCCGTCCACGACCTTCACGCCGCCTACGGCCAGAGCGAGGTCCTGCACGGGCTGAGCTTCTCGGTGGCGCCGGGCGAGATCGTCGCCGTGATGGGCCGCAACGGCATGGGCAAGACCACCCTGATGAAGACCCTGATGGGTCTCGTGCCGGTGAAATCCGGATCGATCCAGGTCGGCGAAACGGATGTCGTCGCACTCAAGAGCCACGCCCGGGTTGCCCAGGGCCTCGCCTACGTGCCGCAGGGCCGGATGATCTTCTCGACCATGACGGTCCAGGAGAACATCGAGACCGGCCTGACGGTGACGGGCACCCGCAAGGTGCCGCAGGACCTCTACGACATGTTCCCGGTGCTGCTCGAAATGAAGGGCCGGCGCGGCGGCAACCTGTCGGGCGGCCAGCAGCAGCAGCTCGCCATCGCCCGCGCGCTCGCCAGCCGGCCGAAGGTTCTGCTCCTGGACGAACCCACGGAGGGCATCCAGCCCTCGATCATCCGCGAGATGGGCCGGACCCTGAAGAAGATCCGCGACGACCGCGGCCTCTCCATCGTGGTCTCCGAGCAGGTACTGAGCTTCGCCCTCGATGTCGCCGACCGGGTCATCGTCATGGAGAACGGCGCCATCGTGCACGAAGCACCGCGGGCCGGCATCGACGAGGCGCAGGTCGCCCGGTTCCTGTCGGTGTGAGGCACTTTCCCCTCCCCTGGGGGAGGGGTCAGGGGTGGGGGCGATGCCGGATGAAACGCAACGGTACGGCCTGAACCACCCCCACCTCCTTCCCTCCGCGCGGGGGAGAAGAGCGCGTCGAGCGGGGAAGCTCGGCCGCGGCCGGCAAAGCAATTCGGCACTCGAGATCGCAACAGGGAGTCGCAAAAAATGCCCGAGACGCTGATCAAGGTCGATCTCACGCAATCGGCCTATGACAACGACATGGTGCACAATCGGTGGCACCCCGACATCCCGATGGTCGCCACGGTCAAGCCGGGCGACGACTTCATCGTCGAGACCTACGATTGGACCGGCGGCTTCATCAAGAACAACGATTCCGCCGACGACGTGCGCGACATCGACCTGTCGATCGTCCACTTCCTGTCCGGCCCGATCGGCGTCGAGGGCGCCGAGCCGGGCGACCTGCTGGTGGTGGACCTGCTCGACATCGGCGCCAAGCCCGAGAGCCAGTGGGGCTTCAACGGGTTCTTCTCCAAGAAGAACGGCGGCGGCTTCCTGGACGAGCACTTCCCCCAGGCGCAGAAGTCGATCTGGGACTTCGAGGGCCTGTTCACCAAGTCCCGCCACGTGCCGGGCGTTCGCTTCCCCGGGCTGATCCATCCCGGGCTGATCGGCTGCCTGCCCGATCCGAAGATGCTGGAGACCTGGAACACCCGGGAGAAGGCGCTCTACGACACCAACCCGGAGCGCGTGCCGGCGCTCGCCACCCTGCCCTTCGGCCCGACCGCCCATATGGGCCGGCTGAAGGGCGAGGCGAAGGACGCGGCCGCCGCCACGGGCGCCCGTACGGTCCCGCCCCGGGAGCACGGTGGCAATTGCGACATCAAGGATCTCTCGCGCGGCTCTAAGATCTACTTCCCGGTCTACGTGCCGGGCGCCGGCCTCTCGATGGGCGACCTGCATTTCAGCCAGGGCGACGGCGAGATCACTTTCTGCGGCGCCATCGAGATGGCCGGCTGGGTGCATCTCAAGGTCGAGCTGATCAAGGACGGCATGGCCAAGTACGGGATCCGGAACCCGATCTTCAAGCCGTCGCCGATCACGCCAAAATACGACGACCACCTGATCTTCGAGGGCATCTCCGTCGACGAGCACGGCGGCCAGCATTATTTGGATGTTCACATCGCCTATCGCCAGGCCTGCCTCAACGCGATCGAGTACCTCAAGAAGTTCGGCTACTCGGGCGCACAGGCCTACTCGATCCTCGGCACGGCACCGGTCCAGGGGCACATCTCCGGGGTCGTCGATATCCCGAACGCCTGCGCGACCCTGTGGATTCCGACCAAGATCTTCGAGTTCGACATCAATCCCGGTGCCGACGGGCCGACGAAGTTCCTCGACGGCTCGATCCAGATGCCGCTCTCGCCGGATCTCTGATCATGCCGGTCTACGAATACGCCTGCGCGGCCTGCGGGCCGTTCACCGCCATGCGGCCGATGGCGGAGTTCAAGGATCCGCACGCCTGCCCGGATTGCGGGGAAGCCTGCGGCCGGGCCTTTCTCACCGCGCCGCGGATCTCCGGCATGGATGCGGGGCTCAAGGCGGCCCACGCCACCAACGAGCGCAGCCGCCATGCGCCGCGGCGCTCGTCGGGCCACGGCGCCGGCTGCGGCTGCTGCACTCCGAAGAAGACGGCCTCGGCCCGCGCCGCGGCCAAGAGTTTTCCGTCCGCGCGCCCCTGGATGATCAGCCACTGAACCACCGACGACCCTCCCCCCCTGTGCGGGGGAGGGAAACGGCGCACCTCGCCGCAACCATCATCGGAGGAACCCACGCCATGATGCACGGAGACATCTCGTCCAGCCAGGACAGCGTCGGCGTCGCCGTCGTGAACTACAAGATGCCCCGCCTTCATACCCGCGCCGAGGTGCTGGAGAACGCGAAGGCGATCGGCAAGATGATCGTCGGCATGAAGACCGGCCTACCCGGGCTCGACCTCGTGATCTTCCCCGAATACTCGACCCACGGCATCATGTACGACGCCGCCGAGATGTACGAGACCGCCTCGTCCGTACCGGGGGCCGAAACCGAGGTGTTCGCCGCCGCCTGCCGGGAAGCCAAGGTCTGGGGCGTGTTTTCGCTGACCGGCGAGCGCCACGAGGAACACCCGAACAAGGCCCCCTACAACACCCTGATCCTGATGAACGACCAGGGCGAGATCGTACAGACGTACCGCAAGATCATGCCGTGGACGCCGATCGAGGGTTGGTATCCCGGCGACCGCACCTACGTCTCGGACGGGCCGAAGGGCCTCAAGATCAGCCTGATCATCTGCGACGACGGCAATTATCCCGAGATCTGGCGCGACTGCGCCATGCGGGGCGCCGAGCTGATCATCCGCTGCCAGGGCTACATGTACCCGGCGAAGGAGCAGCAGATCCTGATGTCGAAGGCGATGGCATTCGCCAACAACACCTACGTTGCGGTAGCCAATGCCGCTGGTTTCGACGGCGTCTACAGCTATTTCGGCCACTCGGCGGTCATCGGCTTCGACGGCCGCACGCTCGGCGAGTGCGGCGAGGAGGAAATGGGCATCCAGTACGCCGCCCTGTCGAAGTTCCTGATCCGGGACTCTCGCGCCCACGGTCAGTCCGAGAACCACCTCTTCAAGCTGCTCCACCGCGGCTATACCGGCATGATCAACTCCAAGGAGAACCGGCACGGCCTGTCGGAATGCCCCTACGAGTTCTACCGGCGCTGGATCGAGGATCCCGACGGAACCCGCGACGCCGTTCGGGCCATTACCCGGCACTCTGTCGGCACCGAGGAATGCCCGATCGCGGGCATCCCGTTCGTCGGCAAGGGCGAGGGCGCACCCGACCCGGTGCGCTGAGACCACAGGAACGGATCACAGGCCCCCATGGATACCACGCCCCTCGGCCCGACCGCGTTCCGCAGCCCCGCGGTGCTGCTGTCGGGCCCGGTCGACTACGACATGTACAAGGATTTCCGCCGTCAGTTCGCCGAGGCCGGCGACCGGCAGATCGTGGTTGTCGAGCTCTCCACCCTCGGCGGCGACCCGGAGGTCGCCCGGATGATGGGCGAGGACATCCGCTACCACACCGAGATGAGCCCGGACCGGCGCTTCGTCTTCCTCGGCAAGGCCGCGATCTACTCGGCCGGCACGACCGTCATGAGCTTCTTCGCCCGGCCCAACCGCTACCTCACCCGGGGCACGCGGCTGATGATTCACGAGCGCAAGATGAACAAGCAGCTCCAGGTCCAGGGCCCGCTCACCACCTGCGTCGCCTCCGTGAAGGCGACGCTCCACGAGATCGAGTGCTCGATCGTGATCCAGAACGAGGGCTTCTCCAATCTCATCCGGGGCTCGGACGTGAGCCTCGACGAGGTGCTGGAGAAGGCGCCGGCCAATTGGTACCTCGAGGCGGACGAGGCGCGGTCGCGGGGGCTGATCGAGGCGGTAATCTGAGGGACGTGTCGCCGACCTTGCGCTGAGGCAGAGACGCTGATCGGGGCCGCGGGACGGGTATGCTCATCGGTGTGCCCGTCACGGCCAGCACCGTCATCGCCTCGCTCGATGCGCGATGACAGCGTGGAATGAGCGATCCGTCCCGAAGCCGTACCGAACCTCGTGCGAACGCGATGCTGTAGCCGCAAGAGCGCTCAGCCCTCCGGGTAATCCGCCCCCAAGCTCGTCTCGCGCCACGCCTCGATCTCCGCGATCCGCTGCTTCAGCCGGGTCGTGACCGCCTCGTAACCCCAGGCGCCTAGGACGAGGTGGCGCGGCGGGTTGTCGATTTCGGTCACCCGGATCATTGCCTCGCCGGCCCGGACCGGGTCGCCGGCCTGGGTGCCGCTCTTCTCGGCCGTGGCCTTGAGGCGGGCGCCTGCGGTCTCGGCGTAGTCCGGGATTGTGTTGGGGGTCTGGATCAGGGAGCGCCCGGCCCAGTCGGTGCGGAACGGGCCCGGCTCGATGCAGGTGACCCGGATGCCGAGCGGGCCGGCCTCGGCGCTGAGCGCGTCGGAGAACCCCTCCACGGCGTGCTTTGTGGCGGCGTAATAGCCCGAGGCCGGGAAGCCGACGAAGCCCGCAACCGAAGTCACGTTGAGCACGTGGCCGGAGCGCTGCGCCCGCATCACCGGCAGCACCGCCCGGGTCAGGGCGAACAGGCCGAACACGTTGGCGTCGAACTGGGCTCGGATCTTGTCCTCCTCGCCCTCCTCGACCGAGGATTGGTAGCCGTAGCCGGCGTTGTTGACCAAGACGTCGATCCGCCCGAACGTTTGGGTCGTCTCCGCGACCGCCTGGGTGATCTGCGCCGGATCGGTGACGTCCAGGGAAAGCGCCAGGACCCGGTCCGCCGCGCCCTCCGCGAGGTCGGCGACCTTGGCCCGGTCGCGGGCCGTCACCACCGCCGGCCAGCCCCGTGCGATGACCAGCTTGGCGAGTTCCCGGCCGAAGCCGGTGGAACAGCCGGTGATGAACCAGACCGGTTGGGTGTTCGGCATGCTGGTGTGTCCCGTTCTGATCAGGGCGTCGCCGCCGGCTTGGTCAGGGTGTCGATCGACAGCAGGTAGGCAATCAGTGTGTCCTGCTCCTGCCGCGAGACGCCGGAGCCGACATCGGCCCAATACGCGTGTCCTTCGCCGGTAACGCGTGCGATGCGCGCCGTATCCGAGGATTTGTTCGCGGCTATCACCTGAGCCCGCAAATCACGGTCGATCAGAGCACGAAGACTATTCGAAGGATCGGGAGCGATGCCGCGGTACACCGTGCCCGGAACGCCAAGCTGCGTCGCCGGATCGGGTCCGACGGCGATCCCGGAATCGTGCAGGTAAGGCGCCGTCCAGGCCAGGCCGACGAGGTTCGGAACCTTGTAGCCGCCTTCGGTTCCCCCCTGACCCCAGGCGAGCTGGACTTGGGCGAGCTTGTCGCCGGCGAGCGGCACCGGAACGATCGCCGGATCGGCCGGCAGCGGGAACGGCGTGTCGGTGGCGAACAGGCTGGGAGGCGAGAGCCGCGCCTCCATCTTGGCCCCGGCCCTGGCCCGGGTCGGTTCGGTGCCGATCTCCGCAATCGGGATGACGCGGTGGTTGGTCAGCGCCGGGCCCGAATGGCAGGCGCCGCAGCCGGCCTGGTCGAACACGGCGCGCCCGGCCTTTACGGCGGCGGGATCCTGCTGTGCGGCCGGCGGGCGCAGCAGGTTCTGGAACGCCGACATGGCGTTGTTGGCGTGGTTGACCGGCTCACCCGGCACCGAGGTGAACAGGCCGTTGTCCGTGACGTAGTTGGTCGCCGGATAAGTCGGCAGCACCGCGTAGCTGTTGAGCCCGGGCGAGGCCGGCGTCGGGTCGACGCTGCGCAGCACCTCCGAAGGCTTGCGTGATTCGCCGGCCGTGTACCGGAAGGACGCGGTGGCCGCGCCGCGCAGGACGATGCCGAGGTAGGTTTCCGCATCCATGCCGAACAGCCACGGCGCGGCTGCGGCAAGCTGGGTCGTATCGGAGTTGGCCGCGTGAACGTTGTTGTTCAGCGAGGACAGCCCGCCGAAGGGACCGACGGCTTCCCGTCCGCTCCAGCTGTAGGGCTCGCCGTAGGCCGAGAAGCTCGACGGGATCGAGGTCGGGTTGGTCACCCGGTCGGCCGAGGAATCGAAGCTGCCCGGCGGCCAGCTCGCGACCTGAACCTTGGTGGCGGCCTCGACGGCCTCGGCATCCGGCAGGGCCGGGCCGGCTCCGGCCGAGCCCGCCTGCGGGGGATCGGCCTGGTTCACGCTGGCATGCATGAAGTAGGCGGACGAGTTCTTGGCCAGCGCCATCAGCAGCCCGGCATTGAGGTCGGTGTTGGGCGCCCCCTCGACGACCTTGCCGGTGCCGGGATCGACCGCGGCATGGCAGAGCGCGCAGGTGATGCCCATGCGCAGATGGCCCTGGTCCGAGAAGGTCTTGATCCCGATGATGAACGCGCCGCCCTTCGGCACGTCGAGCCCGGTTGGGAGCAGCTCGCCCTTGCGGTAGGTGCGGTCGCCGACGCGCATGTCTCGCGCCATGGCGACCTGCAGGTTCGTGGTGCCCTGCCCGCGGAGCTTGGCCACCGCCAGGGCAACCGCGGTGGGCGTCAGGCCGCCGTCGAGCATGCCCATCACGTCGGTGAGGAAGACCTCGTTGCCGAACGTCTCCTGGTAGAACGCCTGCCGCCCGCGCTCGACCATGGCGGGATCGATCGCCACGGCGCCGTTGCTGGCCGAGAGTTCCTTCCGGCCGGCCTCGGTGCCGTTGAGGCGGTCCGCCTCCGCACGCGAGACCCGGCGTCCGAGGACGTCGAAGGCGGTCTGGATCGGATAGCGATCGGGGTTGAGCAGGTCGGCCCTGTCGGGCATCGGCGCGTAGCTGAAGCGCCCGAAACTGATCGTGACACCGGCCGCGACGGTCGCGAGCCCGGCGGTGAGGAGGATACGGCGAGGCCAACCCATGAACGGTCTTCGATATCCGTGGCCGATCCGCCCCGCGGGTGTGCGGGGATCGGCGGCCGGCGATCAACGGGCGTCCGCAGCCGAGGTTCACCCAGGCGGGCGCGCCCGGGTGTCACGTTCTCGCCAGCGGAGGCGGCGTCAGAACCGCCCATCGGCCTGATCCGCGACGTCGCGATCAACCCCGGTCGACGCTCTCCACAGGCGGCGGCCGGAAGTACGCGCCCGGCGGACGCCCGAAGGAGCGTCGGAATACGGCCGCGAAGGCGCTCGGACTGTCGTAGCCGCAATCCAGCGCGACCGAGAGGATGGCCCGGCCCTCCGCCAGCAGCGGCAGGGCGTGGAGCATCCGGGCTTGCTGGCACCAGTGGTGGATTATTCGGAGCATGCGCTCCGGCGTGGTTCGGATGCGCAGGCGGCGGCCTATCTCGAATGCACCCTCGCGGACGGCAGCCCGGTGTTCGGCGTGGCGATCGACAGCGACGTGGCGACCGCGACCGTGAAAGCCGTGTTGAGTGCGGCGAGTGCGACCGCACCGCCCGGCCGATAAGGCTGCGCCGTCGCGGCGCGCATCTCAAGCCGGGTTCGAGGCGGGACATACCAGTCCGACCGGCTCGCCAGGAGCCCAAAAGCATCACCCCATCAGGGTGGGCAATGCGGTCACACAATTTTTCTGACCCTACGCCAAAGACTTTTTCAGCAGCACGTCCGGGTCATTATGCGTTAGCATGACGTCACGGGCTTGTTTTTACTGCAATGCCGCAAATCTTTGATGCGGCGCAACAGTGCTGACGGTCAGAAATTTGGTCGACAATGCGCTGAACCCTGCGGGCTCTGCGTCGCCGGCCGCTAACAGACTCGGAGACGGACGGCGCACACGCCGTCCGGACATCCGGGCCGGAGGGAGGATCGTGGGCTTCATGAAGAAGAACAAGGTCATCACGGCGGACGAGGCGATCGCGCTGATCCGCGTGAACGACGTCGTGACCACCACGGGCTTCGTCCAGAGCTGCATCCCGGAGGCGCTGCACGCGGCGCTGGAGAAGCGCTTCGTCGAGACCGGCTCGCCGCGCGGCCTGACCCTGATCATGACCGCCGGAGCGGGCGACAGCAAAGGCCTCGGCACCGGACGCCTGCATCATGACGGCCTGCTCGCGCGGGTCATCGCCGCCAATTTCGGCCGGATGCCGAAGGTCGCGCAGGCTGCGCAGAACAACCTGATCCGCGGCTATAACCTGCCCCAGGGAGTGATCTCGCAGCTCTACCGGGCCTGCGCCGCGGGCCAGCCCGGCCTGTTCTCGAAGGTCGGCCTGCAGACCTACGTCGATCCGCGCCACGGCGGCGCGAAGGTCAACACGCTGACCACGGAGGACATCGTCAAGCTGGTCGAGGTCGATGGCGAGGAGTGGCTGTTCTACACCGCCACCAAGATCGACGTGGCCTTCATCCGCGCCACCTCGGCCGATCCGTCGGGCAACCTCTCCTACGAGAAGGAGGCGCTGACGCTGGATTGCCTGGCCCAGGCCATGGCGGCGCGCAACAACGGCGGCATCGTCATCGCCCAGGTCGAGCGGATCGTCGAGGACGGCTACCTGCTGCCCAAGGACGTGCGCGTGCCCGGCATCCTGGTCGACTGCGTCGTGGTGGCCGAGCCCGAGATGCACCGCATGAACTACGGCGTCATGCACGACGCCGCGCTCGCCGGCGAGATCCGCGTGCCCGTCACCGGCATCAAGCGGATGCCGCTCAACGAGCGCAAGATCATCGCCCGCCGGGCCGCCTTCGAGCTGCCGCCGAACGGCGTGGTCAATCTTGGGGTCGGCGCGCCGGAGGGCATCTCGTCGGTGGCCAACGAGGAGAAGATCACCCCCTACATCACCCTCACCACCGAGGCCGGGGCGGTCGGCGGCGTGCTGGCCTCAGGCTCCAGCTTCGGGGCTGCCACCAACGCCGACTGCATCATCGACCAGAACCAGATGTTCGACTTCTACGACGGCGGCGGCCTCGACATGACCTGCCTGGGCATGGCCGAGTGCGACGAGGCCGGCAACGTCAACACGTCGAAGTTCGGCGGCAAGCTCAACGGCTGCGGCGGCTTCATCAACATCTCGCAGAACGCCCGCACCGTGGTGTTCGCCGGCACCTTCACGGCGGGCGGGCTGGAGATCGCGGTGGACGACGGCGTGGTCCGGATCGTCAGCGAGGGCCGGGCGCGCAAGTTCGTCACCCGGGTCCAGCAGAACACCTTCTCGGGCCCCTACGCGGTGGAACGCTCGCAGCCGGTCCTCTACGTCACCGAGCGCTGCGTGTTCCAGCTGACTGCCGACGGCCTGGAGCTGATCGAGGTCGCGCCCGGCATCGACATCGAGCGCGACATCCTCGCCCACATGGATTTCAAGCCGGTGGTGCGCAATCCTGTGCTCATGGACCCGCGCATCTTCCGCGACGAACCGATGGAACTGCTCTCCGATCTGCTCAACCTCGATCTGTCCTCGCGCATCAGCTACGACGGCGAGCGCAACATCCTCTTCATCAACCTGGAAGGCTGGTACTGCCGGGTGAAGAGCGACATGGACGAGTTGCGCATGAGCATCGTCGGGGCCTGCCGCAAGGCCGGCCAGCGGGTCAACGCCGTGATCAACCACGACGGTTTCCGGCTCAACGAGAACCTGATCGACGACTATGCCGGGATGATCCAGTATCTCCAGGCGAACTACTACGCGACCACGACGCGCTACGTCACCAGCGCGTTCCTGCGCCTGAAAATGGAGGAGGCGCTGACCCGACGCGGCGTCGCCCCCCACGTGTTCGAGCGCAAGGAAGAGGCCCAGGCCTTCCTGGGCACCACCGACTCGAAGGCGCGCAAGCGGATCTCTCCGGCGGTCGCCTCGGCCGCGTAGGGCAGTGATGGGAGCTCATCTCGAAAGCCGGCCACTGCTTTTCAGACGAGGCTTTCATGCCAGCCCATTCAAGGCGTCTCGCCAGATGCGCGTCGTGGGATCGACCCTCCCGAGCAGGTCACGCGCCCCCCCTCTTTCCCGGACAGGTGAAGCGAAGCGGAACCTGATCCGGGACCCAGCACACGAAGTGCCGCGCCAGCGGCAGAAGTTGATGAAACGGACGCTGCGTGCCGTCCTGTGCTGGGTCCCAGGTCGCATTCCGCAGGCGCTGCATGCGCCCGGGAAAAGGGCAGTGCGGACCAGCTCGACGCCCTGTCCTGGCTCGCGGCCCAACATCTTGAAAAATCTGGCTTTCATGCCTGAAGGCAACCCGCTCTGCTTGTGACTGGCCCCTTGGCTTATCAGGACTCAAAATCCTTTTCGCGGAACTCAAAAGTTACGCGACACAACAGTCATTTTGTTTTTGAGATCGTTTCGGACAGATAATCATTCAGGTCGCGAAAATTTTTTACCGTCCATGAGAAAGCAGGTATCCGCACATTGTTTTCCCGTCATGTTTTTGAAATTAGGTCGCCATTGGGACGCAGTATTATTGATGATACAATTACACCAGGATAGCTGCTTAGACGTTTCTTAAACTGGGGCGTTGTGAGATCAGGAGTGACAGGAGTGCTTTTACTGGCTAAGGGGCCTGTACCTTGCACGTCTTTGCCGTGACATATAGCACATCGATTTAGAAAAATTTGCTCGCCATTCCGAGTATCAGCAACGGACGTCGCCGATGCAAAAAGTATTATCAGCAACGCTGCAATAACCGGTCTCGATATATTCATAATATTTGCACTCATTGCCAACGGAATGCGGTTCGAAAAAAAATTAGTGCAACAGCATTATGAAAAAATTGCGGCCGCAAAATTGTGGCACACTGTTTTTACCGTCAACTTGTAATTGTCGATAGAATGCAAATTGATGTGAAGCTACTTAAGGCGTCTTCCGTGGAAGCATGATCGCAGGAGAAAGCTCCTAGATCGACTACGTTATGCTTGAACGACCTAAACGTGTCGGATGCGAACCGCACTCTTTTCCTGCGATCGGGTTCAGGATCTAATACCCTCGCCCCGCATCGACGCCCTCCGGCGGATGACCGGTGCTGCGGTATTCCCGCAGGTTGGCCGCCACCGTGGTGGCCGCCGAGTCCATGTCGGTGGGGCCGGAGATGTGCGGCAGCACGGTCACGCCCGGATGGGTCCAGAGCGGGGATCCGGCCGGCAGAGGCTCGGTGTCGAACACGTCGAGCACCGCGTGCGACAGGTGACCGGAATCGAGGGCGGCGATCAGGTCCTCGGTCACCACGATCGGGCCACGGGCGAAGTTGATCAGCGCCGCCCCGGGCTTGAGCGCCGCGAGCCGCGCATCGTTCACCAGGCCGCGCGTCTCCGGCGTCAGCGGCACCAGGCAGACGAGGATGTCGCAGCCGCCGAGCATCGCCCCGAGGCCGTCCCCACCGTGGAACGTGCCGATGCCCGGGACGGTCTTCGGCGTCCGGCTCCAACCGGTGACGGGGAACCCCGCGCCGGTGAGCCGCCCGGCCGCCGCGGTGCCGAGCGCCCCGAGGCCGAGCAGGCCGACCACCGTGTCGGCGGGCTTGCGGTAGGGGTGCGGCCGCCAGACCCGCTCGCGCTGCTGGCGCGCGTAGGTGGGCATGTCGCGCTGGAGATAGTGGGTCCAGGCCAGCACCGCCTCCGCCATGGCCCGGGCCATCTCGCGATCCACCAGCCGGACGATCGGGAGCGGCCGGTCGAAGGCGCCGACGAGCTTCTCCACGCCGGCCCACAGGCTCTGCACCCAGACCAGGCTCGGCAGGGCGGCGACCTCCGCGGGATCGGGGTTGGCCACGATGGCGACCCGCGCGGCCGCACGCTCGGCCTCCGCCATCAGCCGGAACGGAACCAGCCGCTCACCCGGCATCGCGGCCGACAGGATCTGCAGGTACTCCGCCTCCTGGTCGGGCCCCTTGCAGCCGACCAGCGCGACAACCTCCGCCATCCCAGACCTCCGTCGACATTTCGGCTCATGCCCGATCCGGGCGATGCAGCCGCTGTGCCTGCCCGGAGCGCGATCGCCAAGCTCGGCGGCACCCCGCCGTCAGCGGGCCTCGATCAGCGCCGGGTAGACCAAGCGGACGCTGCGGCGGTCCTCGGGGATCGCGGTCGCGATGCGCTTGCGCAGGCTGCCGGTGGTGATCGGCACTGCAACCTCGGTGGGCCGCAACCGCCACCGCTCGGCCGCCGCCATCTCGATCCGCGGTTTCGGCCTGTCGAGATGGCGGTCGGCGCCCTCCGTGGGCACGGTGGCGAGCCCGGCCACCGTCACGGCGGCAAGCAGGCCGTAACGGGACCGGCGCAAGGGCCCGGAACGAGGTGACGGAGCGAACATGACAGGGAACCCGCGTGGACACGTCACCTGTGCCCATCACGCGTGAAGACGGGATCGAACCGAATCGATTCCCAACCTGTTCCCAACACCTGCGTCGAGTCGCGGTAAACACCCGGTCTTGAGGCACGGTAAACGAACCCGTCGGGAGGATGCGCGAGCATGGCGAGCAAGGTTGAGGGGGGTGCCGGGACACCCGAGCGCGCGGAGATCGGACGCGTCATCGACACCGATATCTCCGCGCGCCTGGACCGGCTGCCGTGGGGTCGCTTCCACGTGCTCGTCATCGTGGCGCTCGGCATCACCTGGGTCCTGGACGGGCTCGAGGTGACGCTGGCCGGATCCCTGGTGGGCGCCCTGCGCCAGCCGCCGATGTCGTTCTCGGAGTTCGACGTCGGCCTGGCAGCCTCCTGCTACCTCGTCGGCGCCGTGACCGGTGCGCTCGGCTTCGGCTGGCTGACCGACCGGATCGGCCGCAAGAAGCTGTTTTTCATCACCCTGGCCCTCTACCTGGTCGCCACCGCGGCCACGGGCCTGTCCTGGAACGTCGCCAGCTTCTGCGTCTTCCGCTTCTTCACCGGTGCGGGCATCGGCGGCGAGTACACGGCGATCAATTCGACCATCCAGGAGCTGGTCCCGGCCCGGGTCCGCGGCTGGACCAACCTGGTCATCAACGGCTCGTTCTGGATCGGCGCCGCGCTCGGCTCGTTCATGTCGATCGTGCTGCTGCGGCCCGAGGTGATCGATCCGGCCTGGGGCTGGCGCGTGGCGTTCTTCACCGGCGGCGCCATCGGCCTCGTGATCCTGCTGCTACGCACCTGGATCCCCGAGAGCCCGCGCTGGCTCGCCACCCACGGCTACGCCGCAGAGGCCGACCGGGTCGTCACCGGTATCGAGAAGCGCTTCACCGACGAGGGCGTCACCCTGCCGCCGGTGGACGAGAGCAAGCGCATGAAGGTCCGGACCCGGGACCACACCCCCCTGTCGGAGGTGTTCCGGGCCCTGTTCGTGACGAACCGGCTGGCCACGATGGTCGGCCTCGCCCTGATGGTCGCGCAGGCGTTCTTCTACAACGCGCTGTTCTTCACCTACGCACTGGTGCTGGAGCGGTTCTACGATGTGCCGGGCAACAGCGTCGGCTGGTACCTGCTGCCGTTCGCGCTCGGCTCGTTCCTCGGCCCGCTGCTCCTCGGGCGGCTGTTCGACACGATCGGCCGGCGCCAGATGATCGCGTTCACCTACGGCATCTCGGCGGTGCTGCTCGTGGCCGTTGGCCTGCTGTTCCGGCTCGATGTGGTCGGTCCGGTGGGGCAGACCGCGGCCTGGATGGTCGTGTTCTTCTTCGCCTCGGCGGCGGCGAGCTCGGCCTACCTGACCGTCTCCGAGACCTTCCCGCTGGAGATCCGGGCACTGGCCATCGCGGCCTTCTACGCGGTCGGCACCGGCATCGGCGGCGTCTCAGGCCCGCTCCTGTTCGGCAGCCTGGTCGAGACCGGCTCCCGCGACTGGGTGCTGTTCGGCTACGGGCTCGGCGCCGCGCTCATGCTGATCGCCGCGATCGTCGGCGGCGTCTGGGGAACGGCTGCGGAGGGCAAGTCCCTGGAGGACGTCTCGAAGCCGCTCGCGGCGGCTTGAGCATCGAAGACCGTCAGGTGGCCTGGAGGGCTGCCTGACGGGGCTTGATCAACCCTCCTTCCGCCACACCTGCCCGTGGTAGACGAAACGCCTTCCCTCATTGGCGAGGGCCGCCAGGCCCCGGAAGGCGGGATCCTGGACCGTGATGACGCTGGTCGGGATCTGGCGCATCATCGCGGCGAAGGGCGCCTTGCGCTCGAACGCGTTGCGAAACCCGCTCTCCTCCAGAACCTTGACGATGCGGGGGGCGATGCCGCCGCCGATATAAACGCCGCTGGTGGCCAGGAAGGTCAGGGCGAGGTCGCCGCAGACGCGGCCGAGCAGACGGCCGAACAGCTCCAGCGCCTCGGCGGCGTGCGGGTCCGACGCGTTCAGCCCGGCGTCGGTCACCGCCGCCGGATCGATCTTGTCGTGCGGCCGGCCGGTGCGGACATGCGCCACCGCCGCGTGCAGCCGCGCCAAGCCCGGGCCTGACAGCACCGCCTCGACGGTCACGCGTCCCTCGACGCGCTCCAACGCGTGCCAGACCTTCTCCTCGAACGCGTCCGCCGGGCCGATATCGGTATGCCCGGCCTCGGTGGAGACGATCGCCAGATGAGCGGCGTAGGGCACCAGGGCCGCCGCCCCGAAGCCGGTGCCGGGTCCGAGCACGACGCGGGCGCCGCCCGGCACGGCCGGACAGGGCCCGACCGGCGTGAGATCGTGCGGCTCGATATCGGCCGCGCCGGCCGCGACCGGCACGTAATCGTTCACCACCACCGCCGAGGAGAGCCCGAAATCCTTCGCGATGCGCTCGCCGCCGATCCGCCAGTGCGCGTTGGTGAGCTGCGGCTCCGGCCCGTCGACCCGTCCGCCCATCGCCAGGATGGTCGAGCGCGGGGGCGGCAGAGCGTCGCCGCTCTTGGCCAGCGCCGCCTTGATGGCGTGGGACGGATCGGGATGCTCGGCGGTGGCTTCGTGGGAGAGGAGCTGGGGCGCGGCACCCTTCTCGGCGATCAGGCCGAAACGGGCGTTGGTGCCCCCGATGTCACCGATGAGAACCGGGAATTCGAACATCGACGCGTAGCCTTTTCCTGGGCGGGCTCACCGCGAGGCAGACAGCGTGCCTGCCGCCGCGCCGCGAATGATAGGGCGGGTTCAGGCCGGCGGCAGGGCCTCGGGATCGATGCGGCCGCCCGCGGCCCAGTCCCGCAGCAGGGCGCGGACGGCGGCCGGGTCGGGCAGGCGCCGGGTGGCCACGGTGTCGCCGTCGCCGACCCGGACCGCGATGCCGCCATCCGCGTTCACGGACTCGAAGGCGATCTCGTCGGTCCGGTCGTCGCCGAAGAACACCGGGCGGCGACCCGCGTAGGGGGATCGCTCCATGAAGGCGCGGATCGCATGGGCCTTGGTGGCGTGGGCCGGCACGATCTCGCCCACCGCCTTGCCGAGCTGGAGCCGGTAGGCGCCCCCGAGCGACGCGGCCGCGTCCTTGACCAGCGCCTCGGCCCGGCCGGCATCGTCCGCGCTCGCCAGCCGCCAATGCACCGCCACCGAGGCGCCCTTGTCCTCGATCAGGACGTCGGCGAGCGCCTGGCTCTCCGCACGAAGGCGCTCGACCTGACGGCGCAGCTCCGGATGGTCCTCCGCCTGCCCCCCCGACAACGCTCCGCCTACCCGATGCTCGACGCCGTGAAGCCCGGCAGCATCAAGGTGCGAGGGTGCCAGGAAGCCGTCGATCACCGAGACCGGCCGGCCGGTGACGATCGCGAGCGCCCCGCCGAGCCGGTCGCGCAGCCGCTCCAGGGCCTCGACCAGTCCGGGCTCGACCTGCACCGCGTCCGGCCGCGGGGCGATCTCCGCGAGGGTGCCGTCGAAGTCGAGGAAGAGAGCGATGTCCATCGCGGTCGGTCCCGGGGCCGTGAATGTCGGCCCCGGGCTAGCACGAGGCGGCTGTTCGCGGAACGGTGAGAAGCTTCAACCTAGCGTTCAATGTGGATACGATATACGCAAGGGGCGTCATGGCACGCCCGCTCGCACGCCCCGTTCCCGATCCGATCCAGCCCGGCCAGCAGAGCGTCTGGGATTACCCGCGGCCGCCCCGGCTGGAGCGCGTGACGGAGACGCTCCGGGTGGTGCTCGGCGGGATGAAGATCGCGCAGACGGACGCCGGCTACCGGGTGCTGGAGACGTCCCATCCTCCAACCTACTACCTGCCGCCCGGCGACGTGCTGGCCGGCGCTCTCTCGGGGCCGCGCCGCGGCGGCATCTGCGAGTGGAAGGGCCAAGCCGTGCTGTTCGACGTGCATGGCGGCGACCGTCTCGCGCCCAGCGCCGCGTGGTCCTACCCCGATCCGACGGCGGGTTTCGACGCGATCGCCGGCTACGTCGCGTTCTACGCCTTGCCGATGGATGCCTGCTTCGTCGGCGCTGCTCGGGTCACGCCGCAGCCCGGAACCTTCTACGGCGGCTGGATCACCCCCGGCATCGTCGGCCCGTTCAAGGGCGGCCCGGGCACGATGGGCTGGTGATCTCGCTGGAGCCGCGCTTTATCCTCCTGGTCGAGCCGCACCGGCCCGAGGAGACGACATGAGCGCGCTGACCGAGATCGACCCGAAGGGCGCAGGGCTCAGCCCGGTGGGGCTCGCCCGAATCGCGCCGTGGATGGACCGGCTCGTGGCGGAGGGTCGGCTCGCCGGCCTGTCGGTCACCGTGGCACGGCGGGGCCGCATCGCCTTCGCCCGCGCCTGCGGACAAGCCGACCTCGCCCGCGGAACGCCGTTCACCCTCGATACGGTGACGCGGATCTACTCGATGACCAAGCCGCTCACCTCGGTGGCGGTGATGCAGCTCTACGAGCAGGGCCTGTTCCAGCTCGACGATCCGGTCGCCCGGGTGCTGCCGGACTTCGCCGAGATGCGCGTGGCCGTGGGCGGCAACCGGGCGAAGCTGGAGACCGAGCCGGCGCGTCGTCCGATCACCGTGCGCGATCTCCTCACCCACACGGCGGGCCTGACCTACGGCTTCATGGAGGCGACCCTCGTCGACGCGCAGTATCGTGAGCACGGGGTCGATTTCCTGGCGCCGGAAGGCAGCCTCGCCGACATGACCGCCCGGGTCGCCCGGATGCCGCTGCTCGCCCAGCCGGGCAGCGCCTGGAACTACAGCGTCGCCACCGATGTGCTCGGCCAGTACGTCGCCGCCCTCACCGGCCGACCGTTCGCGGACTATCTGCGCGATGAGGTGATCCGCCCGCTCGGCATGGTCGACACGGATTTCCACGTCCGGCCCGAGCTGATGCCGCGCTTCTGCGCGACCTACGCGTATGACCGCGCGCGCCAACTAAGGCTGTTCGACGATTCCGTGGAGACCAGCTTCGCGAGAGTCCCGGCCATCGCGTCCGGCGGCGGCGGACTCGTCTCGACCGCATCGGACTATCAGCGCTTCTGCCGCATGATCCTCAACCGGGGCACCCTCGACGGGAACCGCCTGCTCGGCCGGAAGAGCGTCGCGCTGATGCTTGCGAACCATCTCACGGGGGATCTGGCGGCCATGGGCACGCCGCGCTTCGCCGAGACCTCCTACTCGGGGATCGGGTTCGGCCTGGGCTTCTCCGTGATGCTCGACCCGGCCCGAGCCCAGATCCTCGGCACGCCCGGCGAGGTCGCCTGGGGCGGCCTGGCCTCGACGGCCTTCTGGATCGACCCGGCCGAGGATCTCTCGGTCGTGCTCATGACGCAGCTCGTACCGTCCTCGGCACTGCCGATCCGGCGGGAGCTGCGGGTCCTGACCTACGCGGCGCTCGACGATTGAGCGCCGCCGGAGCATCGTGCCGTCGGACGGTCGCCCGTCTCTAAACCGCGACGATGCTCCTCCTCGCTCATTGCGGGGCCGGAGCGTCGGCCGCGGCGGGCTTGGCCGACGGCTTAGCGCCTGCCTTGGCGGCGGGCCGAGGCGAGGTCGTGGCGAATTCCGGGTCGCTGCGCGGGCCGTTCGGCGTGTTGGTCGCGCCGGCAAGCTGGCCGGGCAGAAGGTCGACGACCTTGTTCCAGGTCTGCGACTTGCACAGGAAGGCGATCAGGCAGCCCCGAACCGTCAACTCGTTCGGCGCGTCGGTCCAGATGGTGACGTCGTAGGACTTGCCGTCCTCGGAATTGTAGATCTTGCCCTCGTAATGGGCGTCGGCGTTCGGCTTCAGGCCCAGGATCAGCTGGTGGCCGAGCGAGGGGCGCGCCTGCTTCTTCGGATCCGGGTTCTTGAAGTCGATCCGGGGCTCGCCCTTGTCGTTGAGCGGGACCTTCAGCCAGACCACGTAACCGCACAGCCGGTCGTTGGCGGTGCCGCACTTTTCGAGGCGGACGCGGGCGCGGCCATCCTCGGTGATGTAGGTGCCGCTGGGGTCAGCCGGTGTCGCGGCATGCGCGGGCGACCCGAGCGCGGCGAGCGCCAGGGCCGCGAGCGGCGCAACCCGCCGACCGATCGAAGACATCATCATACCCGAACTCCCCTGCCTCGCGCGCCCCGAAGGAACAAGACCACCCACTTTGCGGACGGCCCCCGCGCTCGCGTCATCGCGCTCTCGCCGGGCCGAGCACCGGGCGGCTTGCGCGTCCTGCCCGCCGTCTCTCGCGCGAAGTTGTCCGCATCATGACGGTGCAGTCTTGGGCTGAGCCGCGATGACCAGTCTTCGTGCCGATAGCCGGCCGGTCAGGTGCGGGTCGGCGGGGCGCTCCGGCCGGGTCCGAGCGGTCGCTGCATCAAGGTCACATCGAGCCAGCGATCGTGCTTGTAGCCCACGCCCGCGAGGGTGCCGACCGGCGTGAAACCGAAGGCGGCGTGGAGCGCCACGGAGGCGGGAGAGTCGCTCTCGGCGATGACCGCGACCATCGTCCGGCCGCCGATCCGTTCGGCTTCGACGATCAATGCGCCGAGCAAGGCGCGTCCGACGCCGGTACCCCGGGCGGAGCGAGCGACGTAGATCGAATCCTCGAGGGTCGAACGATAGGCCGCGCGCTGGTGATAGGGACCGGCATAGGCGTAGCCGGAGACCGCACCGCCGCTGATAGCCACGAGGTAGGGGAACCCGCCGTCGTTCAGGACGGCGAAACGGCGCCCCATCTCCACGGCGTCCGGCGGCTCCAGCTCGAAGCTCGCCGTGCCGGTCCGGACGGCATCGCCGTAGATGGCCGCAATCGCCGGGATGTCGGCCTGGGTCGCGGGGCGGATCGCGTGGCTCATGGCCCGACCATACGGCTGCCGGAGCCAGAACGGCAATGCGCGACCACCCCGTGGGGCCGGGTGATCGCGCGCGGGTCGTCACGGGTGGATCGCGGTGCAGGACGGCGCGGGGATGGACGCCCACCCGGCCCCGCGATCGCGGGGCCGCGCGCTCCAGTTACTCGGCGGCGGACATCTCGGCGGTGAAGTGGCCGCACCAATCCTTGGAGGCCACCACCGGCCACAAGCCCTTGGACTGGGGAGCCGGCTGGCTGACCGGCGGGTTGAAGCGGCAGAGGCCCTCGTCGCCCTGGGCCTGGGCGCCGTTGAGCTTGTGGTCGTCGAAGAAGCGGCAGCTCTCGCAAGCGGCGTTCGCGGTACCGGTCATCGTCTCTCTCCGTCGTCGCAATGGCTTGCGGCAGGGACCGATCGCTGGCCGCCCGCCTACAGATCTTAATTAGAACAACTCCAATGAGCGGTCAAGGGATCGCCGTCATCGGACGTCGTCACCGATCGGGTTTCGGCCCCGCCGACCGAGCCCCCCTTCAGAAACGCGTGAAGCCGGATCCCCGGCTGGGGATCCGGCTTCACAAGGCCGTGCCGGTCATCTCGGACCACCGCCGCGCCGGTCGCGGCGCGGCGGTGCTTGCGGGGATGCGATCAGCCCTGCTTGTCCTTCTTGTTGGCCCGGTGATGACCGATCGCGCAGCCGGCGGCGGCGCCCATCTTGCCGTGTCCGGCCATATGGCCGGCGACGCCGCCGACCACCGCCCCCTTGAGACACCCCTTCGCCTCGGCGGGGGCGCCGATCGCGAGAGCTCCGATCGTCAGCGCGGAGGCCAGTGCGATCCGATACGTCATGGTGTTGTCTCCTGTCGTGTTGGTTGAAACGGCCTCGCGAGGCGACCCGTTCCGCAACCCGTCAGACGGCGAACTACCGCGCCAAGCCCATCACGAGCCGGAGCAAATCCGATTGCCGGGTCACGCCGGTCTTGGCGAAGATCGCCTTCAGCTGCGAGCGCGCGGTGGCGGCGGTGATCGCGAAGCGGCTCGCCGCCTCCGCCAGGGGAATCCCATCGGACAAGGCTTGAGCGAGGCGCGCCTCCGCGGGGGTCAACCGGTAGGCGGATTGAAGAACGAAGGCGGCGGGCGCCGTCATGGTCCCGGGAATGCTGGCCATCAGCAGCGTGCTCCCGCCCGCGAACAGGCCGCGGCTCGGACCGACCAGCGGGACCACGTGGAGCACGATCGGCGAAGCGTCCCGGCGGGACACCACGATCGCGGAGATCGGCGCCCGCCCGGACGGCCGCGACAGCGCCTCCAACTGGCGTGCCGCCTCACCTTCCTCGACGGCCAGGCGCCCACCTGCGAGCCTCAGGTCGCGGCCGAGGAGTGCCCCGAACGCCGTGTTCCAGTGCACGGCCCGCCCCTCGGAATCGAGGATCATGGCCGCTCGCTCGATGATGTCGAAGGCCTGCGTCAGGCCGGCCAAACGCGCCTTCTCGACCATCGCGGTGAGGAGGCCCGCGCGCCGGAGCAGCGGCGACAGGGTAGCCAGGCGCGCCTGCTCGTGCGGCTCGTACAGGCCCTGCGCCACCGTCCGCTGCAGGGCCAGGCACCAGAGCCGGCCCTTCACCTCGAAGCCGATCCCGGCGAACCAGCGCAGCCCGCTGGAGGCCAGCAGATCCTGATAGAACGGCAGCCGCTGGATCTCTTCGGGGGTGGTGAAGTCCTGATCGACCGCGATGCCGCGGGCGCGGATCATCGGCATGCCGCGGAAGCGGTGATCCTCCCGATGCCAGCCCTCCTCGAAGTAGCGCTTCGAGGATTCGGCGAGCGAGGCCGTGGTGAGCGCATCCAGGGCCGTCCGGTCGGTGCGCAGGAGCAGCGCGCCCTCGCTCCCGGACGCCAGCGACACGCGCTCGATCAGATCGGGCCAGCGCGCCGGATCGACCACCGCCTCCTCCAGGTCCTCCTGAAAGGACGCCTCGAGGTCGTCGCTGAGGCGTGCGAACAGCGCGGGGTTCAGGCCGGGCATGGCGCTCGACTCCGGGCCGGTGAATGCCGGCATTCAGGACCGCGCCGCCCCAGCCTCGTCTTAATATCCAAGGCGATTCGATCAAGTTATTGTTAACCGATCGCTCAAGCTTGGGCAAGAGACTTAGGAGATACACTTTTCGATCGAACCTTTAGATCGATCGACAGTCATCGCGCCGACTGCGTTCGGATCGGACACCGCATCTGATTGGATCCGGCTCAGCGCGCCGTCACCGCATGCCTAAGACGGACCGTTGCACGATCCCGGGCGGCAAGGATCCTGAAATCCGAGCGTGACCGTTCCTTAAGATCCATCTGCAAGCAGGGTCGTTCCGTTGGCCGGCACCGCCACCACGCAAGCGCCGCCTTCGACGAGCCGATGCGTCCGGCGCGCAGCTGTCGCGGCCTGTCCGCATGCGCGGGCTCCGCAGTTTGCCACAGGCCGGCTTTCACAACTTC
This sequence comes from Methylobacterium sp. AC315, assembly GCF_979253755.1. NCBI lineage: Bacteria > Pseudomonadati > Pseudomonadota > Alphaproteobacteria > Hyphomicrobiales > Methylobacteriaceae > Methylobacterium > Methylobacterium sp. AC315. The sequence goes on from NZ_CEEDEA010000010.1 coordinate 143,362, forward strand.
TGATAGAGTTGAGCGGGGCGAGCTTCAAGCCTCGTTAACCAAACCCGTCGATTGTATCGCTCTGCGCGGTTCGATCACGAGTTGTCATCGGACGGGCGCAGTCGAGCATGGTGCGGCTGAAGGTCGATGGCGTTTTCCCTGTCTGCGTTCCTCGGCGCGGCGACCCGGCGCGCCCCCCGGGCATCCTGCGTCGCGGATCATCCGCGATGCCGCGCCGCCGCGCTGGCGGTGCTCGCTTGCGCACCGCTGTTGAGCGGTTGCATGTCCTCCGGCAAACCCCGCTCGGCTGGGCGGTCCGGCCCGGACGTGACCCAGACCGGCTCGATCGCCGATGCCGTGCCGCCCTCTGTCGTCGCCGCCGCCGAGGAGGAGGTCGGGCGCACCATGCGCCTGGGTCTCGCCAATTACCGGTTGAACGTCGGCGACAACCTCGAAGTCTCGTTCCTGATCGACTCCAGCGTGGTCCAGCCGACCTACCGGCTCAACCCGAGCGACGAGTTCGACGTCGATTTCCGTACCCACCCGGAATACAACCGTACGGTGATCGTCCGACCGGATGGCCGGATCTCGTTGCCGGGCAAGAACGGCATCAAGGTCGCCGGTCTGTCGCCCGAGTCCGCCGCCACGCTGATCAAGAGCACCTACGACGACGTACTGATCGACCCGGTCGTCACGATCATGCTGCGCAAATTCAGAACCGTGACCGATGATTTCCGCGATCTCACCCAGCGGGCCGATATGGGCCGCGTGAAGGTCCTGGCGATCGAGCCCGACGGCAAGATCAACCTGCCGATGGTCCCGCCGGTCCAGGCCGCCGGCCGGACCGTGGCCGAGGTCGCCAGCAACCTCACCGCCGCCTACCACCGCCAGCTCGCCACGGTGAGCACGAGCGTGCGGCTGGCGAGCCTGGTGCCGGCCAACACGATGGTGTTCGGCGAGGTCCGGGCCCCCGGGCCGGTCACCCTGCAGGGTGCCCGCACGCTGGCGCAGGTGCTCGGCTCGGCCGGCGGCATCCTGCCGACCGCCGCGGGCGATGCCGTCCGCATCATCCGGTTCGATGGCGGGGCCGCGGGCAGCGTCCGCATCGTCGACATCGGCGAGCCGGGGCTGGCCGACTCGATCATCGTGCCCCCGAACGCCACGGTCTACGTGCCGCCCTCGCTGCTGGCGAAGACCGCCCGCGCCGTCGACCTCGTGGTCCGCCAGATCCTGCTCTTCAACGGCACCGGCTTCGGCGTGAACTACATCACCGGCCCGTCCGCCAACACCTCCACCAGCGCCACCGTGAGGTCCGGGACGTGACGAAGTCCGACATGTCCCGGCCCGACCGGGCCGCCCCCGAGGACGTCGAAGGCCCCGCCTTCGACCTCCGCGACGCCCTGGCGGCCCTGTTCCGGCACATCCGGCCGGCCCTCCTGATCCTGGCCGCCGCGATCCTGGGGGCCGGCATCTACCTGCTGCTGACGCCCGCCGAGTACACCGCCGACGCCAAGCTGATCATCCGCCTCGGCCGCGAGAAGGCGGCCGCCCCGGTCCAGGGCGGCGCCAACCAGAACTACATGTTCTCCGAGCGTGCGCAGAACGTGAACAACGAGGTCGAGATCCTGCGGGACCCGAGCATCGTGCGCGACGAGTTCGCGGCGCTGAAGGCGATCACCCCGACGGGCGACCTCGGCCCGCCCCCCGCGGACTGGATGGATTGGCTGGTCTACCAGGGCCGGGTCGCCATGCGCGGCGCCAAGGCGGTCAAGACCTGGGTCGTGGACACGGCCCGCGTCCCGTTCGAGGCGCTGGGCCTGCTGCGCCACCTCAGTCCCGACGAGAAACTCTACGAGGCCTATCTCGCCTCCTTCAAGGTCGTGTTCGTCAAGGAAACGGACGTGATCCTGACCGGCTTCACCTGGACGGACCCGAACTTCGCCGCCCAGGCGCTGAACCGGCTGCTCGATGCCTATAAGCGGCGCCACGTCGAGGTCTACGCCGACGAGACGCCGGCCACGTTCTACCAGGGCAAACTGGAGCGGGCGCGCGCCGACCTCGCCGCCATCGACGCGCAGCTGGCGACCTCCCTGAAGGGCAACAACACCGCCAGCTTCGAGATCGAGCAGCAGAACGACCTCGGCACGCTCTCCGACCTCGCCCGGCAGAAGTCGGCCGCCCAGATCGAGCGCGAAGGCGTCGAGTCCCGGCTCAAGCGCACCCGCGAGACCGGCCCCGACCGCTGGCAGCCGACGCCGCCCGACGCCGACCCGACGGTGGCGGCCTTCGACACGCGCTGGGCCGATCTCAGGACCAAGCGGGCGGAGATCGCCGTCCGGTTCAGGCCGACCGCACCCGAATTTATCAGCCTCGACCGGGACCTCATTGCCCTGACGCGGCAGAAGTACCAGGCGCTGATCGCCGCCGACACGGCGCGGCTCGCGGTGCTCGCGGAGAAGATCCAGACCATCACGGGGATCGAAGCGAGCCGCCGCAAAGCCGCCATCGGCCAGAGCGACGCGGCTCTGGCCTACGGCCGGCTCGCGCAGCAGAAGTCCCTGCTCAGCGACGAGATCACCGACACCCAGAAGCGGATCGACGCGCTGCGCACGGGCACCGGGCTCGACGCGCAATCCGTGACCTCCTCCGCGTTGGTGGCGCGTGCCGTGCCGCCGCGGCTGCCCTCCGGCCCGAACCGGCCGCTGATCCTCGGCCTCGCGGCCGGGCTCGGGCTGCTCGCCGCCCTGGCCTACGTCGCGCTGGCGGAGATCCTCGCCCAGACCTACCGCAGCGCCGCCGAGGTCGCCCGCTCCCTGCGCGTGCCTGTCCTTGCCGCCGTCCCGCTGCGCTCCGGCGCCGAGCGGCGGCCGCGCTTCGGTGGAGCCGCCGCATGATCGCCGCCTACGCCCCGATGATCGACCCCGCCGTGCTCGAGCCGGCCCTGGTCCAGCTCAGCCGTTACGAGACCCGGCTGCGACGCGTCGGGATCACCGCGGTCCAACCCGGCGAGGGGGTGAGCACGCTCGCGCGCGAACTCGCCGGCGCCTATGCCCGCCGCGGCCGCACCGCCGCATTGATCGAGACCAACTGGTCCCGGCCGTCCCTGGCCGCGGCTTACGGGCTCGAGGGCCGGCCAGGCTTCGCCGATATCGTCGCCGGGGACGTGGCGCCGAGCCTCGGGGTCCACCCGGTCGCCGACGGCCTGAGCGTCGTGCCGGCCGGCAGCGCCGGGGCGATCCGGAAGGCGACCCTTGACGACGGCCGCGTCGAGGACTTCCTGGCACTGGTCGACGACCGCTTCGACCTCGCCATCCTGGATTGCGAACCGATCACCGAGATCGGCGACGCGGCGGCGCTCTCGCCCTTCGTGGATGGGTTCGTCGTGGTGATCGGCGCCGAGCGGACGCGCCGGGCCGTGGCCCAGCGGGCGCTTGCCGACCTCAAGGCCGCGGGCGGCGCACCGCTCGGCATCGTCCTCAACGGGACCCGGCGGCCGATCCCGAAATGGCTGTACCGGTGGCTCGGATGAGCGGCGCCCCGGTTCGCGCACTCCGCGCACTGCCGGTGGCCGGCCTCGGCCTCGCGGCGGCGGCCGGTGCCGTGGCGCTGAGCGCTGCACCGCTGAAGTTCGCCGTGGTCGGGTTGGCCGCTGCCTTCGGCGGGGTCGGCGCCCTGATCGCCGGGCAGCGCTACCGCCTGACGCCCCTGCTGCTGGTCGCCCTCGCGGTCGGGCTGACCGTGAAGCTGGATGTCAGCTTCTTCCAGCATTTCGAAGCCGTCGGCCAATACCTGCCGAGCATCGGCGGCGGTGCCGGACTGACCGTGAGCGTGGCGCTCCTGGTGGCGCTGACGCTGATCCTCTCAAAGGTCACAGGCATCGGGGAGCGGGTCTCGGGGCTGCGCCTCGACCGGCCGCTCGTGCTCACGCAGCTCGCCTTCCTGACCGCCGGCCTGCTCTCGCTGGCCAACGCCACCGACACCGCCTACCTGTGGTTCGATGCCTGGCGGTTCCTCGGACTGCTCCTCGTCTCGGTGGCCGTCTCGAACCTGTCCGGCGCCGATATCCGCACCCTCGCGCTGGCGATCTGCGCGTTGTGCCTGGTGCAGACTGCGGTGGCGGGGCTGCAATACGTCTCCGGGTCCGAACTCGGCCTTTCCGTGCTCGGCGAGGAGCAGATCGTCGAGGAGAACATCAACTTCTCCGCGCAGCGCCGCGCCGGCGGTCTGAAGGTCCACCCGAATATTCTTGGGTATTATTACGAGTTCGTTTGGCCGCTGGCACTGGCGCTAGCCCTCTCTCGGGGCCCGAAACTCCTGCGCCTCGTCGGCGCCGCCGGGGCCGGTTCGGCCGTCGTCGGCGTGGTGCTGACCCTGTCGCGCGCCTCCTGGCTGACCTATCCGCTCTCGGCGACCCTGGTGATCCTGCTGGTCTACCGGGACCGGCTGTTCACTCGGGCGAGCCTGATCGTGTTCGCCCTTCTGGTCGTCGCGGCCGGGATCGGGGCGATCTATGCCGGGCCGCTGGTCTGGGAACGCCTGACCGCGGATGACGGCGGCTCCGCGGCGCAACGTGGACCGCTCAACGCAGCCGCCCTGGCGCTGTTCGCGCAATTCCCGATCTTCGGCGTCGGGCTGAACAATTTCGGCAACCAGTTCGCGGTGCTCGATCAGACCGGCCTGTCCCGCCTCGCCGGCCTGTTCGACCGCTCGAACCACGTCGTGCACAACCTGCACATCCTGATCCTCACCGAGGTCGGGATCGTCGGCTACACCGCCTTCGCGCTGGTCTTTTCGGTCGGGATTTTCCGCGGGTTCCGGGCGGCGTGGCGCGCACCGGTGGGCGATCCGCTGGCGGCCATCGCGGCCGCCTGCGCGGTCGGCCTCATCGCCCACCTGCTGCACGGGCTCGTCGACCCGGGCTTCCGCCTGAACCTCGGCATCGCCGAACTGCTCTACACCGGCCTCGGGCTGATCGCGGGCGTGCGGGCGGCGCAGCGCCGTGCCGCTGCGGAGATCGGCAGCGCGACGCGCTCCCTCTCGGCGCAGAGGCAAGGAGCCGCGACCGCGTTGGGTATCCGTCCGAGACCGTCCGCTGCCCATAACCGCCCAGCCGTCAGAGCGCGGAGAGATCGACAATGAGCGGCATCGGCCTCAGCGTCCTGATCGTCACCTACAACACTGGCGCCGACATCGAGACCTGCCTGCGCCTGCTGGCGGCCAGCCGGATCGACCGATCCTACGAGGTGATCGTCGTCGACAACGCCTCGTCGGACGGGACGCCGGAGCGGATCGCCGGTACCTTCCCGTGGGTACGGCTCATCGCAGAGCGGACCAATCACGGCTTCGCTGGGGGAAATGCCGTCGCGCTGGCTGCGGCGCGGGGCGACACGATCCTGCTTCTGAACCCCGACGCGTTCCTGCGCGACCCGGAGGCGCTGGCCGGAACGCTTACCCATCTCGACGCGCACCCCGATGTCGGCGCAGTCGGTCCGCGCCTGATCTTCCCGGACGGCCGCCATCAGGTCGGCGATGCCGGCTACGAGCCGCGCCCGCTCTCGACCCTGGTCCATGCCGCCGGTCTGTCCGGGCGCTTCGGCCTGCGCGGCCTCTACCTCGCGAGCCGGCAGGCCCGGGGGCGCGAGGCCCTGGACGTGGACTGGGTCTGCGGCGCGTTCATCCTGATGCGTCGGAAGGCGATCGAGGCGATCGGTGGCCTGGAAAGCGCGCTGTTCCTCTACGGCGAGGACGTCGATTGGGGCTGCCGCCTGCGCGATGCCGGCTGGCGGGTCGCCTACCTGCCGGGGATCGCGGTCGTCCACCTCCAAGGCGGCTCGGCCGGCACGCGCTCGGCCCGCTGGCTCGACGGTCTGGCGGGGATCTACCGCCTCCGCAACGCCGGCCGGCTCCTGTCCTCTCCGGCCTTCTTCGTAGCCCCGCTGCGCCTCGGCTTCACGCTGCGGGCGCTGGCCTACGGCCTCGCCGGCCGCCTGAAACGGCAGCCGGAACTCGCCCGCAAAGCCGAGGACATGCGCAGGTTTTCCAACCACCTGCGCAGTCTTCGAATTTGATCCCGTCAAATACTCACGGCTTCTTGCGGATGAAAACCATGTGGTAGCCTTTCAACGGCCCCGGCGTGAGCCGGAACAGCAGCTCCCAGAACTTGCCCAGGACGATGTTCTCGCCATGATAGAACGGCTGCCCGTCAAAACTGTAGGTGAAGTGCTCGAACCGATCAGTTGGGAAAAGCCGCTTCCGCGCCGCCTCCGTGTTCATCGTGTAGAGCGGCACGAACGAGTCGATCTCGACCCGCCGCGGCTCGACCCAGCGCAGGACCTGTGCGTGCAGGCGCTTCGGGATGAGCCGCGCGCCGACCCCGACATAGCCCCAGCGGTTGGGCGTCCAGGCGCAGAGCCAGCCCCCCGGAGCGAGGACCCGGCCGAGCTCGGCCGCGGTGACATCGGCATGCTCGATATGTTCGAGGACCGAGAACGCCGAGATCAGGTCGAAGCTCCCATCCTGGAATGGAAGGATCCCGTCGTGGCCGATCAGACGGACCTCGTCGGCCGACTTGTTCTCGAGGACCGCCTCGTCCACGTCGCAGGCCATGACGTGGGCGCAGCGCCCGCGGAAGTCGCCGAGGTGCCGGCGCAGTGGAACCGGGTCATCGGTCCACTTGCCGCGCCCGGCCCCGAACTCCATCACCCGCATATCCGGCCGGAGCAGCGCGTTGACGCGCACGATGTACTCCATCCGGTGGTCCTGCCGGGAGTAACCCCCGGCCCCCATCTCCCGGAACAGGCGCTGTTCGACGGTGACCATACTTCAGGCTCCTCTGAGGACGCGACGCGCGCCGGAGTGGTGAATTGGGATGGGCCGGACGGGCGCCCGGCGGTGGCGATCCTCGGCACCCGCGGGGTGCCGGCCGCGCATGGGGGCTTCGAGACCCTGGCCGAGCGTCTGGCGCTGGATCTCGTCGAGCGGGGCTGGCGGGTCGAGGTCTATTGCCAGGTGAGCACGCCGACCCCGCCGAGCGTCTGGCGCGGCGTCGCGCTGATCCCGGTCGCGGTGCGGGGCGACGGCGCCTTCGCCACGATCGTGTTCGACCTCAAATGCACCCTGCGGGCGGCGTTCCGGCCGGCCCTGCCGCTGGTGCTCGGCTACAACACGGCCCTGTTCTCGATCCTGTACCGCCTCACGGGCAAGCGCAGCGTGATGAACATGGACGGGATCGAGTGGAAGCGCGACCGCTGGTCGAAGCCCGCAAAGGCGTGGTTCTGGCTGAACGAGCGCCTCGGCAGCCTGTTCTCCACGCATCTGGTCGCGGACCATCCGGAGATCGCGAAGCACCTCGCCCGCAACACGGCGGCGAAGCGGATCACCACGATCGCGTACGGCGCCGACCCGGTGCTGGAGGCGCCGACGACGCCGCTGTCCGCCTTCGGCGTACGCCCCCGCGACTACGGGCTGCTGATCGCCCGGGTCGTGCCCGAAAACCTGGTGCTCCAGATCGTCCGCGCCTGGAGCGAGATCCGCCCCGGCCTGCCCCTCGTCGTACTCGGCAAGCTGATGGACTCGGATTCCTACCACCGTGCCGTGAAGGCCGCGGGCGGGCCGGACGTGATCTTCGCGGGCGCGATCTACGAGGCCGACCGGGTGTCCGCCCTCCGTCTCCACGCCCGCTTCCACATCCACGGCCACACGGTTGGCGGCACCAACCCGTCCCTGGTCGAGGCCCTCGGCGCCGGCTCGCCGATCCTGGCCCACGACAATCCGTTCAACCGTTGGGTGGCGGGCGACGGCGCCGTGTTCTTCGGCGACGAGACCGAGTTGCGCCGGGGCATCCTGAACCTTGTGCGCGCTGCGCCGAGCCGGCTCGACGCGATGTCGGCGGCCTCTCGCGACCGGCACGCGGACGCGTTCGGCTGGCGCGGCATCGTCGATGCCTACGAGGGTGTGCTCCGCCGTCAGCTCCCGTCCCGGCGCGCCGCCCGCGGAGGCCGGGAAGCCATCCGCCGACACGAGCACGGGCCGGCCTGACCGGCGGGCCGACGTTGGAGGGTGGGCGCTAAACTGCATCGCCGCCCTCCGGAACATCGGAGCGGCTGCGGATCTGCCGCTGCGCCACCATCGTGACGGTGCCGGCGGGGACGTCCCGCAGGCTGCACACGCCGATCCCGATCGTGGCTCCGGCCCCGACCGTGACAGCACCCTGGACGGCCGCGTGGGCCCCGACCACGGCATTGTCCCCGAGGCGCGGCGCGTCCGCGGGGAATGGCGCGCCGGGGAAAACCCAATCCCGCGGCCCCACGAGCGTCCCGGGAAGCAGCACCAGGTCGATCCCCGCGCTGCCGCAGAAGACGATGCGGGCCGGGTGGGGCACAAACAGGCCCGGCCCGATCGGCGATCCGGGATGCAGGCTCGCGCCGGTCAACCGCAGCGACAGGTTCGAGACGGCGGCCGCGCATCGCCGCCAGCCGTGTCCGTGCAGCAGATGCGCCACGCGGTGGAAGATTGCGACCTGCATGGCGGGCAGCGTCAGGTGCATCAGGCGTCGCAGCCGGGAGGTCGGCTTGCCGCCCGTGGTCTGGCGCAGGACGCGGGCGAAGTCGGCCGAGAGCAGCCGGCGCACCTCCGCGTAGCCGGTCGGACCGTGCGGATCGGTGTTCACGACGGCGCCGGTCATGCCGCGGCTCCCCGGCCCGGGAGGGCACGCCAGGGCTGGGGCATCACCGTCTCGCCGGGCTCGACGTCCTTGAGGATGGTGGTGCGGGGGCCGAGCCGGGCCCGATCGCCGATCCGCACCGCACCGAGCACGATCGCGCCGGCCTCCAGCACCACGCCGTCGCCCAGCAGCGGCAGGCCGGGGCCCCCGCCGATATCCTGATCGGGCTCCTTCAACAGGCCGCCGATCGAGGCCTGCACGCCGAAGGCCGCGTCACGCCCGACGGCGCCCGCGATGACCGCGCCGAACGGATACGGGAGGAACAATCCCCCGGCGATCCGGCTCGAGGGGGGGATATCGGAGCCGGTCCACCAGCCGTTGACCAGCCACAGCAGCCAGGCCGCCATGCGCCAGCCGCGCTCGTGGCTGTAGCGCGAGAGCCGATAGAGCCAGACCGCGTGATAGCCCCGGTACAGTCGCGCCGAACCGTGGCCCCGGCGATGCCAGTGGGCACGGTCGGCCGCGAGCGCCATGCGCATCTGTGCCCAGCATTGTCGCCGCCCGTCTGCGGATTTCGATGCGCCCGCGAGGGGGATACCTCGGGCGGCGTCAGTCTCTGCGCGCTCGGACATACGCAGTCCTCCGGTTTCCTCAGACGCTTTATCTCTGCAACCATAAATTGAAGATACGGTTGCAAGCCATACGCACCCTGCCACGATGCAATCGTAGGTCGCGGTTTTCAGTAAGGCTCCACCGAGAGATGGTCCGCTTGGTAAATCGATTGCGCGGACGTGGCCGCCCGGGCGGCATGCGGTACGGCGCCAATCTGCTTGGACAGGCCGCGGGCCGCGGGGTTTACTTGGCCGCCGGCTTCGCCGCCTTCGTGATGGTCGGGCACGGCGTCGGCCCGGCGGCGCTCGGCCGCTACGGCCTGGCCCTCGCGGTGCTGGCGGTGGCGCTCATCGCGGCCGATTTCGGGACCACGCTGACCTTCGGGTCACGCCTCGGCGCCGGCGCGCCGGAGATGCGGGCGGCGGAATTCGGCCGCATGATCTCGGCCCGGCTGCTCCTCGGCGGCGGCACCGGATTGCTGCTGCTCGGCGCCCTGCCGCTGCTGCCCGGGGAGATCCGGCCGGCGCTGGCCCTCGCCGCCGTGCTGATGCCGCTCGCGGCCGCGCGCTTCCAGGATTCCCTGTTCCAGGTCTGCGGAAAGCCGGGCTGGTCGGTCTGGCCGTCCCTGGCCAACGCCGTGGTCCTGGTCGGCGGCACGGCACTCGCGCTCTGGTTGCAGCTCCCCGAGGCGGCCCTGAGCATCGTCGCGGTGGCCTCGGGCATCGTCTACGGCGTGGTCGGGCTGATCCTGGCCGCCAAGCTTCTGCCTCTGCGTCCCGCTTCCCTGTCGCAGGGCTGGGCGACGATCCGGGCCGCGGCCGGCGTCGGGATCTCGAACGCCCTCGGCTCACTCAACGGCCGCATCAGCTTGATCATGCTGGCGGCGCTGGCGGGTGCGGCGGAGCTCGGCCAGTTCACCGCGGGCTTCCGGTTCTTCGAGCTCGGCGCCGCGGTGGCGATCACCCTGTGCGCGCCGCTCGTGCCCGTGTTCGGCCGGGCAGTCGGCGCCATCGATGCCGGCCCGACACGTTCCGGCACCGATCGGCTGCGCGCCAGCTTGCGCCCCGCACTGATCGTGATCCTGGCGGCCGCGGGGGCCGGAACCGTGGCGGCCTGCGCGGTCGCCGATCCCCTGGTGCGTGTGATCTTCGGGCCGGATTTCGCTGCGGCCGCGCCGGTCCTGCGCATCGCAGCCGCGATGAGCGCCCTGCTGATCACCGCCACGGTGCTGTTCGCCGGTCTGGTTCCCCTCGGTCGGACCGGCTTCGCGGTGCGCGGCAGTGCGGCCGCCTGCGCCACGAATCTGGCCGCTTGCGCGGTGCTGATCCCCCTGGATCCGCTGCTCGGCGCGGCCTGGGCCGCCCTCCTGGCCGAGGTCGCGATGCTGGCGGTGGTCGCCCACGCCTTCTGGCGCGAAGCCGGCGCACCACTGGCGCCCGGCGATGCCCCGACCGTGCTGGGCCCCGGCCTCGTCACCGCCCTCGTCTGGGCCGCCGGCCCGGCGACGCTCGCGCCGATCACGGTGCCTTTCGCCGCCGTCCTCTCCGCTGCGGTGGCGGCTTGGCTGTGCCTGCGCGGCCGCTCCACCGCCGCTCCCCTCCCCCTCTCGATCCCGGAAGCTTCGTCATGAGCGACGTCCCCGTGCTCTCGGTCATCATCCCGACCTACAACCGCGCCGACACGCTGCGCCTGTGCCTGCGGGCCTTTGACCGACAGACGACCGACCGGCCGTTCGAGATCGTCGTCTGCGACGACGGCTCCGCCGACGCAACGGGCACGGTGATCAGCCACGCGGTCGCCACCGGCCGCATCCCGGTCGTGCACCTGCGCCAGGAGAATGCCGGCGCCAACGCGGCCAGGAACCGGGCGATCGCGTCGGCCCGGGGCGCGCGGCTCCTGATCGTCAACGACGACACGATCCCGGCCCCCAGCCTCGTCGATGCGCATCTCGCCGCCCATGCCAGGCGGGGCGGACGCGAGACCGCGATCCTCGGGCGCATGACCATCGACCCGGCTCTGCCGTTCTCGCCGTTCTCCGCCCTGCACCACGACGCGTCGTACGACGCGCTCGCGGGCCGGGTGGAAGTGGGCTGGGACGCCTTCCTGACCTGCAACGTCAGCGTCGATCGCCGCCTGCTCGAAGAGGCGGGCGGCTTCGATCCGCGCCTGACCTGGCATGAGGACATCGAACTCGGCGAGCGGCTGGCCCGGCGCGGCATGCACCTGTTCTATGAGCCGGAGGCGCTGGCCTATCACCACCACCTCCTGGACGAGACGGCTTACCTGCGCATCGCCGAGCGCGAGGGGGCGGCGCTGGTGCTGTGGTACCGGAAGCGCCCGGACCTCGCGCCCGATCTCACCCGGCTCGGCCTCGTCGGCCCGCCGCCGCTGGCCGCCGCCCCGCGCCACCGCGTCGCCGACCTGGCGATGCCCACGGCGCTGCTGCCCGGCTGGCAGATGGCGGCACGTGTCCTCACTCGGATCAGTCCCGAGGCCGGCCGCACGGTCTGGCGCCGCCTGTTCCAGCGCCAGAAGCGCCTCGCCATCGCCCGGGCGCTGGCGGCGTGAGCGGCTCCCGGATGCACGCTCAGAACCTTTTCGCCGCCCTGCTGCTACCGGCGCTTGCCGCCTGCGGCGCGGCCGATGCGCAATCACAGCAGCGCATCCTAGTCGATCCCGCGGGCGGCGCGATGGAAAACTACCGCACGGTGGCCCGGCTCGCAGACGTCCCGTTCGCGAGCCTCGGGCCCGGATCGAGCGTGCTGATCCGCGGCGGCAGCTACGGCGACGTGGCGGTGATCGGCGCCCGCGGCAGCGCCGAGGCACCGGTCACCGTGGCGGCCGTCGCCGGGACGAGGCCGGTCCTGTCGAACTCGGTGGTGTTCGAGAACGCCGCCTACGTCACGGTGACCGGCCTGACCGTGCAGGGCGCGGTCAATTCCGGCTTCATCATCCGCCGCGGCTCGCACCACGTGACGGTGGCGGACTCCACGGTGTCGAAATCCGGTCTCGGCATCTGGATCGGCGACGGCGCCGGGGCCGGCCACCGCATCACCGGCAACACGCTCTCCGACAACAAGACCCACGGCGTCGCCATCGACGTGATCAACGTGCCGCCGGAGGATCCGAGCTACATCCTGGCCAACACGGTGACCGGCAACGGCATCCACGGGATGGAGATCAACGGCTCCGGCTACGTGGTCGAGGGCAACCGGGTCTCGGGCAACGGCGTCGGCATGTCGGGCACCTCCGGCATCCACGTCTACGCCAAGGATGCAGCTCAGGACGCGGGCGACCGCAATACCATCCGGTACAACATCGTCACCGGCCAGAAGGAAACCACCGGCCAGGACGGCAACGGCATCCAGATCGACCAATGGTGCGACGGCAATACCGTCGCGTTCAACGTCGCGACCGGCAACGACGGCGCCGGCATCAACCTGTTCGACGCCGGCTCGAACACGGTGGTGAACAACACCGTCACCGGCAACATGCGCGATTCCGGCGGCAAGCACGTCTACCGCGGCGAGATCGTGCTGGCCTCGGACTACACCAAGTCGGTCGACCGCACCGCGGGCAACCGGGTGCTGAACAACATCGCCTTCGCCACCCGGCCCGGCATCGCAGCCATCGCGATCGAGGCGACCACCGCCGACAACGGGAACGCCATCGGGCCGAACTTCATCGGCAGCCGCGTCGGCGCGCCGCTCTATCGCTGGGCCGCCACGACCACCAGCGACGGGGCGAGCCTGCCGCTGCACGGCCAAGGCCCCGACCTGACCGGCACCCCCGCCTTCCGCGACCCGGCCGCCCCGCTCTCTGGCGGCCTCGCGCTGACCAAGCCCCCCGCCCGCGCCGGCATCCCGCTCGGCGCAACCCGCGACCTCGCCGGCCAAGCCTACGCGGCCGGCGAAGCCCCGACCTTCGGCGCCTACAGGAGCCCGTAACATGCTACGCATCGGCATCGACGCGCACGTGCTCACCGGCAAGCCCCAGGGCAGCCGCACCTGGCTCGTGAACATCATCGGGCGCGCCGCCGCCCGCCATCCGGACGCGACCTACGTGGTCTATTCCGGAGACCCGGAGGCCTGCGCCCGCCTCGTTTCGGGCGCCAATATCGAGCACCAGAAGCTGCCGCGGGTGCCGGCGAGCCTGCGCCTGCTCGCGATCTGGCCGTGGCTGGTCTTCCGCGACCGCCTCGATACCCTGCTGACCACCTACATCGCCCCGCCGCTGGTGCCGGGCGACCGCCAGGTGGTGGTGGTCCACGACATCCTGTTCGAGACCCATCCCGAGTTCTTCACGTGGCGTATGCGCTGGCGGAACCGCATCCTCACGCGGCTCTCGGCCCGGCGCGCCAAGCTGGTCCTGACCATCTCCGATTACAGCCGCGATTCCATCGCGAAGGTCTACGGCATCGACCGCAGCCGGATCGCCGAGGTGCGCTGCGGGTCGACCCCGCCACGGGCTTCGGCCGAGCGGCATCCGCTCGCGGACGGACGCCCGTACCTGCTGATGGTCGGCCGCCTGGAGCCACGCAAGAATCTCGGCCTGGTGCTCGATGCGTTCGCCCGCCTGCCCGAGGGCGCGGCCCGGCTGATCGTGGTCGGCAAGGGCGACGGTGAGCGGCCCGAGACCCTCGACCGGCTGACCCGGACCCCGGACGCGGTGCACATCGCCGGGATCGATGATAACGGCCTGTCCGACCTCTACGGCCGGGCCGCCGCGCTGGTCTTCCCGAGCCGCGGCGAAGGCTGGGGAATCCCGGTGCTCGACAGCCTCGCCCGGGGCACGCCGGTGATCGCCTCGAGCCTCACCGCGATCCCGGAGGCGGGGGGCAGCGCGGCGAGCTACTTCGATCCGGACGCCCCGGACCGGGTCGAGCGGCTGGCCGAGCTGATGGGCGCCGCGATCGACGGGCGGCTGCCGTTCGATGCGGGCGCCGCCCGGGCGCATGCCGCCCGGCACGACTGGGACGGGCCCGCCGCGACCTTCGTCGACCTGATGCGCCGGAATTTCCCGGCCCGGACGCCGGCGCGCGATCTCCACGCACCGGTGCCGCACCTGCGCGGCTGACCGCCGCCTAAGCGGCCGGCTTGAGCCCGGCGAGGAAGGTCTCCGCGGGCGCCTCCGCGGCGATCGGGTCCTGGATCAGCGTCCAGTATCCGAGCGCCGCCACCACGGCGATCACCGCGCCGGTGATGAAGGCCATGGAGAAATGACCGGTCCCGCCAACGATGAAGCCGGTGATCATCGGGGCCAGGGCGCCGCCGATATAGCCGCCGAAATTCTGCATGGCGCCGAGCGAAGCGGTGGCGTTGGCCGGCGCCGCCACGGAGGCCATCGCCCAGGCGGCCGACGAACTCACGTAGACCAGGAACAGTGACGCCGAGATGCACGCGATGGCGAGCGTGTCGCTCGGCGTCAGTGCCGCCACCACGGTGCAGGCCGCGGTCGCCAGCAGGCCCACCACCATCGGGATCTTGCGGCTCCGGATCGGATCGACCCCGCGCCGGATCAGGATGTCGACGATCCGGCCGCCGAGGATGCCGCCCAGCACCCCGAAGGCGAACGGGATCGCCCCGACGATTCCGGTCTTCTGCAGGGTGAAGTGGCGCTCGATCTCGAGGTAGCTCGGCAGCCAGGCCGTGTAGAGCCAGGTCATGTAGATGCAGCCGAAGTAGCCCATGATCATGCCCCAGCTGGTGCGGTAGCGGAACAGCCGCTTCCACGCGTTCCAGGTGACGCGGCGGTCGGTGTTGGGCGCATCGCCCTCCTCCAGGAAGGCGCGCTCGGCCGGGGTCAGGTCTATCTCCGGCGGGTTGCGGAACACCAGGTAGACGATCCCGGCGAGCGCCAGCCCGGCCACACCCATGATGATGAACATGGCCCGCCAGCCGAAGGCGACCATCAGGAAGGTAAGCAGCGGCAGGGCCAGGAAGGTGCCGAGGGAGGATGCGCAGTTCCAGATCCCCGTGGCGGTGCCGCGCTGGCGGATGTTGAACCAGTCCCGCGAGACCCGGGCGCAGGTCGGGAAATGCGGCGCCTCGCCGAGGCCGAGCACGATACGCGCGCCGACGAACTGCCAGAACGAGGTCACGGCTCCACCGAGCATCTGGCCGAGCGACCAGCAGCTCAGCCCGATGGTCAGCGTCAGCCGCGGACCCAGCCGGTCGGCCAGGGCGCCGGCCGGGAGCTGCGCGAAGGCATAGGCCCACAGGAATGCCGAGAGCAGCAATCCCATGTCGGGGATCGACAGGCCGAGATCCTGCCGGATCAGCGGGTTGGCCACCGCCAGCGTGGCGCGGTCGACGTAATTGACCACTCCGGCCGTCACCAGAAGGGCGAGCGAGATCGTCTGAATGCGCTTCACGCGCGGCGTTGCGACTGGAGCCACTGCTTCCCCCCCTTGGCTGACGCGCACTCTTCAGGGTGCTTCGGGACCGATCGCGCGTCCGCGACTCACGGCGTCCGAGCGATATTCTGCACCGAATGCCGGCGAGGGGAAGGTGCCGGCTGACAGTCGGGGGCCTCGCGTCGCAGCGCCGGGCGTCGTAGACCGCTCGCACCCGTCACCGACCGAGACCGTCCCGCGTGCGCCTGATCCAGATCACCCACCACGACCTCGACGGCTACGGCGCCGCCACGGTCGCCGCAGCCTGCACGGCGGTCGAGCGCGTCGTCCACGTACCCCGCTACAGCGATGTCGGCCCCGTCTTCGAGGACGAGACCAAACGCCTGGCCCGGGCGGGCGAGGGCGAGATCCTGCTCATGACCGACCTCGGCCTGGAGGAGCAGACCATCGCGGGCCTGAAGAAGTTCGCGGCCATGAACCGCCGCCGCGAGGACGGAAGGAAGCATAAGCTCGTGGTCCTCGACCACCACGCCTCCTCGCTGGACCAGTTGCGCCGCCAGGGACTGGAGCCCGTTGCCGATCCCGAACGTCCGGGCTTGAGCCGGATCGATCTCGGCGATCCGGATTGCGTCGTGCTGATCGACGAAAACGTCTGCGCCACCCGGATGACCTTCGATCACCGGGCCCTGTTCGCCACCCACGAGCCCGAGACCGACACCTCCGCCCTGGTGGCGGCGATCGATGCGGTGGACCTCTGGCGCAAGGACAGCCCAGCCTTCCCGGGGGGCCTGGCACTGGACGAGCTGTTCTGGGAGAGCGTGTCGAGCTTCGTGCCCGTCGGCCATCCCTGGCATGAGGCCTTCATGTCCGGGCTGCTGCGTGCGGCCGCCGTTTCCCTGCGCGAGGGCGCCACCCCGGCCGACCTGGAGCGGCGTGCCCTGGCGATCCGCTCCGAGGTGGTCGAGACCCTCCTGCGCGACGCGCCGGACGACGACCGGGCGCTCACAACGCGCATGCGTCTCGCCCGGGCGCTCGCCCGCTCGGACGCGCTGTTCCGCCCGCTCAAGGACGGCACGCTCCTGTCCTTCGCCCTCGATTCGGGCACGTTCCAGCGGGTCTCGGACCTGATCATGGATGCCGGCCGGGCCAAGCGCGTCGTCAACGTACAGCGGATGGGCACCATGTCGTTCCGCTCGAACGACGGCACGGCCCTCGACGGCGCCCGCCTGTTCCGCGGCGGCGGCCATCGCGACGCCGCCGGCGGCCGGCTCCAGAGCGGATCCGTCTTCTCGATGGCGGACGCCATCGCGCAGGTCGAGCCGGTGCTGAACCCGGACAAGCCCCCGGAGGCCGATAGCCCGTTCGCGGCGCTGAAGAACTGGAAGGGGTGATTGGCTTCGGAGCGGAGCAGGACCGTCGCGGATCTGCTCCGCGTCCGAGCATCAGGTCCAGGCTGTCAGAGCCTGAAATCCTCGCCGAGATACAGCCGCCGGGCGTCGGGGTTCGCCACGATCTCCTCCGGGGTCCCCTCAGTGAGGATGCGGCCGGAATGGGCGATGTAGGCGCGGTCGATCAGGCCCAGGGTCTCGCGGACGTTGTGGTCGGTGATCAGCACGCCGATACCGCGCTGCTTGAGGTGCTTCACCAGGTCCTGGATGTCGCCCACCGCGATCGGGTCGATGCCGGCGAAGGGCTCGTCGAGCAGCATGAAGGTCGGCGACGAGGCCAGCGCCCGGGCGATCTCGCAGCGCCGCCGCTCACCGCCCGACAGGGCGATCGAGGGCGACTTGCGCAGCCGCGCGATGTCGAACTCCTCGAGCAGGGAATCGAGCTTGCGGGCCCGCGCCTTGCGGTCGGGCTCGGCCACTTCGAGCACCGCGCGGATGTTGTCCTCGACGGTCAGCCCGCGGAAGATCGAGGCTTCCTGCGGCAGGTAGCCGATGCCGAGGCGCGCCCGCTGATACATCGGCAGATGGGTGATCGGCAGGCCATCCAGGGTGATGTGGCCGCGATCGGCCACCACCAGACCGGTGATCATGTAGAAGATCGTGGTCTTGCCGGCGCCGTTGGGCCCGAGCAGCCCGACCGCCTCGCCGGTGCGGACCGTGAGCCCGGCCTCGTGCACGACGGTGCGGGCGCCGTAGCTCTTGCGCAGGCCGCGCACGCTGAGGATCCCGGGTCCGCCCTCTTCCGCGGCGGCGACTTCGTCGGCATCCGCGACAGGCGGGCTCGCGCGACGGCCGAACAGGCGACCGAGCAGTGTCGGGCGGCCCGCCGCGTCCTGCGGCTCCGCCCGGAACGCAACCGCGCCGCTCAATTGACCTGCGCCCGCGGCTTGACCGGCGGCTGAGCGCAGCCCTTCCCCTTGCCATCCTTGGCGTCGGCCTTCTCGCCGGGCACGAACAGCGCCGAGACGCGGCCGCCAGCCACCGGATCCATGTTCGCGCGCCCGGTGCCCATGTCGTAGACCAGCCGCTGGCCGCGGGTGACGTTCTGGCATTGGCTCAGCACGACGTTGCCGGTGAGCACGATGCGCTTGGCGTCCTGATCGAACACCGCGTGATCGCCGGTGGCGACCTGGTCCTTCTGGACCACCGTGACCGGACCGGCGCAATCGACCTTCTGAATGCCGTTCTCGGCCGGATTCTTCGGCGCCGGCGCCTCGTCGGCGGTGTCCGCAGCCTTGCCGTCCGCATCCTTGCTCGCGGAGGCCTTGCCGGCGCCGTCCTTGCCGCGCTTGTAGTAGACCGTCATGGTCGAGCAGCGGATCGTGCTCTCCCCCTGCACGGCCACGACGTTGCCGACGAACACCGCCCGGTTCTCCCGGTCGAACACGTCGAGGCGGTCGGCGTCGATCTTGATCGGATCCTTGCCGCCGCCGCCGATATTGCCGAAGGGCGAGTCCTTCTTGGCCGGCTTCTCGGCCAGCGCTGGGCCGGCGAGTGCCAGGCAACCGGCCAGGGCCACGCAGAGGGCTGCACGCGCGCTCATCGGCCGGTTTCCGCGGGCTCGGCGTTCGAGGTCAGGATGCGCGGGGGCGCCTTGTCGGCCGGGTCGTCGTTCGCGATCACGACATGCACGTTCCCGACGAAGGAGATCCGCTTGCCGTTCTCGACCACGTCGAGGGCGTTGGCGTTCACGGTGGCGCGCGGGGTCGAGACGGTGACCGGCTCCTGGGAGCTCACCGAGCCGGTCTTGAACACCACGGCGGCCGAGCGCAGGCGCGCTTCCTCGCCCTTGTCGGTCCAAATGCGGATGTCGTCTTTGAGGTCGAGCGCCTCGCGGGCGGTGTCGAACAGGCCAGAGGCCGCCGAGAGTCGGGCGACGCCGCCCTGATCGTCGGTGGCGAGGTGGCCGCGCATCCGCTCCAGCTCGATCAGGCTCGGCTTGCGCACATCCTGCAGGGCAGCATCGGCCGTCACCTCGTACCCGCGGTTGCCCTGGCGGAAGCCCGCGAGCCGGGGGTTCTCCATGCGGACCTTGGAGCCGGCCACCGTCACGGGGCCGACCGAGACTCCCGGCAGGCTCGTCCCGAACGGATTGAACAGGTACGCGAGCAGCAGCGCCACCGCGCCGCCCGCAGCGACCGGGATGAGTCGGCGCATCGTGCGCACGCGGCCGCTGTGGCGGTACGCCCGGGCGTGAGCCCGCGTGCGTGCCGCCAAGACCGCCTGTCCGTTGCCGGCTTGAGCCTCGACCGGGTTCATGCAGCGTCCGTGAGGCGCGCAGGCCGCGCGCGAGTGAGGAATCGGCTCAGACGCCTGCGGCCCCCACCGCGCCCGCGCCTCCGGTCGGGAAATGGTCCCGACCAGTGGCGAAGTTATGGCTCGCCCGTTTCGGAATGATCAACCGAACTTAGAAACTTTCGACGCCGATGTGCGTGAGCACACACGCACATCGGGAAGCATCGTGGGCGCGAAGAGCACGGCGAAGAGCCCGGCGCCGCGGCTCGGGCGGATGCCGGGCCGCGACCGGACCGTCAGCGCGAAGTGCTTCGGGCTGCGGCCAGAGCCGCCGCGATGGTCCGGGCGAAGGCCGCCGGATCGCGGGGGCTGTCGCCGTCCTGGATCCGGGCGAGATCAAGCAGCGTGCCCGCTTCCTGGGGGATCTCCGATTCGGCAGAGGCCGCAAGCACCCGGATCAACGGATGACGCGGGTTGATCTCCAGCACCGGCTGCCCGGCACCGCCGCGGCCGGCCCGGCGCATCAGCCGCTGCATCTGCAGGTCGGGTCCAGCAGTACCGGCCGAGAGCACCACGGCCGAGTCCACCAGCCGGTCGGTGGTGCGCACGTCCGAGACCTCACCGGCCAGCGCCACCTTCACAGCCGCCACGAAGGCGTCGATGCCTTCCGGCGCCTCCGGCTGCTCACCCTCGGGTGCGAACTTCGACAGGTCGAGGCCGCCCTTGGTGATCGACTTGAGCGGCTTCTCCTCGAAGTTGCCGAGCTGGTTGGGCCAGAAGGCATCGACGTGGTCGGAGAGCAGCAGCACCTCCAGGCCCCGGGCCCTGAAGCCTTCGAGCTGCGGCGACGATTTCAGCGCCTCGGCATCGTCGGCCACGAGGTAGTAGATCGCCTCCTGGCCGTCCTTCATGCGGGCCACGTAGTCCGGCAGGGAGGTCCAGCCGTCCTCGGCCGAGGAGCGGAAGCGCAGAAGGGGCGCGATCTCGCCGCGGCGCTCGAAATCCTCGTAGATGCCCTCCTTGAGCACCGCGCCGAAATTCTCCCAGAAGGTCTGGTAGCTCTCGGCATCCTTGGCGCGGGTGGTCAGCTCGGACACGACGCGGCCCGTGACGGCGCGTCGGATCCGGGCGAGCGCCGGCGTCGATTGCAGCATCTCACGGGAGACGTTGAGCGGCAGGTCCTCGGTGTCGACGACGCCCTGGACGAAGCGCAGCCACGGCGGCAGCAACTCGGCCTCGTCGGTGATGAACATCCGGCGGACGTGGAGGCGGACCTTGCTCTGCCGGTCGTTCTCCAGCGCCTGGAACGGCTTAGCGCCGGGCACGAACAACAGCGCAGAGAATTCCAGCTGGCCCTCGGCGCGCCAGTGCAGGGTCGCCCACGGCTTGTCGAAGTTCATCCCGAGGGCGTGGTAGAACGCCTCGTACTGTTCCTCGGTCACCTCGGATTTCGGCTTGCGCCAGAGCGCGGTGCCCTGGTTGGCCGATTCGTCCTTGCCATCCCGCGCAATGGCGATCGGCACGGTGATGAAGTCGGCCCATTTCCGCACCAAGTGGTCGAGGCGGTAGGGTTCGAGGTACTCGTCGGCGTCCGCCTTGAGATGCAGCACGATGTCGGTGCCGGGCTCAGGCCGATCGGCGAGCTCCAGGGTGTAGCTGCCCTGGCCCTCGGACGCCCAAGTCCAGGCCTCGTCGCTGCCGGCCCGGCGCGACGTGACCGTGACCCGGTCGGCGACCATGAAGGCCGAGTAGAAGCCGACGCCGAACTGGCCGATCAGGCTCGGACGATCCTCGGCCTTGGCCGCATCCAGCGTCTGCGAGAAGGCCCGCGTCCCGGAGCGGGCGATGGTGCCGAGGTTGGACGCCAGATCCTCCTTGGTCATGCCGATGCCGGCATCCGAGACGGTCAGGGTGCGCGCCTCCTTGTCGGGCACGATCCGGACCTTGGCGTCCGGCGGCAGGGCGCTCGCCGCCGAGGTCAGCGCCTCGAACCGGCGCCGGTCCATGGCGTCGGCGGCGTTGGCGACGAGTTCGCGCAGGAAGATCTCGCGGTCGGAATAGAGCGCGTGCACGACGAGGTCGAGGAGTCGACCCACCTCCGCCCCGAATTCGTGCCGCTCAATCGTCTCGCTCACGGGCAATGCCTCCGCATAGGGGAAAATGCGGTGGCGATATGCCCGCCCGGCCGGCCGTTTTCAATGAGGCGGCGACGGGTTCGGCGGGACGCGCGCGGCTCAGATCTCGATTTCTGTTCCCACTTCCACGATCTGCCGGGTCGGCAGGCAGAAATGGGCGCCGGTGCGCTCGGCGTTGCGCTTCAGGAAGGCGAACAGCCCCTGGCGCCACAGCGCCATGCCGGGCTTGGCCGACGGGATGACCACCTCGTGGCCGACGAAGAAGGTCAGGTCCTCTAGGTATTCCGGCGGGAGCAGGCCGCTCCTTACGGCGCATTGCAGGCCTTCGGGGATCGAGGCGGTCTGCATGAAGCCGTAGCGCAGCACGACGCGTTCCATCCCGGGGGTGTATTGCGAGATCGCCTTGCGGATGCCTTGCGCGACCAGAGTCACCTGCGCCCGCTCCTCGGCGGGGATCATCGGCGCCTCCTCGTAGATCACGGTGATCAGCAGGATGCGCTCGTGCAGGCATCGGCTGCGTTCGACCAGCCGGCCCAGGGCCATGGGGATGCCCTCGGTGGCTGCGGTGAGGAAGGCCGCTGTTCCCGGCAGCGTGACCGGAGGGTGCGACGCGAGGCGGGCCAAGAACGTCGCCTCAGGCTGGCGCATGGTCTCGCGCACCGCCTCGAGGACGTGGTTGCCCTTCATCCAGGTCAGCATCAGGAACGCGACCGCCGCGGCCAGCACCAGGGGAAACCAGCCGCCCTCGAATAGCTTCACGCTGTTGGCGGCGAAGAACAAAGCGTCGATGGCCAGGAAGAAGCCGTTGACCGCCACGACCAGGATCGGGTTGTAACCCCAACGCAGGGCGATCAGGGCGGCCAGCAGGGTGGTGATGCCCATCAGCGCCGAGACCGCGATGCCGTAGGCGCCGGCCAGCGCATCGGAGGAGCCGAACACCACCACGGCCGTGAGGGTGCCGATGGCGAGCAGCCAGTTCACCGCCGGCACGTAGATCTGGCCGCGCTCGTCCTGATCGGTGTGGACCACCCGCATCATCGGCATGAAGCCGAGCTGGATCGATTGCTGGGTCAGCGAGTAGACGCCCGAGATCACCGCCTGCGAGGCGATGACGGTGGCCATCGTGGCCAGCGCCACCAGCGGGTAATGCGCCCAGTCGGGGGCCAGCAGGTAGAACGGGTTCTCGATCGCGCCCGGGTCGGCGATCAGCAGGGCGCCCTGGCCGCAATAGTGGATCAGCAGCGCCGGCAGGACCAGGCCGAACCAGGCCGCGCGGATCGCCGGTGCGCCGAAATGGCCGAGATCGGCGTACATCGCCTCGCCGCCGGTGACCGCCAGGAAGGCCGCGCCCAGCATCATGAAACTCACGTGCCAGCCGGCATGGGCCAGGAAGTCCACGGCCCGCCAGGGATTGACCGCCCCGAGGATCTCCGGCGCCCGCAGGATGCTGGGGATCGCCAGCAGGACCAGCACCGTGAACCAGACGAGCATCACCGGACCGAACACCCGGCCAATCGCCGCCACGCCCTTGTGCTGCACGGCGAACAGCGCGACCAGGATCACCAAGGTGATCGGCACCACGAACGGTGTCAGCACCGGCGCATCGATCTTCAGCCCCTCGATCGCCGAGAGCACCGAGATCGCCGGGGTGATCGCGCCGTCGCCGTAGAGCAAAGCCGCGCCGACGAGGCCGACCACCAGGAGCACGGCCTTCCACGTGCCGGGCTGCGCCTGCCGGGCGCCCAGCAGCGCCAGCATGGCGACGATGCCGCCCTCGCCCCGGTTGTCCGCGCGCAGGATCAGCACCGCGTATTTCAGCGACACGATGAGGATCAGCGACCACAGGATCAGCGACACGGCCCCGAGCGCCGCAGCCGGCACCGCGGCGCCTCCGGCGGTGGCCGCCTTCACGGCCTCCTTGAAGGCGTAGAGCGGGCTGGTGCCGATATCCCCGTAGACGACGCCGAGCGCCCCCATCATCAGCGCGGGCCCGGGCCCCTGCCGAACGGCGCCCGGCTTTCGCGCCACCGGCGCAGCAGGCAGAACGACCGCAGGACCAGCCGCGGGACTGAAGACTTGGCGCACGGGCGTATCCAGTCGAGGGCGGCACTGACGTGCGCGACCTTAGCAAGCCGGATGCGGTGCGAAAGACTTGATCCGTCGCCGCCACCAACACGGTGAAGACTTGTCACCCAAACGTGATGACGGCCGCATGAAGCGCGCGGCCCCCTCCCCCGCACATCGGGAGAGGGTTCTGTCGATCAGGCGGCGTCCAGCCCCAGGTCGATGATCGCCGCCGAGTGGGTGATCCAGCCGCAGGAGATCAGGTCCACGCCCGAGGCCGCGACCGCGCCCACGGTCTCGCGGGTGATGCGTCCGGAGGCTTCCGAGAGGGCACGGCCGTCGATCATCGCCACGGCGCGGGTCAGCAGGTCGGGGCCCATATTGTCGAGGAGGACCGCATCCACGCCGACCGAGAGGGCTTCCTCGAGCTGCTCCAGGCTATCGACCTCGCACTCGATTTTCACGAGGTGGCCGGCCCGTGCGCGGGCCCGCTGGATCGCCGGCACGATGCCGCCGGCCACCGCAACGTGGTTGTCCTTGATCAACACCGCATCGTCGAGGCCGAAGCGGTGGTTCGAACCGCCCCCGGCCCGCACGGCGTGCTTCTCCAGCGCGCGCAGGCCCGGCGTCGTCTTGCGGGTGCAGACGATCGAGGCCTTGCCGTGCGGGCGAGCCGCCTCCACGAGGCCGTTCGTCGCCGTCGCGACACCCGACATCCGGCAGAGCAGGTTCAGGGCGACGCGCTCGGCGGTCAGGATCGCCCGGGCCGGGCCGTCGAGGCGCAACACCACGTCGCCGGGCGCGACCCGGGCCCCGTCGCCGCGCTCGACCGTCACGGACACGGCCGGGTCGATGAGCGCGAACGCGATCGCGGCGGCGTCGGTGCCGGAGATCACCCCGTCCTGGCGGGACGCGATGACGCCGCGCATCCGTTGCCCGGGCGGCACGATCGCGTCGGTGGTGATGTCGCCGGCCCGGCCGAGATCCTCGATCAGGGCGGCACGCACCACCGGCTCCACCAGGAGCCGCGGCAAGGGCAGGATCTCTTCCGTCAGGACCGATTGCGTCATGATGCCAACTCCGTCCCGGCGGTCGTGGTTTCGCGGTACTCGGCGTTCAGCGTGGCGAGCGTCGTGTCCGTGTGGGCTGCCGGGGCGACATGCGGAAAGTCGCTGCGCCAGTGGGCGCCGCGGCTCTCCCGGCGGGTGAGCGCTCCGCGGGCGATCATCAGCGCCACCAGGGCGGCGTCGCAGGTCTCGCTGTGAGCTTCGAGCGTGGCGACCGCCTGCTCGAGGCCGGCGGCATCGCGGACCACGCCGACCTGGGCCTCCATGAGCCTGCGGATCGACGACAGATCCGCGACCGAACGGGGAGTTATCGTCTCGGGTGCGACCGCGCCTGGAAGCGGCACGTCGAGGGCGTCGGCGATGAAGCCGGCATAGGCGAGCCCTTCCAGCAGGGAATTGCTGGCGAGCCGGTTCGCACCGTGGAGGCCCGTGGAGGAGACCTCGCCGCAGGCATAGAGGCCCGGCACCGACGTGGCTCCATGCGCATCCACCTTCACGCCGCCCATGTGGTAGTGCGCCGCCGGGCGGACCGGGATCGGCTGAACGGCGGGATCGATGCCGGCGGCGGCACACAGGCCGGCCACCGTCGGGAACCGCTTCGGCATCGCGGCCCCGAGGGCGCCGCGGGCATCGAGATAGACCGTGCGGCCGCGTTGGAGCGCCTGGAAGATGCCCCGGGCAACCACGTCGCGCGGGGCGAGGTCGCCGCCGGTGATTCCGGCCATGACCGCTTCGCCGGCCCCGTCGATCAGCCGGGCGCCCTCCCCGCGCAACGCCTCGGTGGCCAGCGGCATCGGATCGGCCCCGGCCGCGATCGCGGTGGGGTGGAACTGCACGAACTCCATGTCGCGCATCACCGCCCCGGCCCGCGCGGCCAGCGCGAGCCCCCCGCCGACGGCGCCGGGCGGGTTCGTGGTCGCCGCGTAGAGGGCGCCGACGCCGCCGGTGGCCAGCACCACGGCGCGCGCCAAGATGCGGAACCGGGCGCCGTCGCGCTCGGCCACGATGCCGGCGACCGCGCCGCGCGTGTCCCGCAGCAGGTCGCAGGCACGGGCTTCGACCACCTCCACAGACGGCGTGGCCAGGACCGCGCGCACCAATCCTTCGAGGACGCGGGCCCCGGTGGCATCACCGCCCGAGCGGACGATGCGGCGGCGGCCATGCGCCGCCTCCAGGCCGAGCGCCAGGGCGCCATCCTCGGTGCGATCGAACGGGACGCCGATCCGCACCAGCCAGTCGATCAGCCCCGGGCCCGCCTGGGCGACCCGGAGCGCCACGTCGGGCTCGGTCAGCCCGGCGCCCGCGGCTACGGTATCGGCGGCGTGGAGAGACGCCGCGTCGTCGGCGCCGACTGAGGCGGCGATGCCGCCCTGGGCCCAGCCGGTAGCGGTGCCGAGGCCCAGGGCCGAAGCAGTGATCAGCGTCACGGGGCGCGGCGCGAGCCGCAACGCGACGCTGAGGCCGGCGACGCCGCCGCCGACCACGACGATGCGGTCGGCCATGTTGGGAGTGACGGCGTTCATCGTCAGCGCACCAGCAGCATGCGCTCGACCGCAGCCCGGGCGCGGTCGGCCAAGGCGGGATCGACGGTGACCTCGTGGGTCAACGTCTCCAGGGCCCTGCGGATGTTGCTCAGGCTCATCCGCTTCATGTGCGGGCACATGTTGCAGGGCTTGATGAACTCGATGTCCGGGTTTGCCGCCGCGATGTTGTCGGCCATGGAGCACTCGGTCACCAAGACGACCTGGCTCGGGCGCTTCTGCAGCACGAAATCCATCATCATCGCGGTGGAACCGGAGAAGTCCGATTCGGCCACGACGTCGGGCGGGCATTCCGGGTGCGCGATCACCGTGACGCCGGGATAGCTGTCCCGCACGTCGCGGATGTCGGCGGGCGTGAAGCGCTCGTGCACCTCGCAATGGCCAGCCCAGGTCAGGATTTCGACCTCGGGAACCTCGGCCTGGACGTTCTGGGCCAGGAACTCGTCCGGGATCATCAGGACCCGGGGCGCGTTCAGCGACCGCACGACGGCCACGGCGTTGCCGCTCGTGCAGCACAGGTCCGATTCGGCCTTCACGGCGGCCGACGTGTTCACGTAGGTCACGATCGGCACGCCCGGGTACTTGGCCCGCAGGCCGCGCACGTCGGCGGCCGTGATCGAATCGGCCAGCGAGCAGCCCGCGCCCATGTCGGGGATCAGTACGGTCTTGCTCGGGTTCAGGAGCTTGGCGGTCTCGGCCATGAAGTGGACGCCGGCCAACACGATCACGTCGGCATCGACATTCACCGCCTCGCGCGCCAGCGCCAGGCTGTCGCCGACGATGTCGGCCACCGTGTGGAAGATCTCCGGCGCCTGGTAATTGTGCGCCAGGATCACCGCGTTGCGCTCGCGCTTCAGCCGCAGGATCGCCTCGATATCGGGGGCGAGCGCCGGCCATTCGATTGCTGGAACGTGACGGCTGACACGGGCGTAGAGTTCCGGCAGCGGCAGGCCTGGAACCAACGTACGGGAGACGGGTGACACGGTCGCCGTCATGGCGTCCTCCATTATGCTCAGTTTGAGCATTGTGCCGTCTAACTTATGGGCGCCGCACCCGTCTGTCTAGATATGCTAGCCTTGAGCATAAATCTTTTGCGGCGCAGTGTTATGCTGCAGCGCAAAAGGGCCCGTGCGCTCAGCAGAAGGTCGCGGGATCGGGCCCTATCCGCCCGTCGGGCCGGTCGAGGGCGGCGATCTGGGTCATCTCCTGATCGCTGAGCGCAAAGTCGAACACGGAGACGTTCTCGACGATGCGCTCGGGTCGGGCGGTCTTCGGGATCGCGACGCAGCCGATCTGCACCTGCCAGCGCAGCACCACCTGGGCCGGGCTCCTGCCGTGCGCCTGGGCGATGGCGACGATGACCGGGTCGTTCAGCTCCTTGCCCTGGCCGAGCGGGCTCCACGACTCGGTGACGATCGTGTGCCGGGCATCATCGGCGCGGGGCTCCTTCCGCTGGAAATGCGGGTGGAGTTCGATCTGGTTGACGGCTGGCGCGACGCCGGTCTCGCCGATCAACGTGACGATGTGCTCCGGGGTGAAGTTCGAAACCCCGATCGACTTCGCGCGGCCTTCGTCGCGCAGCTGGACCATGGTCCGCCAGCTCTCCACGAACAGGCGCCGCTGCGGACAGGGCCAATGGATCAGGTAGAGGTCGACATAATCCTGGCCGAGACGCTCGAGGCTCTCGTCGAAGGCCTGCCGCGTCGCATCCCGGCCCTGGCGGTCGTTCCACAGTTTGGTGGTGAGGAACACGTCTTCGCGCGGGACCGACGATGCGCGGATACCACGGCCGACGCCTTCCTCGTTGCCGTAGGCGGCGGCGGTGTCGATCAGGCGATACCCGGCCCTGAGCGCGTGGCCGACGAGATCGGGCGCCTGTGACTCCGATAATTGCCAGCATCCGAAGCCGATCTGCGGGATGCGACGCCCGTCGTTGAGGGGCAAGGTCGGGATTGTGACGGCCATACTGAGCACTCCGGACGAGGTGTTGCGCCCGCGTCACCTGGATCGAGCCGAGGGATCGACCAGGGTTGAAATCTGACGCCCCGGGGAATGGCCGCGGTGAAGGGGCGCAGTCTGGACCGGATCTAATTTACGGACGCTGACGTTGGGACACTGAATTCCAGGCTGCGCTTCACCGTGAGCGTCGCGCATGGGCGGGATAGCAGCATGACAGACGACACTCCGACGAAGCCGTTCGCTCTCACGCGGCGTGCTGTCGTGGAAGGCTGCGCCGCAGCCGGGGCATTCGGCGCCCTCGGCTTCCGGGCGGCGGCCGCCGCGACCGCGGCCCCCGGCGATCTGGCCGCGCAGACGATGCCTGTGCGCCTCACGATCAACGGCGAGGCGCGCGATTTGGTCCTGGACACGCGCACGACCCTGCTCGACGCCCTGCGCGAGCACCTGGCCCTCACCGGCACCAAGAAGGGCTGTGACCATGGTCAGTGTGGTGCCTGCACGGTGCTGGTGGATGGCCGGAGGATCAATTCCTGCCTGACGCTCGCAGCGATGCACGACGGTGACGCGGTCACGACGATCGAGGGACTGGCGACCGGGGACACGCTCCATCCGATGCAGGCCGCCTTCATCGCGCATGATGGCTTCCAGTGCGGCTATTGCACGCCCGGTCAGATCTGCTCCTCGGTGGGCATGCTGAGCGAGGCGAAGGCCGGATGGCCCAGCCACGTCACCGAAGACGTCGCGTCCACCCCGAGCCTCAGCGACGACGAGATCCGGGAGCGGATGAGCGGCAACATCTGCCGCTGCAGTGCCTATCCGAACATCGTCGCGGCGATCCGCGATACCGCCGCCAGCAACCTCTGAGGGGGCGGACATGAAGGCTTTCACGTACGAGCGTCCGGCCACCGTGCAGGACGCAGCCAAGCTTGCGGCCGAGCGGCCGAACGCGAAGTTCATTGCGGGCGGCACCAATCTGCTCGACCTGATGAAGCTTCAGATCGAGACCCCGGCGACGCTGATCGACGTCAACCGGCTGCCCCTCGACAAAGTCGAAGCGACGCCGGAGGGCGGCCTGCGCATCGGCGCACTGGTGCGCAACGCCGACCTCGCCGCGGACGTGCGCGTGCGCAAGGATTACGCGGTTCTGGCGAAGGCCCTGCTGGCCGGCGCCTCGGGCCAGCTGCGCAACAAGGCGACCACCGCCGGCAACCTGCTGCAGCGTACGCGCTGCTATTATTTCTACGACACCGCGATGCCCTGCAACAAGCGCGAGCCCGGCTCCGGCTGCTCCGCGATCGGCGGGTTCAACCGGATCATGGCCGTGCTGGGCGCCAGCGAGGGCTGCATCGCCACCAACCCGTCCGACATGAATGTCGCGATGCGGGCGCTGGATGCCTCCATCGAGACCATGGATCCGGCCGGGCAGGCGCGGACCATCCCGATCGCCGACTTCCACCGGCTGCCGGGCGACACGCCGCAGGTTGAGACCGACCTGCGCAAGGGCGAGATCATCACCGCGGTGACGCTGCCGAAGCCGGTGGCCGGTCAGCACATCTACCGCAAGGTCCGCGACCGGGCGTCCTACGCCTTCGCGACCGTGTCGGTGGCCGCGATCATCACGGCTGCCGAGGGCGGTAAGCCGACGGCGGCGCGACTCGCTTTCGGCGGCCTGGCGCACAAGCCCTGGCGCGTGGCCGAGGCCGAGGAGGTGCTGGTACGGACCGGTTCCGCCGACGCCGCCGCCGACGCGGTGCTGAAGGGCGCCCGCGGCTACGGCGCCAACGACTTCAAGATCCCGCTGACGCGGCGGACCCTGCGCGCCGTCATGGCGCAGGCGACCCGCGCGTAGAGAACCCGGCAAGGACAAGTCCCATGGAGATGAACCAGCCGATCGGCCGGACGCCCCTCGACGACCGTCCCGACGGCCTCGTCGGTAAACCGCTGGACCGGGTCGACGGACCGCTGAAGGTCACTGGGCACGCGCCCTACGCCTACGAGACCAAGGCGCTCAAGAACCCCGCCTACGGTTACATCGTCCCGGCGACCATCGCGGCCGGCACGATCCGGGCGATCGACGCCGAGGCCGCGCGCCGAGCCCCGGGGACGATCCTTGTCCTGACCCACGAGAACGTGCCGGAGCAGGGTGAGAAGAAGGAGCAGGTCTGGCCGCAGCTCCGGGGCACCGACATCAAGTTCTACGGGCAGCCCGTGGCGTTCGTGGTCGCTGAGACCTTCGAGCAGGCCCGGGCCGCCGCCATGCTGGTCAAGGTCCGCTACGATGCGGCCAAGCCCAAGGCGCTGCTGAAGGACAACATGGCGGCGGCCTACGAGCCGAAGCCGGTCAACTCGCCCCCGGACTCGAAGCTCGGCGATTTCGATGCCGCCTTCGCGGCGGCACCCGTGAAGCTCGACGTGGAATACACCACGCCGCCGCAGATCCACGCCCAGATGGAGCCGCACGCCACGATTGCCTCCTGGGAGGATGACGGCGTGGTGCTGCACACCGCCAACCAGATGCCGAACCGCGGCCAGAAGGCCCTCGGCTCGGTGCTCAAGCTGCCGCCCGAGAAGGTGCGGATCGTCAGCCCGTATATTGGCGGCGGCTTCGGTGCCAAGCTGCAGGTGCAGCCCGAGGCGACCCTGGCGATCCTGGCCTCCAAGGTGATCCGTCGGCCCGTGAAGGTCGCGATGACCCGGCAGCAGGAATTCCACGTCGCGACCCACCGCACGGACACGATCCAGCGGATTCGCCTGGGAGCCGACAAGGACGGACGTCTCTCGGCGATCGGGCACGAATCCTGGTCCGACACCGCAGAGGGCGACGGCTTCTTCGAAACGTCCGCCAACGTCACCCGCTCGCTCTACGCGGCGCAGAACCGGGTGACGCGCCATCGGCTCGTCAACCTGAACATGCCGATCGCCTCGGCCATGCGCGCGCCGGGTGAGGCCGTGGGGCAGCTCGCCTTCGAATGCGCCATGGACGAGTTGGCCGAGCACCTGAAGATCGACCCCGTCGACCTGCGGGTGCGCAACGAGCCCGCCGAGGACCCCGAGAAGAAGGTGCCGTTCTCGACCCGCCAGCTCGTGCCCTGCATGCGCGAGGGCGCCCGCTTGTTCGGCTGGGAGAAGCGGCAGGCGGCGGGCAGCCGGCGCGAGGGCAACTGGCTCGTCGGCATGGGCATGTCGGCCGCCGCCCGGCTCAATCCGCTGATGCCGTCCTCGGCCAAGGTGCGGCTTGGGCCCGACGGGGTGCTGGTCGTGCGCATGGCCATGACCGATCCCGGCACCGGCACCTACACGATCCTGACCCAGATCGCCGGCGAGATGCTGGGGCTTCCGGTCGAGTGTGTCCGGGTCGAGATGGGCGATACCGACTTCCCGTTCGCGTCCGGCTCGGGAGGCTCGTTCGGGGCCGGATCGGCTGGATCTGCGCTCTACGTCGCCTGCGACAACCTCCGGCAGGCGCTGCTGAAGGCGGGCGACCTGAACCCGGAGGGCGCGACCTTCCGGGACGGCGCCGTGACCTCGGGCAACCGCACGGAATCGCTGAAAGACCTCGCGGGCACCGGCCTGGAGGCCTCCGGCGAGATCAAGCCGGGGGAGATGAAGCAGAAATTCTCGCAGTACTCCTACGGCGCACACTTCGCGGAAGTCGGCGTCGATGCCGATACCGGGGAGATCAGGCTTCGCAGGATGCTGGGCGTCTTCACCGGCGGGCGCATCCTCAATGCGAAGACGGCGCGAAGTCAGGCGATCGGCGGCATGACCTTCGGCGTTGGCGCGGCGTTGATGGAGGATGCGGTGGTGGATTCCCGCTACAGCTTCTTCGTCAACCACGACTTGGCCGAGTACCACGTCCCTGTCCACGCCGATGTGCCGGTGATCGACGCGGTGTTCCTGCCCGAACTGGACGACAAGACGAACCCGCTGAAGAGCAAGGGGCTCGGCGAGCTCGGCATCTGCGGTGCCGGGGCGGCCCTCGCCAACGCGATCCACAATGCCACCGGCATCCGGATCCGCGCGTATCCCATGACCCTCGACAAGGTGCTCAAAGGGTTCGAGGAGCAGGAGGGTCAGGCCCAACGCCGGACCTGACGCGCTCCGCATCGGCGCTGGCCTCACCCGAGGTTGACGGGCGGCGCGCCGATGCGGGACACCCGGGCAAAACCCAAGACGCGGGGAACGCCCTTTGTCCGACGCCCTCCGGCTCCATGATCATCGCCATCCCCCGGCCCGCTTCAACGCGGCCCGGTACTGCCTGGCGGAGAATGCGCGGCTGCGCCCAGACAAGACCGCGCTGGTGCTGGTCGGCGACGGCACCGCGAGCCGGGTCAGCTTCGGCGATGTCGACCGCGCGGTGCGCAGCATCGCGGCGGGGCTGCTCGGGCTCGGGCTGACGCCCGGCGACCGGGTGATGATCCGGATGGGCAACGAGGCCGATTACGTCCTGGCCTACTTCGGCGCGCTAGCGGCCGGCCTGGTGGCCCTGCCGTCCTCGCCCCAGCTGACCGAGGGCGAAGCCGAATTCCTGATGGAGAATTCCGGCGCCCGGGCGATCGTGGTCGGCGGCGGCTGCGCGGTGCCGCCCGCGGCCCTGGGCAGCCGCATCCTGCTCGACGCCGCCGCGATCACCGCCCTGAAGGGCACCGCCCCGCTTCCGGACTACGCCGACACCGCCGCAGACGACCCGGCGATGCTGATCTACACCTCCGGCACGACCAGCCGGCCCAAGGGGGTGCTCCATGCCCACAGGGCCGCCTATGGCCGCTGGCCCATGGTCGAGCATTGGATCGGGCTCGGCGAGTCCGACGTGATGCTGCATGCCGGCACCATGAACTGGACCTACACGCTGGGCGTCGGCTTGAGCGATCCGTGGTCGGTGGGCGCCACCGCGGTGCTCTACAACGGCCCCCGCGACCCGTCGGTCTGGCCGCGCCTGATCGCGGAATACCGCGCCACCCTGTTCGCGGCGGTCCCGACCCTCTACCGCCAGATCCTGAAGTACGGCGCCCTCGAAAGCCACGACCTGTCGAGCCTGCGCCACGGCTGCACCGCCGGCGAGCCGCTGTCGATCGAGCTGCTCGATGCCTGGACCCGCGCCACCGGCAAGCCCCTCTACGAGGCGCTCGGGATGAGCGAGATCTCGACCTACATCTCCAGCGGGCCCACCATCCCGGTGCGCTCCGGCTCCCCGGGCCGGCCGCAGCCCGGCCGGCGCGTCGCGATCCTCCCGGTGGAGGGGGAGCCCGTGCCGCTGCCCGCCGGCGAGACCGGCCTCCTGGCGGTCCACCGCTCGGAGCCCGCGCTGATGCTCGGCTATTGGAACCGCCCCGACGAGGAAGCCGAGGTGATGCGCGGCGACTGGTTCGTCGGCGGTGACCTCGCCCGGCTCGATGCCGACGGCTACGTCTGGTTCGAGGGCCGCAACAACGACCTGATGAAGGCGATGGGCTATCGGGTCTCGCCGAACGAGGTCGAGGTCGTGCTCTCGGCCCACCCGTCCGTGGCGGAAGTCGGGGTGGCCGAGCTGCCGGTGCGCGCCGATGTCTCGGTGATCTGCGGCTTCGTGGTGCTTCAGCCCGGTGCCGAACCCGACGCCGAGGCCCTGCTCGCGTGGTGCGAGGCCCGGCTTGCCGCCTACAAGCGGCCGCGGGAGATCCGGTTCCTGGACGCGCTGCCCCGAACGGCCAACGGCAAGGTGCAGCGCAAGCGGCTGGCCGAGGCCATGGGGTGAAGCGGCCTCTTCAAACCTCTCCGCGGAAGGAGAGCTCCGAAGAATACATCCGGAGCGCTCCGGAAATCCGCCCTGTCATTCCCGGCCGGAAGCAACCGCAAACGCGCCCCTACAGCAGCGTCCCCCGCAGGATCAGCAGCGCCACGGAGAAGTAGATCACCAGCCCGGTCACATCGACCAGCGTGGCCACGAACGGGGCCGAGGCGGTGGCGGGGTCGAAGCCGATCCGTTGCAGAATGAACGGCAGCATCGAGCCGGCGAGCGAGCCGAACATCACAATCCCGATCAGGGCCGAACCCACCGTGGCGGCCACCAGCGGCCAATGCTCGCCGTAATCGTAGAGGCCGAGCTTCTGCCAGGCCACGATCCGGATCACTGCGATGACCCCCAGGATGCTGCCCAGCACGATGCCGGTGGGCAGCTCGCGTAGCGCCACCCGCCACCAGTCGCCGAGGCGGATCTGGTGCAGGGCGAGTGCCCGGATAAGCAGAGAGGTCGCCTGCGAGCCGGAATTGCCGCCCGAGCTCATGATCAGCGGGATGAACAGGGTCAGGACGATCGCCTTCTCCAGTTCGCCCTCAAAACCCTGCATCGCCGAGGCGGTGAGCATTTCGGAGAGGAACAGCGCGCATAGCCAGCCGGCGCGCTTCCGGATCATCGTGAAGAAGCCGATATCCATATAGGGCTCGGGCAGCGCCTCCATGCCGCCGAAGCGCTGCACGTCCTGGGTCTGCTTCTCGACCATGGCGTCGATCATGTCGTCCACCGTGACAATGCCGATCAGGTGCCCGACCGCGTCGACCACGGGCAGCGCCAGCAGGTCGTATTTCGAGATCAGCCGGGCGGCCTCCTCGCGGCTCGCCGTGGGCGACACCGCCAGCGGCCGCCGCCCCGGGGCGACGCTGAGCACGTTGTCGCTCGGGTCGCCCGAGATCAGGCGGCGCAGGGGTACCGCCTTGGTCAGCGCCCGGGTGCGCGGATCGAGCACGAAGATCGCGTAGATGGTCTCGCGGGTCTTCTCGACGTGGCGGATGTGCTCCAGCGTCTGGCCCACCGTCCAGGTGCCCGGCACCGTGACGAACTCGGTGGTCATCAGCGAGCCGACCGTCTCCTCGCCGTAGGCCGACAGCCGGTCGACGGCGCCGCGGGTCTCGGCGTCGAGGCGGGCGCGCAGGTCGGAACGGCCGGGTTCCTCGATCTCCCGGAACACGTCCGTGACCCGGTCGGCCGACATGCCCGAGAGGTAGGCCGCCACCCGGTCGCGCGGCAGCATCTCGATGATGTCGGCGGCCATATCGAGTTCGGGCTGGTCCAGCACCTCGATCGCCCGATCCATCGGCAGGCCGAGGATGATCGCGGCGGCGACCTCGGGAGCCTCGTCGTTCAGGGCCTCGACGATGTCGGGGGCGCGCTCGTCCGAGAGGCGTGCGGCCAGCACGGAGGGGTCGACGCGCGCGTCGATGGGGGCGATCTCGTTCATGGCCTCGCCTCGCGGATGACGAGACGGCGCGCCGCCGGTCTTGCTGGTTGAGGGCCGCGACCGGCGGCCCACGCCGCTCACCCCGCGGCCGGGCCTCTCAGCGGCTCAGGCGGGATGACGGCGCGTCGCCGGGCACGGCAGGCACGATCGGTCTGGCACGTCGCTTCGCTGTCGATGCTGAAAGGGAGCGCGGGCCACCCGCATGGAGGCCCGACGCGGCTGCCTCGTGCCCCTACGGGAATAGTCCGTCAAGCCGAAACCACTGCGTGTTCCCAGTTCGCTTTCACGATCGCGCCGGGGCGTGGCCGAGAAGCCGCGACGGCACCCGCGCCCTACGCCCCAGCTCCCTATGAGAAATATAAGTGTTGTGCTCGCTTGTATTGCGCCCAAGATATTGCCTATATGGATCTCAGCAACAACGAGGAGAAACGCCATGGCTTGGTCCGCCCCCATCGTGTCTGAGATCTGCGTCGGCATGGAAGTCACCAGCTACGAGTCGGCCGAGATCGACACCTTCAACTGAGCAGGCCCTACCCTGGGTTGGCTCTGCGACCCGGGGAGTTAGGCCTTCTTCGTCCCATCATTTCCATTTTGGAGTCATATCATGGCTTGGTCCGCCCCCATCGTGTCCGAAATCTGCGTCGGCATGGAAGTCACCAGCTACGAGTCGGCTGAGATCGACACCTTCAACTAAGACGTCTATCGTTCGACAGAACGAAGGAAGGCGCCGCTTCACTCGAAGCGGCGCCTTTTTCATGCGCAACACACGGTCAGGATGCCGGATACCGGTCTGTCGGACATCAGGCCGCCTGATCTTCAGCTTGCGCGGCAGCTTTAAAGACCGGCTCCACCCGCTAAAGCGGCAGCGGATCCTGTACTGCTCCGATGAAGCTGGCGCGCGATAAACCGGAACGGCAACGCCAGTGGTGGTTCGAATCCATTACGCGCGGTGCAGCACAACAGTCACACAAGTAGCGCCCATGCCCGCTCAAGGGCGCATGACCGTCTGTACTGACGCCCGACTAGGCAGATATTACGTGTGACAACAGAGATATGAGGGTTTCACAGAACCAACCCCAAATCTGTTCGTCCCGTCGATCAAGTGCAGCGTGATGCGGCTGCCACCGCACTCAGCCCTTGTGTCGACGCACTCGTGCACGCCGAACCAGTACCCACTTCCGCGGCGAGCGCTCAGAGCGTGCCGATCAGGACCAGCAGCATCGTCGTAGCGACGGTCGTGCTGATGAAGCCGCAGAGGGCAGCTGCGAAGGATGGTCCGGTGCGGTTGGCGGTGGGCGCCTGGAGGTCGGACGACAGCAGGGCGGTGGTCATCGGCGCATAACCTTGTCGGCGACGTGCGTCGCTCGTGTCGGGATGATGCTGCAGGGCCTGAACGTATGCGGTGCGTGAACGCACCCGATCAGTCGCAGCGGTTGATCTTCTTGGCGATGCGGAGACCGCGCAGCTCGCTGCGCAGGTCAATGGCCACCACGCCCTCGCCGCAGCGCTCGAAGGCGTCACGGGCGTCGTCGTAGCGGTCGCCGACCTCGTCCAGCGTATCGCAGACGCGGTCATGGTTCCCCAGCCGCGCCTCCTGGCGCGCCTGGAAGCGGAGGGCGCTGGCCTCGTCCACCTTGCGCTGAGCGTCGAGGCATGCCGGCAGGGCCAGCACCGCGTTGCTCAGAGCGAGGAGAGACAGACCCCCGACCAACGCCGACTTGGCGAGGCCGGACAGGGTGGAGAAGCCGGTCTTGGGAGAGGCCGAACGGATACGCACGGGATCACTCACGGAACGGTCAATTCGGTAGCCCCGCAGGCGGAGCGCCGGGTTTCTCTGGAGCGGATCAAGTCCGCCCCCTCTCTGTCCGCTGAAACGGTGAAGCTGGCGTGAAGGTTCCGACCGGATTACGCCTTCCGACGGAGCCGTGAGGTGAGGATTGCGGAGAGTCCCACCGGGGCCGGCCCCATCGGGTCGACGCCGACATCGTACTGCTTCGGCATCGGCTTGAGCTTGCCGTGGCTGTGGCCGTGCAGGTTGAGGGCACCCCGGCCCATCCCGTTCCAGGTCCGGAACGCGTAGTGGCACAGCACCACCATCCGGTCGTCGACCACGCGTTCGGCGTAATGGCGCACCGAGGCCCAACCGGGTGCTGCGAGGGTGTCGGGGCCGTCGTTGTTGCCCACGATCAGGTGCTTTTCGCCGTTGAGCCCGTCGAGGATCTCGCGGATCCGCGCACCGCTCGGGCCGAGGGCGAAGTCCCCGAGGTGCCAGACTGTGTCGCCGGGCGCGACCGCGGCGTTCCAGGCGGCGATCAGGCCGGCATCGTGGGCGTCCAGATCCGGGTAGGGCCTGTGGTCGAACCGCAGGGCGCGCAGGTCGCCGAAATGGGTATCGCCCGTGAAGAAGGTGGCCACCTGTGCGATCCCTCAGCGTTCGTCCCGATGTCCATACGACCGACCATGGCGATGGCCATCGGAAACCACATCGGGTGCGGCCGACCCCGCGTTCACGCCGCGGGATCGGCAGGACCTGCGCCGTGCGAAATCCTCAGGCCGCCAGCTGCCGGGTGCCGTGGCTGCCTTCCTGGATCTCCTCGACGATCTTCGCGCAGAAGGCATCGAGGTCGCCTGGGTTGCGGCTGGTGACGACGCCTTGGTCGGTCACGACCTCCCGGTCGTGCCAGCGGCCGCCGGCGTTGATCACGTCGGTTCGGATGGACGCGAACGAGGTCATGTCGCGGCCCTTGGCCGCGCCGGCCTCGATCAGTAGCCACGGCGCGTGACAGATGGCGGCGACCACCTTGCCGGAGGTGAAAAAGCTCCGGATCACCTCAAGCGCCTTGGGCTCGAGCCTCAGCTTGTCGGGATTGATCTGGCCGCCCGGAAGCACCAGGGCGTCGTAGTCGGCAGGATCGACGCGCTCGAGATCGATGTCGACCGCGACCTCCTTGCCCCAGTCGGTCTTGTCCCAGCCGCGGATCGTGCCCTTGCTCTCGCGCGATTGCGGTGCGGACACCGCGACCGAGGCGCCAGCGTCGGCCAGCTTGGCTTGCGGAACGGTCAGTTCGCTCTCCTCGAAGCCGTCCGTTGCGAGGATCAGGATCTTGGCCTGGCGGATATCGGGCATGGCGAGCCTCCTTCTGGGGGTTTGCCCGGACAACCGAGGTCGATTGGCCGTGTTCCGATGGCGGCGGATCGCGAGGCCGTCGCCTGGAACCGCCGGAGAATCGGCCCGTTGGTCCGGCATCCCGAAAACCAACAGGAGACCGCCATGGCCAATCCAGGCCTCCCCGAGCCTACGCCCGGCGATCTGCCGCCTCCGCCGCCTACGCCCGATGAGGAGCCGGATATCGGTCCGACCGGGCCGCGCTCGCCCTATCCCGTGAACGATCCCGGCATCGGCGAGCCGGGCGGGCCGGGCTCGGAGCCCGATGTCTTCCCGGGTGCGCCCACCGACCCGGGAACCCGGATGTAATCGACCCGGATGTGATCAATGGCCGCCGTGTGAGGTGCGTACGTCGCGCGGCGCGCTGAGGATCTCGGAGAGGCTCGTCACCACGTGGCGGGCCTCTTCGTCCGTCAGGCGCAGCTGGAACGGCGGCAACGCGCCCGCCTGGAGCGCAACGACAGCCTGGCCCTCCTCGTCGGTGCCGATCTCGATCGCCGAGGACGTCACGTCCAGCATGGCGATCTCCTCGTCGCCCAGGCCATCGCCCAGGTCCGGCTCGTCCGTGTCGTCGATGGCCGTGAGAAGCTGGCCGACGGCGCGCACCAGCGCGCGCGCGGCGCGGGCATCCATCACCACCGCCGTGGCCTGATCGTCCTTCTGAAAGGACAGCTGGATGTTCGCACCGTCCAGCGAGACCGAAATGCCTGCCATGTATCGCCCGGGAGCCTCGCGCCTTAACTGCCTGTCCGCGTTCCGTATATGCATCGGGCCCGGCGGAAATCCCAGGGGGCGTCACGCCGCCGCGCCGGCCCAGTCGCGGCCTGCGACGCAGAAGTTGTGCCCGAAACGCCTTGTTGCCGCCGCAGCCAACGCCTAAATAGAGCCTCGGGGGGCTTACCCACCGAGACCGGTGCTTTTTAACGCCCAGCGTCTCGCGCCCTGCCACACTGGCCAACCCAGCAAGACCGTGGTGCATCGCGCGGCTTTTTCGCCGTGCGCATGGCCTATGGACGATGAGGTATCCTACGTGAACACCGGCACTGTGAAGTGGTATAACGAGACCAAGGGCTACGGCTTCATCCAGCCCGATGACGGCGGCAAGGACGTTTTCGTTCACATCTCCGCTGTAGAGCGGGCTGGGATGCGCAACTTGGTCGAGGGCCAGCGGCTCTCGTACGAGATCCTGACGGACAAGCGCAGCGGCAAGGACGCCGCCGGCAACCTTCAGGCGGCCTGAACCCCAGCGGGTTCTTACCGGCCGCGCGGCGGCTCCCCCTTCCGACGCTTCCATCCGGGCGAGACCGCTCGGTCGAGGGGGCGTCGGAGGCAACCAGCAGAAACGACGCCGGGCGCACACAGACGTTCGGTCCAGAAAAGAAAAGACACACGCGATAATGATGTTCGAATACACGCGGCGCCGCGGCGTCCGCTCTCCCGTCACCGATGCATCGACTTTCCGGGTCGGTCGGCTGGCACGGGCCAATTCCGCGAATGAGGCTAAGACCGATCTGAGCAACTTGATCGATCGGTCCTACAATTATCACTCCCCCCGCGAACTGCGCTGGCATCTGGCCGAGCGTCTGGGGCTGGCCCCCAACGCTGTGGTCATCCGCGAGGCGGCGGCGGCCTGAGGGCCGACGTTCCTCGGCGGATCTGCCAGGCACGCCTGACGTACAGGGCCGTGTTCGATCTCGGATCGAACGCGGCTTCTTACGTGCGATAGGTCGTGCAGCGGCGCTGCTCCTCTCGCGCCGTCGCTTTCCCCGTCGCATGCAGCGCTTTGACTGCCGGTTCGGATCACCGTCCACGAACGTGCCGGATGTCCGGGAAAGGGGTCGCGCCCGGTGCGGGTTGGTTCGACCTTATCGGTCCCAGGCCGCCAGGACCGGGTCGCGCAGCACGACCGGCGTGGCCAGCAATTCGCCGTGGACGGGGTCCGGCCGATTATAGGTGGTCGCCTCGCCCTTGAGGTCGCAGACCGTTCCGCCCGCCTCGCGCAGGATCAGGTCGGCCGCGGCGATGTCCCAGTCGCGGGCATTGCCGGAGATCAGCCCGACATCGACCGAGCCTTCCGCGACCCGGGCGAGCCGCAGGGCGAGTGATGGAATGCGGTCGATCCGCTCGAAATCGACGCCGGCGCCGGCCCCGCGCGACAGCCGGTCGAGCATCGGCTTGGGGCCGGTGATGCGCGCGCCCTGAAGCGTCTCCTTGGGATCGACCCGGATCGGCTCGCCGTTGCGGGTCGCGCCGCGTCCGAGAACGGCCTCGTAATCGGCGTTCCCCACGGGGGCGTGGACGAAGCCGATCCGCGGCTGGCCGCCGGCCAGCAGGGCGACCGCGATCGACCAGTCGGGATGCCCGGACAGGAACGCCCGGGTGCCGTCGATCGGATCGACGATCCACACGAGGTCGTGGCCGAGGCGCGCCGGATCGTCCGCGGTCTCCTCGGACAACCACGCGGCCGCGGGCACCAGGGCGCTCAAGCGAATCTTCAGGAAGGTGTCGACCGCGACATCCGCCTCTGTCACCGGAGACCCGCCCGCCTTCGACCAGATCCGCGCGGAGGTCTGTCCGCCCAGCTTGAAGTACGGGCGAGCGATGTCGGCGGCCTCGCGCATGACCGCGCGCAGGTCCGGCATCAGGGCGGAGACGGCCGCGTCGGTGATGGGCTCGGGCATCGCGCTCCGCGGGGCATGCGTCAGGCCCGGGATCGGGCCACATCGGGGCCTCCGCCCGGCAGGTCGGATGAAGTGAGCCGGCTCGGCAGGCGGTGTTGGGTACCGGGAGGCCATGCCGCCCGGTACCGTCCGTTGTAGGGCGCAGCCGGCACGGCCACAAGGATCCGCACTCTGCCCCCTGGATCGATCAAGACCGATCGATCTTCGCAAGGAAGTGTTGAGCATTCAAGGAAGCATTGAGCATTCCTCAAATGACATCCCCGTCCAGAATCGCTTAACGACGGTGATTAAGCTGTGCGGAGGAGTTCGGGTGCGATTTTGCTTGGCATAACGGACGGCCCCGAGCGGGTCGCCACTTGCTCCAGGGACGCGCACAGATGAACACTTCCTCGTTCACGGACGAACGCCGCGAAGGACCTTCGATGGATGCCCGTGGGGCCGCTGCTCTGGCCGATTTCGCCATCGTCGCATCGCCGCTTCCGGTGATCGGCCGCATCTCCGGCGCCCGCAAGGCCGCTGGAATCGCCCTGGCCTACG
Organism: Methylobacterium sp. AC315; assembly: GCF_979253755.1. Classification (NCBI taxonomy): domain Bacteria; kingdom Pseudomonadati; phylum Pseudomonadota; class Alphaproteobacteria; order Hyphomicrobiales; family Methylobacteriaceae; genus Methylobacterium; species Methylobacterium sp. AC315. The sequence goes on from NZ_CEEDEA010000010.1 coordinate 185,017, forward strand.
CCACCGAGGATGCCGAGATCTGCGGCGCCGACCGGTTCAGCCTGATCCTGGTCGATGCCGAGGGCGAGGAGCTGGATCGCCTCGGCTGCTTCGACGAGGACGACGTGGTCGCCGTCTGGCGCGACATCGCCGCCCGGGCCGGGCTGGTCCGCATGATCGTCCGGGAGGACGGTGTCCTGGTGCCGGTCTCCGAGCAGATCGGCCGGCTGATCCTTGGGCGCGTGCGCATCCGCCGCCGGCATGCCGGACTCGGTGCCCGTCGGCCGCGCTTCCTCGCCCGCCGCAAGACCGGCCGTCTGCCGGCCCGGCCGCAGATCTTTCGTGGTGAGAACGAGATCATCGCCCGCACCTGAGACCCCGGCCGGAACTCAGGACAGGCTGCGCACCACAGCGTCCGCCGCGAGGCCCACGAACAGGATCAGGCCGGCGTCCCGGTTCGAGCGGAACAGCGTGAGCGCCCCGCGCCCGTCACGTTCCCGGAACGACAGGACCTGCCAGGCCAGGTGCCCAGCGAAGGCCGCGACCCCGATCGATCCGGCCAGTCCAGCCCCCGCATCCCGGGCCGCCAGCGCCACGAAGGCCGCCGCGAGCGCGTAGCACAGGCCGACGGCCCCCCTCACGTGCCGGCCGAACAGCCGGGCCGAGGAGTGGATCCCGGCCAGCTCATCGTCCTCGATGTCTTGGACCGCGTAGATCGTATCGTAGCCCACCACCCAGCAGATCGTGCCCGCGTAGAGCAGCAGCGCCGGGGCATCGAGCCGGGCGAACAGGGCCGCCCAGCCCATCAGCGCGCCCCACGCGAAGGCCAGCCCCAGCACCGCCTGTGGCATCGGCATCACCCGCTTCATGAACGGATAGATCGCCACCGGGAGAAGGGAGCAGAGCCCGACGATCACGGCCTGCTCGTTGAACTGCAGCAGTACCGCCAGCCCGACCAGCGCCTGAGCCAGCAGGAACAGGGCCGCGTGGCGCGGCCGGATCTGTCCGGAGGGAAGTGGGCGTTGGCGCGTGCGCTCGACCTGCGCGTCGAGGTCGCGGTCGGCGATATCGTTGTAGGTCGAACCCGCCCCGCGCATCGCCACCGCACCCACCAGGAACAGCAGGCAGTGCCAGGGATCGGGAAAAGACAGGTCCGCCTTGATCGCCGCCAGCGCGGAGGACCACCAGCACGGCAGGAGGAGGAGCCACCAGCCGATCGGCCGGTCGATCCGCGCCAGGCGCAGATAGGGCCGCCAGGACCGTGGCGCCGCGCGCTCGACCCAATGTCCGGTGACCGCGTCGGCCGGACGCCCGTCCCCCGCTGCCGTCCCGCTCATCGGTCGGATCTCCGGTCGTCCCACGTACGCATCCCCCCCGCCCCGGAGGGGGTCGCGCCGCCCGCAATTCTCCCGGACGGCTCTACAGCGCGCCTTGCGGCAGCTTGAAGCTGCCGGTCAAGCCCGGTCCACCGAGCAGGCCGCTGCTGGCGCCGTTCTGCGCCTGGGCGCGGGCCTGCGCCTCCATCTTAGTGGCCTGAGCGGCGACGCTGCAGATCTTGGTGCGGATGCCGCTGACCTTCAGGTGGTCGGCCTTGAAGCCTTCGGCGAAGGAATCCGGGATCGAGCACCATTCCTTGTTGGCGGCGATCCACTTGATGCCTTCTGCGCCGTTGGACTGCAGCTTGCCGAACAGCGCGCAGGCCTCCTGCGGGGTCATCTTCTTCTTGCTGTTCGACGCCGCGTTTGCGCGGGAGACTAGCGCCTTGCGCTCGGCCAGGGTCTTCTGGATCGTGCCGCATTCCGGCGCGGCACCCTGCGCGAAGGCCGCCGTTCCGAACAGCAGACCGCCGACGAGCGCCGCCGCCCCCAGACTCAAGCTCCCGTGTGCCATCCTGCGACTCCCTCGACGCCTGCCGGAACCCGCGTGACGCCGGCTCCACTCCGTTCCGTTGGGTTCGCCATAGGAATGTGGCGTCAATCGAGCGGCAAACCGGCGAGGCGTTGCGCGTGTGGGAGAAGCGCCAAAAAGTCGCCCTCGTAACCTTTCGGCAACATGTCGTTGGACGCAGGTCGACGGCGCGGTGCGTTGACAGCCCGGCCGGGCCGCGCGACCACCCGGCCATGCCGGCCTACGACTTCATCGCCCCGCGCCTCCACGTCGAACCGGACCTCGCCGCCGGAACCGTGCTGCCGCTCGACCGCGCCCAGGCGAATTACCTGCTCAACGTCCTGCGTCGGGGACCCGACGATCCCGTGCTGGTGTTCAACGGACGGGACGGCGAGTGGCGCGCGCATTTGGTCCAGACCGGCCGGAAGGGCGCGAACCTCCACGTCGCCGAGCGTACCCGCGCGCAGACGCCACGCGCCGACCTGCACTACCTGTTCGCGCCCTTGAAGAGTGCGCGCCTGGATTACCTGGCCCAGAAGGCCGTGGAGATGGGCGCCGGGACGATTCATCCGGTGATCACGCGCTACACCCAGGGCGAGCGGATCAACATGGACCGCCTGCGTGCCAATGCCGTCGAGGCGGCCGAGCAATGCGGCATCCTGGCGATCCCCGAGTGTTGCGATCCGGATAAGCTCGGCCACGCGCTTGCGGGCCTGGCGCCCGAGCGGCTGGTGGTGTTCTGCGACGAGGACGCCCCGGTGAGCGACCCGGTGCGGGCGCTCCGGGAGGCCGCCGACCCCGCCGCACCGCCGCCGCTGGCCGTTCTGGTCGGGCCGGAGGGTGGTTTCTCCGAGGAGGAGCGGGCGGCGATCCGGGCCCGGCCCAATACCGTGGCCCTGTCGCTGGGTCCGCGCATCCTGCGTGCCGACACGGCCGCGGTCGTGGTGCTGACCCTGGTCCAGGCGGTGCTCGGCGACGCGCGCTGACGTCGGCATCGACCGAGCGCATGTGTGGCGGCGCACATCGGAGCGGTGCAGCGCGGGATTGTTCCGTCGAACCGGGTCGAACGGGCGTCCGGGTCCACGGCGCCGCGTTGTCGGTTCCGAGCGCCTCGATTATGTCCCGGAACGGATGTTCGCCCGCGCCGCTCTCCCCAGAGGGCCGGTGCGGGTGTCCGTCCGGACTCCGCCCGCTGGATGGGGCGGGACGAGGTCGAACCGGACGGACACGCTGGAGCAGTCCGGTGCGCTCCCATCCCAGGCATAGTTCACAGGCACGGGCAGGCAGCGCATGGCGCGCGACAGCAACGACAACACGCCGCTCACCACGCGCGCTGAACTGATCGACTGGTTCGCCGCCGGCGAGAAGCCGCGCGCGCGATTCGCCATCGGCACGGAGCACGAGAAGATCCCGTTCTACCGGGAGACCCGTGAGCCCGTGCCGTATGACGGCGAGCGCGGCATCCGCGCCCTGCTGGAGGGGCTCGCCCGCGAGACCGGCTGGGAGCCGATCCTCGACCTCGGCAAGATCATCGGCCTGTCGGCCGAGGAAGGCGGGGCGATCTCGATCGAGCCGGGTGGACAGTTCGAGCTGTCCGGCGCGGCTCTGCCGGACGTGCACGGCACCGCGGCCGAACTCGCCACCCATCTCGCGGCCACGAAGCGTGCGGCCGATCCCCTCGATATCGGCTTCCTCACATTGGGCATGAGCCCGCGCTGGCGCCGGGACGAGACCCCGGTCATGCCCAAGAGCCGCTACAAGATCATGGCCGGCTACATGCCGAAGGTCGGCTCGCTTGGCCTCGACATGATGCTGCGCACCGCCACCGTACAGGTGAATCTCGACTTCGCCTCCGAGGCCGACATGGTGCGCAAGATGCGCGCCTCCCTGGCGCTGCAGCCGGTGGCCACCGCCTTGTTCGCCAACTCGCCGTTCACCGACGGGCGGCCCAACGGCTTCCTGTCCCGCCGCTCGGAGATCTGGCGCGACACCGACCCCAATCGCACCGGCATGCTGCCCTTCGCGTTCGAATCCGGCTTCGGCTACGAGGCCTATGTCGACTGGCTGCTCGACATGCCGATGTACTTCGTCAAGCGCGGCGACATCTATCACGACGTGTCGGGCGCCTCCTTCCGCGACCTGATGGCCGGCAAGCTGGCGCAGCTCCCGGGCGAGTACGCTACGGTCGCGGACTGGGCCAACCACGCCTCCACGGCGTTCCCGGAAGTCCGGCTCAAGCGCTTCCTGGAGATGCGCGGCGCCGATGTCGGCGATCCCGGGATGATCGCCGCCCAGGCCGCGTTCTGGGCCGGGCTGCTCTACGACGAATCGGCCCTCGACGCGGCCCTCGACCTGGTGAAGAGCTGGAGCCCGGCCAACCGCGAGGCCGCCCGGGCGACGGCGCCGCGTCTGGGGCTCGCCACGCCGGTCGCCAACACCACGCTGGGCGCGGTCGCCGCCGAGGCGCTGGCCATCGCCCGCGCGGGTCTGCGCGCCCGGGCCCGCCGCGATGCCGAGGGCCGCGACGAGACCGTCTATCTCCAGCCCCTGGAGGCGATCGTCACGGCGGGGCGCACCCGGGCCGACGACCTGCTGGCCGATTACGAGGGCCGCTGGGGTGCCTGCGTGCGCCCGGCCTTCTCGGAATGCGTGTTCTGAACCGGCAACTCCCGGGACCGTGCGGCCGCACACCGTGGCGCGGAACGAAGTGCGATATCTGACGGTCCTCACGCCGATGGTTCAGCGCGTGGAGGAAGTGTCCATGTCTCGCATCACCACATCGCTCGTCGCCGGCGCCTCGGCCCTGGCCATGATCGCCGGTTCATTCACCGCCGCTGAGGCGGCTCCCCTTCCGGCGCAGAATTCCGTGCAGGTCGGCGGCCCGAGCACCCAGATCGACACCATCGACTGGCGCCGGGGCTATGACGGTGGCGGCTACGGATACCGTCGCGGCTACGGCGGCCGTGTCGCCGGCGCCGTCGCGGCCGGTGCCGCCCTCGGCATCATCGGCGGTGCGCTGGCCGCCAGTGCGGCTCCCCGCTACGGCTATGACAGCGGCTACGGGTATCCGGCCTACGGCTACGCCCCGGTCCGCAGCTACGGCTATCCCGCTTATGGCTACCCAGCTTACGGCTACGACGATTACGGCTGGTAAGCCCGAATTCGAGCCTGCCCCACACTCCCGGTCCCATCGCGGCCGGGAGTTTTTTTGCCGCCTGTCGGACGCGGTCGCCCGAGGCCTGGCCCGCTCTCCGAATCACCTTAAACGGGAGGCGCAAGCTTCGGCCAAGGCCCGCAATGCTAGTCTGTCGCCGGCCATGTGATCGGATCCCCCCGAGGCCGAATCGTCCTCGTCAGGAGACCGACGCCATGACTCGCCACACCGTCGCTCTCGCGGCCGGCGTATTATCCGCCGTGACGGCCGGCGGCGTTTGCTGCGCCGCGGATCTGGGCCCGTATCGTGCCCAACGCGCCGTCCCGGTGGCACGCCCGCACGTGGGCGGCAGGTTCGTCGCCGCGGTCCCGGTCCGTCCGGAATACAGCTATTACGGCGAGTACGGCTATCCGGCGCCGTTCGGTTACGGATACGGCTACGCGCCGACCCCTGGCCGCAGCATGGAATACGGCTATTACGGCCCGACCTACTATGTGTTCGCGCCGGACACGTATCGCGGTCCGGTCTTCGGCTATCACGAGTGGTAGTCAGTCGTCGCGAGCCAGGGTCTCGGTGCGGGATGAGGCCGACCCCGTGCAGGACGACGAACCGGATCGTGTCGAACTCGACCTGACCGGGCTGAAATGCCCGCTCCCGGTCCTGCGCACCCGCAAGGCCCTGCGCGCGCTGGGCACCGGGCGGGTCCTGGTGGTCGTCTGCACGGATCCGATGGCGATGATCGACATCCCGAACCTCGTGCGTGAGGAGGGTGCCCGGCTGGATTCGGCCGAGCGCTGCGGAGATCGCCTGTGTTTCCGCATGACCGCCTCCGCGAAGCCGCCGCATTCCTGAGCGATCCGTCCGGTTCTCAGGGATAGGGCGGAGACGGCATGGCACCACGGATCGGGGGCGTGCGCCTCGTGCACGAGGGTTGGGCCCGCTACCTCGTGGCCGAGGTGATGCAGGACGATGGCACGCGCATCACGCGCGAGATGGAGGATCACGGCCGCGCCGTCGCGGTGCTGCCGTACGATCCGGTCCGGCGCGTGGCGACGCTGGTCTCGCAGTTCCGGGCGCCGGTGCTCTATTCCGGCGGTCCGCCGAGCCATGTCGAGGTGCCGGCAGGGCTGCTCGACGACGGCGCGCCGGAGGACGAGGTTCGGCGCGAGGCCGCCGAGGAGACCGGACTGCGCCTCGGCGCCCTCGACCTCGTGGCCAGCGCCTGGACGATGCCGGGCATCTCGACGGAGCGGATGGACCTGTTCCTGGCCGCCTACGGCGAATCCGACCGTACCGGCGCCGGCGGCGGCCTGGCCGCGGAGGGCGAGGCGGTGGCCGTGCACGAGATCCCGCTGCCGGAACTCCTGGCCATGACCCGCCGCGGCGCCCTCACCGACATGAAGTCGCTGCTGCTGCTCTTCGCGCTTCAACTGCGACGGCCGGAGCTGTTTGCGTAGCCGACTGAAGCTCGCCCGCGACACGTTGGAATGACAGACTACGCTTCTCGCCGTCATTGCGAGCGCAGCGAACCCGGACGAACCTCCATCCAATCACGCCGACGATCAGGACGTCGATGGGATCGGGCTTGCGCACCCGGCGCCGGCCCGCCGCCTCAATCCCGCCGGCCCGAAACCCGGTCGCGCATGGCGATGCCGATGAAGCGCCAGGATTCGATGAAGTAGCGGCGGAAGAGCCGGCGCGGGGCGCAGAGGAAGCGGAACACCCACTCGAGGCCGAGCCGCTGCATAAGCCACGGGGCGCGGGGGAGGCAGCCGGCCGCGACCGACAGAGCGTCGCCGACGCAGAACACCACCGGGTTGCCGAGCGCCCGGCCCTGGCGATCGACCCACACTTCCGATTTCGGTGCGCCGACGCCCATCACCAGCAGGGTGGTGCCGTGGGCGCGGATCCGCTCGGCCAGGGCGCTGCCGTAAGACGCGTCGTCCTCGAAGCCGAAGGGCGGCACCGCACTCGCCACCGCGCCGTCCGGCAGACCGGCGGCCTGCAGGCGCGTGGTCAGCGTGTCGGCGACGTCCTGGCGTGCAGCGACGAAGAACACCCGGCGGGCGTAGGGCGGCGGGTCGGCCAGGACGCAGGCCAGGAGGTCGTGGCCGGTGATCCGTTCCGCCGGCCGGCCGCTCGCGACACGGGCGAGCCAGACCAGAGGCATGCCGTCGAGGGTCCGGGCGGCGGCGCGCGCGTAGGCGCCCCGGAAATCCGCGTCCTCGGCGAGTTGGACGACGTGGTCGACGTTGGCGGTGACGATCGTCCGGGGACCGTCCGAGCGCCGTGCCGCCACCGCGGTCACGATCGCGGACGCGGTGCCGACGTGGAAGCCGTAGCCGAACAGTGTGACAGTCGTGGACGGCTCCGGCGCAGCCCGGTCCCGCAACGCCGCCTCCGGGTCTGCCAGGCTCGGAGCCTCGACATCACGCATCGGCGGCCCGGAAGCTGGTCCCGGGGCGGGCGACGGCGCGGCGGAACCGCCGACGGTCGCTGTCGGCGCCGAGCGCCAACGCGATGGCTCCGCCGAGCAGCAGGCCGAGCACGAGGGCCACCGGCAGCACGATCTTCGGCGAGGGCGGGAAGGTCCGCTGGCGGGCGGGCGTGGCCACCGAGATGATCCGGACGTTGGTGGTGTTGAGGCGCTCCTGCTCGTTCGCCTCGCGGGCGCGCTTCAAATAGGCCTCGTAGACCCCCCGGCGGGCCTCCAGCGTCCGCTCCAGCTCGCGCAGGCCGACATAGGCGCGGTCGCTGCTCACGGTCTCGGTCTTCACCCGGTCGAGATTGGTGCGGATCGCCGCCTCGCTGGCGGCGGCCCGGTCGTAATCCTTCTGGGTCGTGTCGATGATCCGCTCTTTCTCGCGCTGGATCAGGCGCTGGAGGTCGCGCTGCTGGGCGTATTGCTCGGCCATGGCCGGGTGGCGCTCGCCGAGCCGGGTGGCGAGCTCGGCGGTGTTGCGCGAGAGCGTGGCGTATTGCTGCCGCAGCGCCTGCATCTCCAGGGATTGCAGCATCTCCGGGAGGGCGGTGCTCGGGTCCGAGGTGCGCATCTTGCGGGCCTGGTCCAGCCGCGACTTCGCCTCGGCGGTCTTGATCGACGCAGTGACGAGCTGCTGGTTCAGGTCGCCGAGCTGCTGGTCGGTCAGCAGGCGTCCACTTGAGGCCACGAGCTTGTGGGCCTCGCGGTAGCGCACCACCTCGCCCTCCGCCTGCTCGACGTCGCGCTTCAGGCTGCCCAGCCGTCCGGTCAGCGCGTCGTAGGCGCGTCGGGCCGTGTCGGTCCGGGCGGCGGCTTCCTCGGCGAAGTAGGCGTCGCCGATGGCGTTGGCGATCCGGGCGGCCTTCTCGGGATCGCGCGACTGCACCGAAGCGTCGATCACGAAGGTCCGCTCGGCCCGGCGGACGCTGAGCTTGGTCTGGAGTGTATCCAGGGCGATGTTGACTGGGTCGCGGCTCGCGGCTGGCGGCATCATGCCGAGCGCCCCCTTGATCCAGGCGATCGTCGGATTGTTGCCGTCGGGCAGCACGAACTCGTCGTCCTGGTCGAGATGCAGCTTGGCGATCACCCGACGCAGGACGTTGTCGGACTGGATCACCCGCACCTGGCTCTCGGCGATGGAGACGCCGCTATCGGCCTGGGGCTGGCGGGCGTTCACGTCGTTCTCGACGACCCGCAGGTCGCTGGGATCCACCAGGACCTGGATGGACGAGGTGTAGCGCGGCGGGATGAGGCCGAGCAGCGCCACCGCGGCCGCCACCATGAACAGGGCGCCCAGCACGATGAAGCCGCTACCCCGCCAGAGGCGGCGCAGGATCACGCGCGGCTCCGGCCGAGACTCCACCTGGGGCAGCACCATGCGGACGGGCTGCTCACCGCTCATGCGTGTCGAGAAGTCGAACATGCGCCTCGCTCCTGACCTGTCGGACGACGACCGGTGCCGTCTTCCACCGCCATCCTGCTCCCGTCCCCATCCCGGTCACCACCGTGCCGATCCGGGACAGAACCTCCACCGAGGCGGTGTCTTCCTCGACACTCCAGCAACCAGCATACCGAACCAGTACTCTCGCCTTGATGCACACCCTGCAGCAGCAACCGTATAGATATCGTCGCTAGAACGAGAACGCTCTGTCACGATTTTGTGGCCCGATCAGGCCTCTAAATGTTGGGGACTACGTAAACGGACTCATCCGATTCGCGTGGTGTCCGGTTCCGCGTACGCGCCCGGATCCCCTCCCAGGAAGCGGCGGAAGCGCTCCTTGTCCTCCGACGCCGCCGCGTTCCACCGCGCCACGTTCCCGCGGCTTGCCGCCGCCGACCGGACGAGGCCGCCTTGGCCGACCCAGACGGCGAGCGCCGCCGCCGCGGCCTCCGGATCCTCGGGGGAGACCAGCAGGGCGGAGGCGCCCAGCACCTCGCGGAACACCTGCGCGTCCGGCGCCACCACCGGCAAGCCGCCATGCTGGACCTCCAGCAGGGGCAGGCCGAGCCCCTCGGCTTTCGATGTCGAGAGCAGCAGGTGGCAGGAGGCGGCCAGCGCCCGCAACGCCGCGTCGGCGAGGTACCCGTACCGGTGGAGGTAAGGCGGCGGGTCGTCCAGGAAGGCGTGGCGGCCCCAGCCGACCCGCCCGACCAGGTGCAGTTCCGCCGGCATGCCGGCCCGGTTGAGCGCGGCGACCAGTTCCAGGGAGGCCGCATAATCCTTGCGCGGCTCGATCGTGCCGATCGCCAGCAGGCGCAGCGGCATGCCCGCACCATAGGATGCCGGCCCCGGCAGGTCGGCGAGCCCGAAGGCGTCCCGCACGGACGGCCTCAGCAGGGCGACCCGTGCGTGCGGCGGGCAGACGGCCCGGACGGCGTGTCCGGTGGTGCGGCTGTTCACGAACAGGTTCGGGCACCAGCGCAGCGCCCGGGCGAAGCTCGGGCTCATGTAGAGCCGGCTCTTCAGGCTCAGATCCTCCGGCCGGTCGAGCAGGAAGGTGTCGTGGACGTAGAACAGACAGCGTTCGGCCGCGACGGCACAGAGCGGACCCGGCGGGAAACCGGGGAACAGGAAGAGCGCGTCACGGTCGGCCAGAGCGCGCAGCGGCAGGCCGAACTGCTGTTGCGCGATCATTCCGGGCAGCGAGCCGCTGGTGACCGGCCGGACATCGTGCGGCGCGAGCCGGTCCGGGGCGAACAGATCGAGGGTGATCCGCTCGATCCCGGTGACGTTGCCGCGCAGATGGGTCTGGTCGAGATAGATCCGCCGGACGCCCTGTGGTTCTGGGCTCGGCCTCACGGAACGCTCCGCCGCAGGGTGCCGGCGAGGTACAGGCAGCGGCGCACGAACAACGGCATGCGCCGTCCGAGCAGCATCTGCTTGGCTCGGCGCAGCCGGCGCACGAGGGGCCGGGAGGGCACCGGCACCGTGCCGGACGCACCCGGCTGCCGCTGCGCCGCGAACGGGAAATGGCCGAGCATCGCGGGCGTGAAGGTAGGCCGCCCGGAGCCGGCCAGCAGCCCGCGCGCCCGGACGATGCGGTCGAGCGACAGGACGGCGGCCGCCGGGCTATGGCGGCTCTCCAGGGCGATGCGCGCGAAGGCCCCGAGCCGCGCCCGCGCCCTGGAATCCTCCACCAGCTCGGCCAGGGCCTGGGACAGGGCGCCGGGCTCGAGCGGGACGAGGCGGCCGGACACGCCGTCGATCACCGACGAGGTCAGGCCGGACGTGCGATAGGCCAGCGTCGGCACCCCGCACAGGCCGGCCTCGATCGGCGTCTGCCCCAGGGTCTCATGCCGGCTCGCGGTGACGTGGAGGTCGCAGGCACCGTACCAGGCGGCCAGGATCTCCTCGTCCGCGATCAGCCCCGGCGCGAACAGGTTCGGCACGCCGAGCCGGGCGGGATCGTCGAGCCGGCCGATCGCCACGACGCCGACGCCCGGGCGCGCCACGGCCTGGAGCGCGTCGCGCAGATCGGAAAAACCCTTGTCGGGCCCATCGACGATCACCGCCGAGACCAGGATCAGCACATCGTCTGCGGGCAGGCCGAGCCGGCGGCGCAGGGCGGCGCGGTCGCCGGGACGGAACGCGGCGGTCGGGAAGGCCAGCCGGATCCGTTCGACCACGGTACCGGGCGGTGCCAGGTCCAGCGCGCGGGCCAAAGTCCAGTCGGAATTGGCCAGCAGCCACGGCCCGGCGGGACCGGACAGGACGGCACGCTTGCGAGCGTGCATCCCGGCGATCCGGTTCGGAGCGAGTTGCGGGTACTCGTCCGGGCCGGGACAGGTCGCGTCGCATCCGGCGATGGCGCGGGTGCAGGCGCGCGGATGGCAGCAGCGGCCCGTGAGTGGAAAGAGATCGTGCAGCACCAGCGCCACCGGGCCGCCCCGGGCGAGGCGCCCGACCACGTCGAGGCTGCGGGTCGCCCCGTGCAGGTTGCCGGCCAGGATCAGGTCGGGGCCGGCACCCGCGACCGTGGCCTCGGCCGTCGGGAAATCGTCGGTCCATTCGGCGGCTTCGGGTCGGTCGCTCAGGGCGACATGCGTCACCCGGTGACCCGCGAGCGCCAGAGCCTCGGCGAGCCGTCGCTGGGCCACGCCGGCACCGCCCTGGGTACCGGTGCCCGTGAGCGAGACGATCGACAGGGCATCGGGCGCCTCAGCCGGCGCCCGGTCCACGCGCTGCAGCAGCACCGGGCGGCCGATGGTCCCGCGCACGGCGTCCGTCACCGCCGACCATGCGGCAGCCGCGTTCAAGCGGCCGTTCGCGTCGAGCATCGTCTGCGCGCTTAGGGAACCACGCATCCACAACACCTCGCCGCCGGTGAACGGCAGGTCGTCCGGCGCGTCCGACGATGCCGTCCCGGGCGTGTCGAGCGCCAGCACCCTGTCGGTGAACAGGACGCGCAGGCCCGCCACGGCGACCGCGCCGGTCAGCGCGGCCTCGAGCGCCAGCGCGGTGAGGGCATCGGGGGCGAGCAGGTCGCCGGCGGCGAGCCAGAGCACGGCGTCGCAGGTGGCATCGGCCACCAGCGCCGCAACATGGGCATGCCCGAGATGCGCCGGCACGACGTCGTGCCGCAGCTCGGGATAATCCTGGCGCAGGACCGAGGCGGCGGTCTCGTGCAGATCCGCCCCGGCCGCGGCGACCGTCACGATCCGGATCCGCGGCCAGGGGCGTCCGTCCGGCAGGGTGTCCGGTCGGCGCATCCAGGGCGCGGCGGCCCCGAACGGCCAGCCGGCGACCCCGTGAGCGGGCGGTGATGCGGGGGCGTCGGTCAAAGGCGGTTCGTGGGTTCGAAGGGGCGTGCACCGTGATCGTGAAGGATGAAGATTGCCTCTCGGGCCGGGCCATCCGTCGGCCCTCGACGCGGATTCGGGCGGTGCGGGCCGCCATGGCATAGGCCGACCGGACAGGGCGCGTCGGTCATCGCGGGGCTCCGTTCCGGCCGAGGCCGCCGGTGCAGAGCGTGTCAGTACCGGGTTGTCACCGCGTTCAGCCAATCCGGCGAGGCCGCCACAGCCGCGGCCTCGACGCGCTTGTCGGTGCCGGTGAGGACGAGCAAGCCGAGCACCACCATCACGACCCCCAGGGCCGCCTTGACGCGCGTGCCGGCCGCCGCGAGCCCGCCCCGCCAGCGCATCAGCGCCTCGCGCGAGACGAGGCCGAGCAGCATCAGCGGCGCGGCGGCACCGATCCCGAAGGCCAGCATGGTCGCGGCGACGTCCCCGAGATGCTCGCCCCGGGCCGCCAGCAGCGACGCTGCGCCCAAAGTCGGCCCGACGCAGGGGCTCCAGGCCGCCCCGAGCAGCAGGCCCACGCCGAACTGACCGGACAAGCCACCGGACCCGAACCCGCCGAAGCGCTCCTCGGCCCAGGCCCCCGCGGGTCCCGCCGCGGTGGCGACCCGCGCCTGCAGACGCGGCAGCGTCAGGACCACGCCCAGGATGACGAGCAACACGGCGCCGACACCGCGGAATACGTCCCCGTCGAGCCCGATCGAGAAGCCGATCGTGGCCACGAACAGTCCGATGGCGGTGAACGACAGCGCAAGGCCGAGCGCCAACGCCACCGGCCCCAGCCGATGCTCCGACGCCGCGGTGCCGAGGACGATCGGCACCAGCGGCAGGACGCAGGGCGACAGCACCGACAGCAGCCCCGCCAGGAACGCGAACCCGACCGTCCCCAGCATCGTTCCGACCTTCCCGCGATCTTAAACCCTCGCGCCGGCTTCGCGCCGGGGGGCGACGGCGTCAACGGGGATGCCGATCACGGTCCGGTTTGATCGCCGCGCAGGTGTCCGTCGGGCCCGTCGCGCCGAGCCCAGGAACGAATACCAATATGGGTTAGGCAAGGCGCCGAACGGAGCAGTTTATAATGGATGTCGGAGTCCAGGAGCCGACCTAACTTTTGCCGCGGAAGCCGCTACACGGTGTCATGCCCGAACGCAGCCATCTCCAGCATGTCATCGAGAGCGCGATCGATTTCGCGATCGTCGTCACCGACCTGGATGGCATCGTCAACGACTGGAACGCCGGCGCGGAGAACATCTTCGGCTGGCGAAGCGGCGAGATCCTCGGTACCTCGGCCGACCGCATCTTCACCGCGCGGGACCGGGCGGCCGGGCGGCCGCGCGAGGAGATGCACGTCGCCCTCGCCGAGGGCCGCGCCGCCGACGAGCGGTGGCACGTGCGCAAGGACGGCTCCGAGTTCTGGGCCTCCGGCGAGTTGATGCCCCTGCGCCGCGAGGACGGCACGCGGCACGGCTACGTTAAGATCCTGCGCGACCGCACCGGCCCGCGCGAGGCCGGCGAGCGCCTGCGCAAGACGGAGGATCTGTTCAGGACGCTGCTGGACACGGTGGAGACGGCCTTCGCCATCGTCGAGGTGAAGTTCGACGGCGACCACCCAGTGGATTACCGCTTCCTCGAGGCCAACCCGGCCTTCGAGCGTCAGGCCGGCGTCAACCTGCGCGGGAAATGGGTCACGGAGTTCGCGCCCGACCTGGAGCGGTTCTGGTTCGAGACCTACGGCCGCGTCGCCTGGACGGGGGAGCCGGCCAACTTCGAGAGCTACGCCAACAACTTCGAGCGCTGGTTCGACGTGCGCGCCATCCGGGTCGGCGAGCCCGCGGACCGGCATATCGCGATCTTCTTCAACGACGTGACCGCGCGCAAGGTCGCGGAAGCGGAACTCCGGACGCTCAACGACACGCTCGAGCAGCAGGTGCAGGAACGGACCCTGGAGCTGAACACCCTTTGGGACACGTCGCCGGACCTCCTGCTGGTCATCGATTTCGCGGGGGTCTTCCGGCGGGTCAATCCCGCCTGGACGAAGATGCTCGGCTACACGCCCGAGGAACTCCTGGGCCGCCACGTCAACGCGTTCGTGGTCCCGGACGACCATGCCGAGACCATCGACGCCTACACCGCGGCGGCTGAGGGCGCCCAGCCGCGGATCGTCAATCGCTACCGCCACAAGGACGGGTCGCTGCGCTGGATCTCCTGGGTCGCGGTCCCGGCGGGAGACATGCTCTACGCCACCGGCCGGGACGTCACGGCCGAGAAGGAGCGCGACGCCCTCCTGCGCGACGCCCAGGACTTCGCGCGCCTCGCCCTGTCGGCGGTCGGCGGGGTCGGCGTCTGGACCTACGAGCTGGACAGCGACCGATTCTTCTACGACGCCGCCATCGCCAAGCTCTACGCGATCGATCCGGACCGCGGATCGGAGGGCATCCCGCGTCCGGACTTCCTCGCCAACGTCCACCCCGACGACCGCCCGGCGCTCAAGACGACCATGGCGGGCGGATTGGCGAATACCGGCGACCTCGAACTCGAGTACCGCCTGTGCCACCCGGACGGCACCGTCCACTGGGTCCTGTCCCGCGGCCATACCTACCACGACGCCGAGGGGCGGCCGCTCCGGCGCACGGGCGTCGGCATCGACACGACCAGCCAGCGCCAGACCGAGGAGGCCTTGAGGCAATCGCAGAAGATGGAGGCCGTCGGCCAGCTCACCGGCGGCCTGGCCCACGACTTCAACAACCTGCTGGCCGGCATCTCCGGCGCGCTGGAGCTGATGCAGACCCGGATGGGCCAGGGCCGGTTCGCCGAACTGGACCGCTACATGACGGTGGCCCAGGGGGCGGCCAAGCGCGCGGCCGCCTTGACCCACCGCCTGCTCGCCTTCTCGCGCCGGCAGACGCTGACCCCCAAGCCGACCAACGTGAACCAGCTCATCCTGGGCATGGAGGAATTGATCCGGCGCACCATCGGGCCGGAGATCGGCCTGGACGTCGTAGGAGCTCCGGCGCTGTGGCCGGCGCTGATCGATCCGGGCCAGCTCGAGAACGCGCTCCTGAACTTGTGCATCAACGCCCGCGACGCCATGCCGGCGGGCGGGCGCATCACCATCGAGACCGCCAACACCCACCTGGATCGGGCCGCGGCCCTCCGGCACGACCTCCCCGAAGGCCCGTATCTCGTGCTGAGCGTGACCGACACCGGCACCGGCATGCCCCCGGAGGTGATCGCCCGGGTGTTCGAGCCGTTCTTCACCACGAAGCCGATCGGCCAGGGCACCGGCCTCGGGCTCTCGATGATCCACGGCTTCGCGCAGCAATCGGGAGGCCAGGTGCGGATCGAATCCGAGGTCGGCCGGGGCACGACCGTGTGCCTGTACATGCCGCGTCATTGCGGTGAGGCCGAAGGCGGCGATGTCGCCCTGCAGCTCTCCAGCGTGGCGCGGGCCGGCCAGGACGAGACCGTGCTGATCGTGGACGACGAGCCGTCCGTGCGGATGCTGGTCACCGAGGTGCTGGAGGATCTCGGCTATACCGCGATCGAGGCGGCCGACAGCACTGCGGGGCTCAAGGTCCTGCAGTCGGACGTGCATATCGACCTGCTCGTCACCGATGTCGGCCTGCCCGGGGGGATGAACGGCCGGCAGATGGCGGATGCCGGCCGCGAGCGGCGCCCCGACCTCAAGGTTCTGTTCATCACCGGCTACGCCGAGAACGCGGTGCTGGGGCACGGCCACCTGGAGCCCGGCATGCAGGTGCTGACCAAGCCCTTCCCGATGGAGGCGCTCGCCGCGCGGATCAAGGATCTGATCGTCGCCCGCTGATGGCCGTTGCGGGCGTGATCGCCGGGTTGCGTCGGCTGCCGTCCCAGGTATGCGGCGTCGCGGAACGCCATCGCGTCCGCGGTGTCGGATCCCCGGCGTCCCGGCGTTCCCGACCGCAACGCCACGGTCGGCATCAACGCGACTACGACGGGTTCCGGTTCAATCGGCCGGGCCGGCTGAGGCCGGTCATGGCGGATATCCGACCGCATCTTTCGGCCGTGTGCTGCGCAGCAGCCTCGACGGAGCTGCCCAGGGATCGCGCGGCGGGCCCACAGCATGCGATCTTTACCCTTCCCGGCGACCATGGGGACTGCACCGCGTGGCCTCGCCGCCGCTTCGATGCCGCAGTCCGAGGCCTCGTCTTGTCCATCCGGAATGTCCGCACGGATCGGTGCGTCGAACTCGATGTCTTCAAGACGTTCCTCGTACTGGGCATGGTGTTCGCCCACGTCGTCCAGATCGTCCAGGCCCCGATCGACGGGTTCACGGCGGGCCTGTCGAACGTCATCAACCTCGTGAGCTTCTCGGGATTTCTGTTCGCATTCGGCTGGGGGACGGCCCTGTCCGCCCGGTCCGGCCGGGTTAGGCCGGTGTGGGTGCGGCTGCAGGGGCCGGCTAAGATCCTGCTGGCCTTCTACCTGTCCGGGATCGGAGCCGTGATCCTGACCGACGGCAACGGGTGGTCGGCGGCGCGGATCCTCGGCGTGGTGACGCTGATGGACCTGCCGGGCCACAGCGAATTCCTCGCCTCGTTCTTCGTCCTGAGCCTCGCGATGGTTTGGCTCGGCAGAGGGCTCGGGCACGTCGTCCGCAGGCCGGCCTGTCTGATGGCGTGCGTTGCAGCCTCGGCCGCGTTCGGATGCCTCCCGTTCGACGGTCCCGATCTGCCCTGGCTGGCGATCTTCGTACCCGCGCCGGACAACACGTATTTCCCACTCGCCCCGTACGCGATGTGGCTGTTCCTGGGGGCCTTTTACGCCGACAGGACGGAGCCTTTCGGCGGCATCGATCTCTGCCTCGCCGCGTCGGCGACCTACGCCCTCCTGACCGTCGCGTCGATCACCGGGAGCCTGCCTTCGCGGTTCCCACCATCGACCGTGTGGGTGATCGGGCCTGCGCTGTTCCTGCTGCTCTACCGGGCGGCCAGCATGGCGATCGTGCGGCGCATCGCGGTCCCGCGCCTCTGGACCAGCCCCGGTCGGCACGACCTGATCTATCTGGTCGCGTCGAACTTGAGCCTGTTCGCCGTCCAAAACGTCTGGGGTCCGATCGCTCGAAGCCCGTGGGAGGCCGCGGCGCTCACCATCGTCCTGATGGCCGCGATCACGGTCCTCCGCGCGGCGTTGACGCGTGCGACGCAGGCCGCGTTCATGCTCGCACCGACGTGACCTCCTAACCGCGCGCGCCGTCGCCCGTGACTTCGAGCACGACGCAGGCGCGGATCGGCCGGCCGTACTCGTCGGTGCCCGCGACCGTGACCCGGTGGGCGCCCGGCGCGAGGTCGTCGGGCAGGCCCGCGGTCCAGATGTGGGTCGAGGGCGTCGCCTGCACCCAGCTCTTCCTGGTCTCGGGATAGCGGGCGTAGAGTTCGGTCACGAACGGATCGAGCCGGCGCGTCCGCGCCATCGGCGCCGGCGCGCGGTCGCCGATCCGAATCGCGAGGTTCGTGCGTGGGCCGCCGTCGAACACGTTGACCACGAGATTGGTCGCCGTCAGCGCGTCCTGCGGGACCGGCGGGCGCAGCCCCTGCATCGGGTGGCTCGCCCGGACGATCTCGGGGGCGGCCGGGCGCAATTCGCTCTCGAAGGCGATCCGCATCGCCGCGTCCGGCTCGCCCTGGGCGGGGACGAAGCGAGTGGTGTAGTCGGTGCCGCGGATCGAGAGCACGTGGAAGCCGTTCGGCGTGCCGTCGCGGCTGTCGGCGGACGGGATGCCGGTGCGGGTATCCGGCCCGCTCCACCACGAGCCGGACACGGCGGTCATCACGTGGTGGTGGTGCCGCTCCGCAAGGTAATGGTGCTCGGTGGTGTGGGTGTGGCCGGCGAGGCTCAGCACCGTCCGGCCGGCCAACAGGTCGAGGAGCGCGGCCCGGTCGATCGTCGCGCTGCGCGGGTCGTCGCCGGTATCGGTCACCAGCGGGATATGGGTCGCCAGCACGATCAAATCGTCCGGCGGGATCTCGGCCAGAAGGTTCTTCAGGAAGGTGAGCGTGCGCTCACCGACATGGCCCCGGTAGGTGTTGGCTCCCACGGGCACCGGCGGCCCCATCCACTCGACGTTGTCGATCATCACGAACAGCGCGCGCCCGTGGCGGAACGCGTAGGTCGGCGACCCGAACACGCGCTTCCAGGTCTCGCGGCTGTGGCGGGCGTCCGGTGCCTGCATGTTGAGGTCGTGGTTGCCGGGCAGGCTGTACCACGGCAGGCCGATCCACCCGACGATGCGGTTGGAGCGGCCGTAGAGCGAGAGGTCGTCGAACAGCACGTCGCCGGTGGTGAGGCCGAAGGCCGCCGGGATCGCCATCGCCCGGGCGACTGCGGTGTCGCGCACGTGGTCGAGCTCGAACCGGCTCTCGGGCTGCGGATCGGTGAACAGGATCACGTCGAAATCCGCCGGCTCGTCGGCCTTCGTCAGGGTGAAGTCGATCGAGGCCGGGAGCGGACCGGTAGGCGCGATGCCCCTGTAGCGCAGGCCGAGGCCCGCGGGCGTCCCGCCGGGCTGGTGGATGTAGGAGTGGCGGGGCACGTTGTCGGCGTCCCGCGGCAGGGCATAGCCCGGCGGCTTGATCACGAACACCACCCCGTCTCCCGGCATCGGCAGGCGGTAGCGGCCGTCCCCGTCCGTCAGCACCACCTCCCGGCCGTTGGAGACCAGCACGCCCGGCAGCGGCGCGCGCGTGGAACCGGCCGCCCCGACGGCATAGACGATGCCCGTGGCCTCAGCGGATCCCTGCGCGCCGGCACGGCCGGCCAGGAGCGAGAGGGCGGCGGCGCCGGCGACGGTCTCCCGGCGGGTCAGACGTCCGGACGCTGGGATCGAATCGCGTGGCATCGGGGGCTCCTACTCGGCGGCAAAGGCCAAGCAGAGGCATTTGACTGCCGGATGACAGAGCGGCCCCAAACGCGCGAGGCCCGCACCCCGGGTCGGGGTGCGGGCCTCGGCTGAACCCGATAAGCGCGGCGCGCGGCGAACTTAGAGCGCCTAACAGAACCGTCTGATCTGGTTGAGAGTGATGAGGCTGGCGGCGAGGCTCGTGAAGGCCTCGTAG
>NZ_CEEDEA010000011.1:0-178401 GCF_979253755.1 Methylobacterium sp. AC315
GTGCCGCGCCCACTCCCGCCCCGTCCCGCCCCCCGGGCCGCCGCGCCTTGGTCCGCCACGCCTCTGACCGCCACGCCTCGGGCCGACCACGAGGCCGAGATCGTCCGGGCTTTCGAGGCGGATGCCCTCGAGATCCACCTGCAGCCGACGGTGAGCCTGCCCCAGCGCAAGGTCACGGCCTACGAGGCGCTGGCCCGCCTGCGGGTCGATGGCCAGCTGACCGAGCCGGAGGCGTTCCTCCCGGTGCTGGAGCGCTACGGCCGCACCACCGAGCTCGACCGGCGCATGCTGCAGCGGGCCGCCATCGTGGTCCGCCACCTCGCCCGCCGGGGCAGCGAGACCATGCTGACCTACGGCCTGTCGCCGCTCTCGCTGTTCGAGCCCGGGCTGCTGCGCGAGCTGGCCCGCACGGTCGCGGACGATCCAGCCCTGGCCGGGCTGGCGATCGCGCTGCCGCAGGCGAGCTGGCAGGGTCTCGATGGCGGGCAGCGCGGCCTGCTCCTGTCGCTGCGGGGCCGGATCGGGTTCAGCCTCGACCGGGCGGACGACCTGCGCTTCGATGTGGCCCAGCTCGCGGGGCTCGGGGTCGGCCAGGTCAAGGTTCCGGCCGAGCTGCTGCTGCGGCCGGGGCCGGAGCGACGGCGCCTGTCGGACATCGCCATCGAGGATCTCGCCCCGGCCCTGGCCCGGGCCGGCATCCGCCTGATCGCCACCGGCGTCGCCGACGAGGCGGACGTGCCGGACCTGATCGACCTCGACATCCCGTACGCCCAGGGTGCCGCCTTCGCGGCGCCACGGCCGGTGCGCGCCGAGGTTTTGGCCGCGCCGCCGCCGGAGCCGCCGCCCGCGCCGGCCGAGCCCGAGCCCGAGCGGCGGCCGTTCCGCTCGGTCCTGCGCAGAGCCGTCTGACCGGCGGTCCGAGCCGTGCGGCTCACCAATAGATCTGAAGCCGTCCCAGAACGGTGTCGACCGAGAACGGCGCGGTGCCCCGCGCGTCCGACTGGGCCGCGCCGGGCTGAACGCGGCCGTGGATGACGTTCGCGATCAGGCGCAGGTTCGGCTCGGGATACCAGCTCAGGCCCAGGCTCACGTCCCGCTCGGCGCCGCCGCGAAAGCCCCGGGCGTTCAGCTCGATGGCGCTGTAGCGGGCGGACAGCTCGAACACGCCGATCCCGCCCCGGGAGACCCGCTGGTCGTCCCGGGGCTGGACGCCCCTGAAAATCGCGTAGGTCGTTCCGCCATTGGGGGCCAGCGCGTAGGCGCGGCCGGCGCCGTTCAGCACCCAGCCGGCCTCGACATACCCGCCTTGAAAATTGAGGCCAGGGACGGCCCCGCCCGGGCCGCCGAACCGGTCGATCGCGGCGTGGATATACTCGGCCTGCACCAGGACGGGGCCGTTGCGATAGGCGAACTCGGCGCCGACCCGGGACACGCGCGCCACGTCCGGCAGGTCGCCGGTGTCGACGAAGGGGCGCGTGAACAGGAACGTCTCCGGCGCGGTGGAGAAGCCGAACGCACCGTCGGCCCGGCTCCGGCTCTGAAAGACGCCGGCGAGGCCGAAATGCAGGGTCTCGCGCTCTTCCAGGATCGGCGCCACCGTGGCGCGGCCCGCCGCCGCCACCCCGTCCCCGGTGATCCCGTTGCTGGCGGCGTCGCCGAACACGCTCGCCACGGCGGTCCAGGCCTGCCCGTGATGCCCGATAGCGAAGCCGAAGCGGCGATCCGGCACGAACGCGTTGGCGAGGGAGCGCTCGGCGAACAGGGTGTCGTTGTTGCTCTGCAGCCATTCGAGGCTCAGGGGCACCTTCATGTTGCCGAGCGTCAGGATCGTGTCCGGCAGCCCGGTCCAGGCGACGAAGGCGTCGTTGATCGGCAGGACCGGGTCGCTGAAATCGTACTGGAAGGCGACCACCCAATCCTTCCCGATGGTGAGCGTCGGCTCGATCCAGGAGCGGCGCACCGCGACGCTGTCGGGGAAGGCCGCGGCGAGGCCCGGCCGGCTGAAGCTGGCCGCGCCAGCATCCAGGTGGAGGCGGCCACCGATCTGGAGCTTCATCTCCGGCTCGGGCACGGTGAAGGTCAGGCCCTTCGCGTCGTAGCGCAGGCGCTCGCCGGCGGGGCCGGCCATACCCTCGATCGCATCCTCGGCCGCCCCGGCGGGCGAGGCGGCCAGGGTCAGGACCACGAGGGCAGGGACGGGGCGCATGCCCATCACCGGGCCATGGATCGGGCGGGGCGCCAATGACGTAGAGCAAGAATCGCCCGAATGATCGGGAGCGTGGCCCCGCGGTCCCAGTCCGTGCGGAGCGGATCCCGGACCGACGGCCGATCAGCCTCCGGCGGCCCCGTCGAGATACGCCCGGATGTAGCGCCCCGCGCTCGCCAGGGACCGCCGGCCGGCCGCGACCTCCGGGTAGAACAGGTGCCAGGCATGGATCATGTGCGGCCAGACCTGCAACTCGACCGCCACGTCCGCGGCCGCCGCCACCCCGGCGAGCCGCAGGGCGTCGTCGAGAAGCGTCTCCGCGGAACCGACCTGGATCAGCATCGGGGGCAGCCCGGCGAGATCGGCGCGGATCGGCGAGACCAATGGGTCGCCGGGATCGGCACCGTTGAGGTAGGCGGCGGCGAGTTCGGCGAGGTAGACCCGGCTGAGCAGCGGATCGACCGCAGCCTTGGTGTCCAGGCTCACCCCGGTGAGCGCGAGGTCAGTCCAGGGCGAGCTGAGCCAGAGGCAGGCGGGCAGGGGCAGGCCGCGCGCGCGCAGGGTCAGGGCCACGGCCAAAGCGAGGCCGCCGCCCGCGCTCTCGCCGGCCAGGGCGATCCGGCCAGGGGCGAACCCGGATTCGAGCAGGAACCGGTAGCCGGCCAGGGCGTCGCCCAGCGCGGTGGGGAATGGGTGCTCCGGCGCGAGCCGGTACGCGAGGGCGAGGGTGCGCGTCCCCGCTTCCCGGCCCGCCTGGGCCACGGCGTGGCGGTGACTCTCCAGCGACCCGGAGACGTAGCCGCCCCCGTGCAGGAACAGGATCACCCGGTCGCGGTCCGCGGCGGGCGTGGCGGTCCATTCCGCGGGCACGTCCCGGAGCTTCGCCGGCTGGACCGCGACATCGTCCGGCAGGCCATATCCCGCCCCCAGCGCATCGACCCGGGCGCGCCGGGCCGCGAGGTCGGCCGGGCGAGGACTGGCCGCGAGGCGTGCACGGATGACGGCGATCTCGCTCGCGTCGACGGAAGGACTCGGCATCGTCGGATCCCGGCACGGTTGAATACAGTCACGATGGCCGGAGCCGCGTGATTGGCCAAGATGATCGGGATCCGCAACCCAATGCAACGGGGATTGTGATCGGCGCGCCACCTCGCAGGGCTCTGCCTCGCACCTGCAAAAGGTCGCGGGCCTTTCGAAACCTCGCGTTTTGGCCGGCGCGCCCGGGCGTCGGACGAGCGTTAGACCGCCACGTTGTCGATCAGCCGGGTCCGGCCCAGGAACGCGGCCGCCAGGACCCGCGCCGGGGCCTCGACCCGCTCGACCTGGGCCAGGGTCCGGGTGTCGCAGACCGCGAGGTACTGGACCTCGAAACCCGCGGCCTCCAACGCGGCACGCCCGTCGGCGACAGGGCCCGCCACGGGGCTGCCGCCCCGGGCTGCCGCGGCGATGCCGGCCAGGACCGCGTGCAGGCGCGGCGCCACCGCGCGCTCCTCGGGCATGAGGTAGCGGTTGCGCGACGACAGGGCGAGGCCGTCAGCCTCGCGCACGGTCGGGACACCCCGGATCTCGACCGCGAGGTCGAGGTCGGCCACCGCCTGCTGGATCACCCGGAGCTGCTGGAAATCCTTCTCGCCGAACAGGGCGACGTCGGGCCCGACCTGGTTCAGCAGCTTGGTCACCACCGTGGCGACCCCGGAGAAGTGGCCGGGCCGGAACGGGCCGCACAGCCCGTCCGTCAAGCCGGCGACATCGATCCGGGTCGCGAAGCCCGGCGGGTACATGGTCTCCACCGCGGGCGTCCAGGCCGCGTCGGCGCCGGCTTGGCCGAGCAGGGCGAGGTCGGCCTCGACGTCCCGTGGGTAGCGCGAGAAATCCTCGCTCGGGCCGAACTGGGTCGGGTTGACGAAGATGCTCGCCACCACCCGACGGCCGATCCGCCGGGCCTCGGCCACCAGCGCGAGGTGGCCCACATGCAGGGCCCCCATGGTCGGGACCAGGACGACGCGCTCGCCCGCACGCCGCCAGGCGCCCACGCTCTGGCGCAGGGGAGCGAGATCGCTGAAACGCAGGGGATTCGATTCGGGCACGGGTCCGGCTCCGCGGCGGGGCGCCGATCTAGCGCATCGGGCCGGATATCGGAACCGGCACCCGGTGGGCGAACGCGGATGTGCCCCGGCGTATGGCTGACGCCGGCCGCCACCGTTCGGGACGATGCTCCGGAGCCTGCTCCGCGCGCCGGGACCCCGCCGATGCCGGATCAGGGGCAGTAAGGCAGGAGCGACCGGCCGAACGGGTCGTCGACACCGAGCGGCGGCGTGAAGCCGTAGTAGCTCGGATGCGACAGGCCGTATTCCGAGCCGACATAGCTCGGATCGTCGGGCGCGTTGGTCGGCACCGGCACCCGGCGGGGCGTGCAACCCACGGGGATCGCCCGGGTGCGGAGGGCGTAGACCGGGCGCCGCTCGATTCCATCGTTGCGCGGGAAGAAGCGCGGGCCGCTCCGGGTGACGGTCTCGTAGCTGCCGCGCCCGTCGAGGCCGCTGCGGACGTCCAGGTCGGCCGCCCGGGCGCCGGCACACATGGCCAGGAGGGTGAGGCCGAGCACCGTCCCGATCCCGTGCGGCCGGGTCCCGCATGCCCTGCGTCGCTGCCGTGCCGTCACCCGCATGCCGAACCCGTCCCGCATCCCGGGCCAGGGTGCTGCACCAGGGTAAACGGCGGCTTACCGTCGGGGTGTGCCCTTGAGGTGATCGCTCGAAGTGATCGCTCGAAGTGATCGCTTGTAGCGATCCCTGGAGCGATCCTTGGAGCGTTCCTCAAGGCCGATCAGGTCAGCGGCACCACCAGGGCCGTCAGCACGGCCGCGAGGTCCCCCTCGGTGAGACGGATCTGCAGGCCGCGCCCGCCGCCGTTCACGTGAATCTCGGCCGCCGGATCCGACAGCGAGCCGGCATCGATCGCGGTGGGAAAAACCCGCTTCGGCCCGAGCGGGCTGATACCGCCGACATGGTAGCCGGTGAGGCGCTCGGCATCCGCGGGCTTGAGCATCGCCGCCGCCTTGCCGGAGAAGGCCGCCGCCACCCGCTTCATCGAGACCTCCTTGTCGGAGGCCACCAGGAGGCAGACCGTCCGCCCATCCACCGCCGCCATCAGGGTCTTCAGCACACGGCCGGGCTCGACGCTCAGCGCTTCCGCGGCCTGGAGGCCGATGCGCGGGGCGTCCGGATCGTAGGCGTAGGCGTGGAGACTGTAACGGATCCCGGCCTTGTCGAGGGCCAGGGTCGCCCGGGTGGTTTTGGTGGCAGGCGTTTTGGTGGCAGGCGTTTTGGCCATGGAGCATCGTCTCGAGAGGTGGCGGCCGAAATTCGTGAGAAGATGCGGCGGACCAAAAAAGGCGCGCGTATCGGACCGGCTCCGATACCCGGCCTGCTGCGCCACTGCAGTCTCGGATCAGGTGGCGCCCACCCTGGTGGCGATGAGCCGGCCGATCTCGGCGTAGGCCGACTCGATAGCCGGCGCGGGAGCCGTGGCTCCGGTGACGTACACGCAGGCGAGGACCGGCGCAGGTCCGGACGGAGAGCCCGGCGGCCGAAGGATCGCCACATCGTTGAACGTGCCGTTGTCGCCGCTGCCGGTCTTGTCGCCGATGATCCAATCCGGTGGCAGCCCCGCGCGCAGGCGCTTGGCCCCCGTCTGGCACGCGATCATCCAGGCCTCCAATCGCCCGCGCGAGGCCGCCGACAGGACCGGACCGAGCAGCACGCGCCCGAGGGTCTGGCGCATCGCCTCCGGGCTGGTGGTGTCGCGCGGATCGCCCGGCAACGCGGTGTTCAAGGTCGGCTCGTCCCGGTCGAGGCGGGTGCGGGTATCGCCGGTGCCGCGCAGCCAGACGGTCAACGCTTCGGGTCCGCCCAGCGCGGTCAGCAGCAGGTTGGCCGCGCTGTTGTCGCTCCACACGATCGCGGCGGCGCAGAGGTCGGAGATCGACATCCGCCCGGTGCCGCCGCCGGCCTCCACGACCTTCCGGGTCACCGGTGCATAGCTCAGGAGGATGTCGGGTCCGAAGTCGACGACCCGGTCCAGGGATTCCGATCCCGCATCGACCCGCGCCAGGATGGCCGCGACGGCGACCGCCTTGAACGTGCTGCACATCGGGAACAGCTCGTCCACCCGGTGGCTCAGGAGCACGCGGTCCCGTGTCCCGGCCGAGACCCCGAGACGGCCGCCGAGACGCCGTTCGATCTCCGCCAGGGTCGGGGCCGTCTCATCGGCCCGGACGGTCCCCTGGCTCAGGATTAACGGTGCGGCGAGGACGCCGAGGCAAACGGTACGGCGGGTCCAGGACGTCACGGCGTCTCGCTCTCTCGGTGGATCGTCCCGCCGATCTTAAGCGTCGGCTTGACCGATCGATGACGCCAGGGGCGCGACTCGCCGCATCGGAGTGATACAGGGGCTGGAGCGCGTGTTTCACGTGAAACGCGTCGGATTCCAAGCGGCCGCGCACCACCGCCAGTGACACCAGCATGACCGAGTCCGATACCCTCTTCGCACCGGCCACCGGTTTCGGCCGCGCCGCCGTCTCGGTGATCCGGGTGAGCGGGCCGGGCGCCCGGGCGGTGCTGGGCGCCCTTGCCGGACCTCTGCCATCTCCCCGGCGCCTGTCGCTGCGTACCCTGCGGGATCCCGCGGACGGCACCGAACTCGACCGCGCCCTGGTCGCGTGGTTTCCGGGGCCCGACACCTATAGCGGCGAGGACATGGCCGAGCTGCACCTGCATGGCGGGACGGCGGTGCGGATGGGTGTGCTCACGGCGCTGGCCCGGATCCCAGGCTGCCGGGCGGCCGGCCCCGGGGCGTTCACCCGCCGGGCGGTGCTCAACGGCCGCATGGACCTCGCCGAAGCCGAGGCGGTGGCCGACCTGATCGACGCCGAGACCGAAGGGCAGCGCAGGCAGGCCCTGCGCCAACTCGACGGGGCGCTGAGCCGCCAGGTCGCGGCATGGCGGGCGGAGGCGATTGATTGCCTGGCGGCGGCCGAGGCCGCGCTCGATTTCGCCGACGAGGGTGACGTCGATGAGGCCAGCCTCGACGCCGCACTGTTCGGCCGCGTGTCCGGCCTGCGCCACGCTATCGCGACCGCCCTGCACGATGGCCGCCGGGGCGAGCGCCTGCGCGAGGGGTTTGTCGTGGTGCTGGCCGGTGCGCCCAATGCCGGAAAATCGACGTTGCTGAATGCGCTCAGCCAGCGGGACGTCGCGATCGTGTCGGATGTGCCCGGCACCACCCGGGACGCCATCGAGATCCGCCTCGATCTCGGCGGCCTGCCGGTTTTCCTGGTCGACACCGCCGGCTTGCGCGAAACCGCCGAGCCGGTGGAGGTCGAGGGCATCCGGCGCAGCCGCGCCCGCATCGGCACAGCCGACCTCGTCTTGGCCCTCGTACCCCCGGACGGGAGCGGGCCGGATCTCGGTGCGGCCGACCTTCCCGTTCTCCCGGTGCGTACCAAAATCGATCTTTTTGCCGGCTTAACAAACACCGTGGCGCCCGGAGCACTGGCGGTCTCGGCCCGGACCGGGGCCGGGCTGGACGCGCTGCTGGACGCGATTCAGATCGCGGCGGAAGCCGGGCTCGGCACCGGCGACGCGCTGGTTACGCGGGCCCGCCACCGGGCGGCGCTGGAGGCCTGCGTTGCGCATCTCGACCGGCTTCTCGCCGGGGCGGGCGCTCTGCCCGAACTCGCTGCAGAAGATCTCCGGCTCGCAGTCCGGTCGCTGGGCGAGGTCGGCGGGCATGTCGGCGTCGAGGATGTGCTGGACCGGCTGTTTTCCGGTTTCTGCATCGGAAAGTAGTTTGTTAGCCGGCGTATTTCGAGGGATCTGGCGGTCGCGCCGGGCTCGGCAATCGCGTTTATCCTGCCGACCGCCGCCCTCGAACCGCGGCCTTTTCCGCGTGCGGACGAACAGGTCCCCGAGTCCGCCAGGCCGGCCATTGGGGCTATTGTGGGATCCGCAGGATCCGCGGGCGCCAGATCCCCAGGGCCACGTTGGCGGCCGACACCGCCAGCAGCACCCAGAGCGTGCCGCGCTCGCCCTCCAGCGAGGCGGCCAGGGCGGCGGGATCCAGCAGGCCGGCGAGCGCCCGGGCGCTGCGCTCGGCCTCGCGGTTCATCGGCCCCTGCACGTAGACCAGGCCGCCCTCGAACATCAGGACCCCGGTGGCGAGCTTCACCCAGGCCCAGCCGGCGTTGAGGTAGGCCCGGTTGAGGGCCATCGCGAGCAGCCCGGACAGCAGGGTCGCGGCGAGCGACGGCAGGAACACCCAGGTGGCGACGGCCCCCATGGCGCCCCGGATCGCCGCGTAGCCGGGCAGGGCGGCCGGCGCGGGAGCCAGCGCCAGGAGGACCACCAGGGACGCCATCGCCCCCAGCAACCCGGCCGACCCCATCGTGTGGAGGAATTTCAGCAGGCGTCGCACGGCATCTGGCCCCCGGCCCGGTCGCCACGAGCTTAGCGCCGGAAACCCGGCGCGGGAGCGGGCCCGAAGGTCGCGGCCCAGCCCCCGTCAATCGTGCAGGCCCCTGTGAGCTGCGCAGGCCTCGTTCAGCTGTGCAGGCTTCGTTCAGCTGCGCAGGCCTGGTTTAGCTGCGCAGGCCTGGCGCCTCCTGGCCGGTGCGGGCCACGTACTCGGTGTAGCCGCCGCCGTACTGGTGGATGCCCTCGGGCGTCACCTCCAGCACCCGGTTCGACAGCGCCGCCAGGAAATGCCGATCGTGGGAGACGAACAGCATCGTGCCCTCGTAGTTGGCAAGCGCGGTGATCAGCATCTCCTTGGTGCCCATGTCGAGGTGGTTGGTCGGCTCGTCGAGCACCAGGAAGTTCGGCGGGTCGTACAGCATCAGGGCCATCACAAGCCGGGCCTTCTCGCCGCCCGAGAGCACCCGGCAGCGCTTCTCGACGTCGTCGCCCGAGAAGCCGAAGCAGCCGGCCAGCGCCCGCAGCGAGCCCTGCCCGGCCTGCGGGAACGCGTCCTCCAGGGTCTGGAACACGGTGCGGTCGCCGTCGAGCAGGTCCATGGCGTGCTGGGCGAAGTAGCCGAGCTTGACGCTGCCGCCGACCATGACCGAGCCGTCGTCCGGCGCGGTGGTGCCGGTGACGAGCTTCAGCAGCGTCGACTTGCCGGCGCCGTTGATCCCCATCACGCACCAGCGCTCCCGGCGCCGCACCGAGAAGTCCAGCCCCTCGTAGATCGTGCGGCTGCCGTAGCGCTTGTGGACGCCCTTCAGCATCACGACGTCGTCGCCCGAGCGCGGCGCCGGCTGGAACTCGAACGCCACCGATTGCCGCCGCCGGGGCGGCTCGACCCGCTCGATCTTATCGAGCTTCTTCACCCGGCTCTGGACCTGGGCGGCGTGGGAGGCCCGAGCCTTGAACCGCTCGATGAAGGCGATCTCCTTGGCCAGCATCGCCTGCTGGCGCTCGAACTGCGCCTGCTGCTGCGCCTCGTTCAGCTTCCGCTGGCCCTCGTAGAAGGCGTAGTCGCCCGAGAAGGTGGTCAGCGCGCCGCCGTCGATCTCGATCACCTTGGTGACGATCCGGTTCATGAACTCGCGGTCGTGCGAGGTCATCAGCAGGGCGCCGTCATAGGCCTTCAGGAACGATTCGAGCCAGATCAGGCTCTCGAGATCCAGGTGGTTGGACGGCTCGTCCAGCAGCATCACGTCCGGGCGCATCAGCAGGATGCGGGCGAGCGCGACCCGCATCTTCCAGCCCCCCGAGAGGGCGCCGACATCGCCGTCCATCATCTCCTGGCTGAAGCTGAGGCCGTCGAGCACCTCCCGGGCGCGCCCCTCCAGGGCGTAGCCGTCGAGTTCCTCGAACCGGGCCTGGACCTCGCCGTAGCGCTCCACCAGGGCGTCCATCTCGTCGGCCCGGTCCGGGTCGGCGAGCGCGGCGCCGAGCTCCGCCAATTCGGCCGCCACCGTGCTCACCGGGCCGGCGCCGTCCATCACCTCGGTGACGACGCTGCGCCCGGCCATCTCGCCGACATCCTGGCTGAAATACCCGATGGTGATGCCCCGGTCGGCCGCGACCTGGCCCTCGTCGGGCTGCTCCTGGCCGATGATCATCCGGAACAGGGTGGTCTTGCCGGCCCCGTTCGGACCCACGAGCCCGATCTTCTCGCCCCGCTGGAGCGCGGCCGAGGCCTCGATGAAGACGAGCTGCCGCCCGTTCTGCTTGGTGATTTTGTCCAGGCGTATCATGAAGGGCGGTTGCCGTGTCCGGGGGAAATGCTTCGGGCCGCTTACGGCATGGATCGAGACGGCGCAAAGACGAAGCCGGGGTCGGGGGGCCGCTTGCCGCTCACGCAACCGTGGGATCGGCGCCGGGAGCCAAGCACAGGCAGGGCCGTTGCCCCGCGCGAGACACAAGGAACGCGATGCTGTTCGGTTGGTGGAAGACGAGCCTGGACATGGCCATGCTGGGCCTGGAGGCCCAGGGGGTGATCGCACAGCGCATGGCGATGTTCGCGGTGGGCGGCCCGGCCGCGCAGATCGAGGCGCAGCGCATGGTGACGGAGAAGATCATGGCGGCCAGCGAAGCGGCCCTGATGGTCGCCTCGGGCGCCTCGAACGGCAAGGTGATCCGCAGCTACCGCCGGAAGGTCCAGGCCAACGCCCTGCGGTTGAGCCAGCGCTGAGAAG
Source organism: Methylobacterium sp. AC315 (assembly GCF_979253755.1). Taxonomy (NCBI): domain Bacteria; kingdom Pseudomonadati; phylum Pseudomonadota; class Alphaproteobacteria; order Hyphomicrobiales; family Methylobacteriaceae; genus Methylobacterium; species Methylobacterium sp. AC315. The sequence continues at coordinate 10,908 of NZ_CEEDEA010000011.1, forward strand.
CCCGGCCCGGGACGCATCGCGACCGGAGCCGCGTTCCGCACAGGCGCTGCGCGGCCTCCCCGTGCCGGGCCCGCGACGTCACAGCCTCCTGGTCGAAGGAGACGACGATCTCACCGGCGAGCCGCCGGCCTTCCTACGCCAGGACGCCGTCGGCGAAGTCGCCACCGGCCTCTCGCGGCCTGAGTCCGAGCCAACACGGCGGTGTCAAGGGACATGTTCGTGCGTCGTCCGGCGCACCAGCCCAAGCCCGCCTCCGCCCGGGCGTTCATCGCCTCGATCGTCCGAGGCGCATGCCGCGTCACGTCTGCGTCGAAGGCTTGGACGACATCGGCGATGGTGCCGGATGGCCGGGCCGCCCGCGCGCGCAGCGCACCACTTGGCCACGTCTCGCAGGTCGACCCGCTCCTCCGGCGAGAGGCCGAGATGTTGCAGCAGGTCCCGTCTCAGGGCGCCCTGTCCTTTCGCAGCCACGGCGAGGGACGCCATCGCGATCTGGATGGATCGGAATGGATGGATCGGACTGGGACAGGGCGTACGCCTGTCGCCATCCACGTCGCCGGGATGCCGGCGCGCGCGAGAGAGCGGGGTCGATGCCCGTCGCGGAACGAGCGCAGCGAAGCGACCCGGGGAAGCGTCCGGTCAGGGAGCGTAGCGCCGCAGGGTTGCGTCGCTACGCCCGCATAGACAGCGCCCGCTCGCCGTATCCCCGGAGCCCTGACCGAGCCTCAGTTGTTCGCCGTCCGGAACGTGTCGCAGGCCTTGGTCTGCCCGCTCTTGTAGCCGGCGGTGAACCAGCGCTGGCGCTGGGCCGAGGAGCCGTGCGTGAAGGAATCCGGCACCACGTAGCCCTGCGAGCGCTTCTGCAGCGAATCGTCGCCGATCTGGGCGGCGGCGTTGAGGGCCTCGTCGATGTCGCCCTGCTCCAGCTCCGCGTACTTGTCGTTCGAGTTCTTGGCCCAGACGCCGGCCAGGCAATCGGCCATCAGCTCGATCCGCACCGACAGGGCATTCGCCTCGGTCTTGCTGGAGGCCTGCTGCTGGCGGGCCTGGACCTTGCCGAGGATGCCAAGAACGTCCTGGACGTGGTGGCCGACCTCGTGGGCGATGACGTACGCGTAGGCGAAGTCGCCCTTCACGCCGAACTTGCTCGCCATCTCCTTGAAGAAGCCGGTGTCCAGGTAGACCTTCTTGTCGAGCGGGCAGTAGAACGGGCCCATGGCGGCCTGGGCCGAGCCGCAGCCCGAGCGGGTGCCGCCGGTGTAGAGCACCAGGGTCGTCGGGGTGTATTGCTTGCCGGTCTGCTGCGGCAGGATCTGGCTCCACACGTCCTCGGTGTTGCCCAGGATCTTCGAGGCGAACCGGCCGCTCTCGTCCGTCGGGGCCTGGCGGCGCCGGGACTGGGTTTGCGGGTCGGCCGTCTGCTCCTGCTGGCCGCCGCCGCGGCCGATCTGCTGGGCGCCGCCGATCAGGATCGCCGGGTTGATGCCGGTGAAGTAGCCGATGATCATCAGCACCACGATGGTGCCGATCCCGAGGCCGCCCGCGCCGCCGCCCGGGAAGCCCATGCCGCCGCCGCCACCGCCCTCACCGCGGCGATCCTCGACGTTGTCGGAGCTGCGTAGATCGTCCCAGCGCATGGTCCCGCCCTGATGCCGCGCCTGCCGCCGGGCAGGGTGCGGTCCTAACTGTGCATCGCCTATGTCCGAAAGCCGGCAGACACCGTTCGGGACGAAACTCTAATGACGGGAGGGAACGCCCGGTTCCGCGGCTCCGGTCAAGCTTTCCCGTCGAGCAGGGCGCGCAAGGCGCGAAAATCCCGCCATGCGAGGCGCTTCTGCACCGGCTGTCGCAGCAGGAAGGCCGGGTGGAGGGTGGCCAGGAGCTTCGCCTCGCCGGTCGGCAGCTTGTACGGGAACAGCCGGCCGCGGGTCCGCAGGATCCCGTCCTTGGTGCCGGTCAGCGTCTGGGTCGCGGGGGCGCCGAGGCAGACGATCACCTCCGGATCGACCAGCTCGATCTGGCGCTCCACGAAGGGCCGGCACACCGCCACCTCCTGGGGTGTCGGGTTGCGGTTGCCCGGGGGCCGCCACGGCACGATGTTGCCGATATAGGCGCTGGTCCGATCGAGGCCGATCGCCGCCATCATCTTGTCGAGGAGCTGGCCCGAGCGGCCCATGAACGGCTTGCCGATCCGGTCCTCGTCGGCGCCCGGGGCCTCCCCGAGAAACATCACCCGCGCCTCGGGATTGCCGTCGGCGAAGACCAGGTTCTTGGCTGTGAAGCGCAGCGGGCAGGCGTCGAAATCCGCCAGGATCTTTTCCAGCTCGTCGAGGCTCTTGGCCTCGCGCGCCCGGGCGCGGGCATCGCTCGCCGCCTCCTCCGGCTGGGCGCTCGCCGCACGCCCGAAGGTGCGGGCCGGGGCGAAGCCGCCGGGCGCCGGGGCGCCCGCAGGGTCGGGGCCGGCGTGTCGGCCTCGCCGAAGCGGTCGTGCGGCCGCTCGTCGAGGACCGCGTCGGCGCCGGCCTCCACGTGGAAATCGAGATAGGCGATGAGGTCGGCTTGCGCGTCGGTGGGGCTCGGCATGCTGGTCAGCATGTGGGGCGCTCGATGCCTGTGGACAACTCTTGAAACCCGCTCGACGGCAAGGACTTGCGTGACCGAACGGCGCGGCCTTCGGCGCCCTGCCGCACGCCACGGTGACCGCCGGGTCGCCCCGAGCCCGTCCGTATTCCCCCCATGCGGCATAGGAGAGCTTTCGCTCAAGTCCGGGCTCCGGCAGCTTGCCTTTCCAGTCTGGAATCGCTTGAGACGGCGACACGTACTGCCGATCCGGCAACGGATCGGGCATAGCGACAAGAAAACAGGAGGCTCGACGATGGCGCTGCCCGAACGCGAAAGCATGGATTTCGACGTGGTCGTGGTCGGCGCCGGGCCGGCCGGGCTCGCCGCCGCGATCCGCCTGAAGCAGCGCGCGGCCGAGATCGGCGAGGAGATCTCCGTCGTCGTCGTGGAAAAAGGCTCCGAGGTCGGCGCCCACATCCTGTCGGGCGCGGTGATCGACCCGATCGGCCTCGACCGGCTGCTCCCGGACTGGCGCACCGATCCGGAGCGGCCGCTCAAGACCGAGGTCCGGCGCGACGAGTTCATGATGCTGACCAAGAACAGCGGCGTGACCCTGCCGAACGTGTTCTTCCCCAAACTGATGTCGAACCACGGCAACTTCGTCGGCTCGCTGTCGAACACCTGCAAGTATCTGGGCGCCCAGGCGGAGGCCCTCGGCGTCGAGATCTATCCGGGCTTCCCGGCCTCCGAGGTGCTGTTCGACGAGGCCGGCGCGGTGGCGGGCATCGCCACGGGCGACCTCGGGATCGGCCGTTCGGGTGATCCGCGCGAGGACTACACCCGCGGCATGGAGCTGCGCGGCAAGTACACGGTGTTCGGCGAGGGCGCCCGGGGCAACCTGACCAAGGGGCTGATCCAGCGGTTCTCGCTCAATCGCCACAGCGACCACTTCAAGTACGGGCTCGGCGTCAAGGAGCTGTGGCAGCTGCCGGATTCCACCTTCGAGCCGGGGCTGGTGCGCCACACGATGGGCTGGCCCCTGCCGAACCGGGCCGGCGGCGGCTCCTGGCTGTACCATTTCGACGACAACCTGCTGTCGGTCGGCTTCGTGACGCACCTGAACTACGAGAACCCGACCCTGTCGCCGTTCGAGGAGTTCCAGCGCTTCAAGACCCACCCGATGATCGCCGACACCTTCGCGGGCGCCAAGCGCATCGGCTACGGCGCGCGCGCCATCATGGAGGGCGGCTGGCAATCGGTGCCCAAACTGGTCTTCCCGGGCGGCTGCCTGGTCGGCTGCTCGGCGGGCTTCGTCAACGTGCCGCGGATCAAGGGCTCGCACAACGCGATCCTGTCCGGGATGCAGGCGGCCGACGCCATCGCGGACGCCCTGAAGGCCGGCCGGGCCGGAGACGAGCTCGCCGCCTACGATGCCGGCTGGCGCGACAGCCCGATCGGGCAGGACCTCAAGGCCGTGCGCAACGTCAAGCCGCTCTGGTCGCGCTACGGCACCCTGGTGGGGGTGGGGCTCGGCGGGGTCGACATGTGGGCGACCAGCCTGCTCGGCGCCTCGCCGTTCGGCACGCTCAAGCACGGCAAGCCGGACCATGCCTGCCTCAAGCCGCTCTCGGAGGTGACGCCGATCACCTACCCGAAGCCGGACGGCAAGCTGACCTTCGACCGGCTCTCCTCGGTCTACCTCTCGAACACCAACCACGAGGAGGACCAGCCGCCCCACCTCAAGGTCCGCGATCTGGAGCTGCAGAAGCGCTCGGAGCACGACGTCTACGGCGGCCCCTCGTCCCGCTACTGCCCGGCCGGCGTCTACGAGTGGGTGGAGGACGCCGCCGCCAGCGACGGCGTGCGCTACCAGATCAACGCGCAGAACTGCGTCCACTGCAAGACCTGCGATATCAAGGACCCGAACCAGAACATCGATTGGGTGACGCCGGAGGGCCCGGGCGGACCGAACTATCCGAACATGTGAGGGACGGCCGATACATATCGGCCGTCTGACGCGTTCGCCGTTCGTCGGACAGGCGGGCGTACCCATATGTTCGTGATCAGCCGGCAGCGGGTTTGGGTCGCCGAGCCCTGGCGCCTCCCACGGGATGGCGCTCCGGTTGCCCCCGTTTCATTAGAGAAACACGTTTCGTCCGACCGTCCGGGTGTTGAGCGCGACGTCAGGGCGCGCGCTGTGGCAATCGTGACAAAGCATCGGGGCGGCTTCCTCGCCCCGAAGACCTTCCTCGCCCCGACGACCTTTCTCGACCCGGCTGCCTCGACCCGTCCGGACCTCTGGCCTGGGGTAGCCGCGTGCCGGAGTGCCGGTCTCGCTATCCCTGTGAGCGTGCCTCGCCCCTCGACGAACACGCTTCCGGCGATGCTTCCGAGCAAACCTCCGGCCGATCTGTTCGCCGCGGGCGGCAACGTTGTCGCAGCAAGCGACGAGGGCCCGCGCGGGTGCAAGCCTGACAGACGTGCGCGAGTCCGAGGACGCCGGCTACCGCGCCGGCCTGAATCCGTAAGCCCCCGCGCCATCCTTTCGCCTTGCGGGGCTGGCGGGATGCGTTCAGTGTCCCCAGCGATTTTCGGGGATGCCCCGCCATTCTCGCGCCCGGCCCCCGTAGGCCGGCGCCCAGGAGCCGCGACCGGTTCATGATGACAACACGCGCCCGCCGGAGCGTCTCGGCGCTCGCCCTGATGCTCGCCGCCGGCCTGCCTCAGACCGTTCTGGCCGCCCAGCCGCGCGAGTCGGCCCCGCTGCTCGAATACGAGCCCGCGGAATCCCTGGAGGGCAACTTCCTGTCCGCCTACATCGCGGGCGCCTCCCGGGACACGGCGGCGGCGGCGACCTTCTACCGCGAGGCGGTCAAGGCCGACCCGCGCAACGCCGAGCTGGTCGAGCGCGCCTTCATCTCGCTGCTCGCCGACGGCGCCCTGCCGGACGCGTTCCGGGCCGGCGAGAAGCTGATCGCACGCGATCCCACCAACGGGCTCGCCAACCTCTCCCTCGGGGTGCGCCAGATCAAGGCCGGCCAGTGGGCCGCCGCCCGCCAGAATTTTTCGAGGAGCGGCCGGGGCGCGGCCACCGACCTGACCGCGACGCTGCTGACCGCTTGGTCCTATGCCGGCGCGGGTGACGGCAAGAAGGCGCTGGAGACGGTCAACAAGCTCCGGGGCGAGCGCTACTACAACACCTTCCGCGACTACCATGCCGGCCTGATCGCCTCGGTGATCGGCGACAACGCCGAGGCCGAGCGGCGGCTCAAGGCCGCCTACGAGGCCGACCGCAACACCCTGCGGATCGTCGACGCCTACGCCCGGCTGGAGGCCAGCCTCGGCCGCACCGACCTGGCGATCCAGGCCTATTCCGACTTCGACCAGCTCTCGCCCCGGCACCCGCTGGTGCGCGACGCCCTGGACAAGCTCAAGGACGGCAAGCCGCTGGCCCGCCTGATCGGCAACGCCCAGGAGGGCGCCGCCGAGGTGCTGTACGGGCTGGGCTCGGCGGGCTCGACGCAGGGCGACGAGCTGCCCGCGGTGATCTACCTGCGGCTCGCGCTCTACCTCGCCCCCGACCACGCGCTGGCCCGGCTGACGCTCGCCGACACCCTGGACCGGATGAAGCAGACCGAGCGGGCCAACGAGGCCTACGCGCAGATCCCCGCGACCTCGCCGCTCAAGCTCAACGCCGACATCCAGGTCGGCCTCAACCTGGAGCAGATGGGCAAGGGCGACGAGGCGCTGGCCCATCTCGACGCCGCCATGAAGGCGCATCCGGACGACATCGACGTGATCACCGCGCTGGGCAACGTCCAGCGGGCGCGCAAGAAGTACGAGGAGGCGGCCGCCACCTATACCCGCGCCATCGATCTGATCGGCGACCGGCCGCTGGCGAATTACTGGACGACCTTCTACTTCCGCGGCACCGCCTACGAGCGCGCCAAGCAATGGCCCAAGGCCGAGGCCGACCTGAAGAAGGCCCTGTCCCTGGTGCCGGCGAGCCAGCCGGCCGCCAAGGCCCAGGTGATGAACTATCTCGGCTATTCCTGGGTCGACCAGAAGATCAACATCGACGAGGCGTTCAAGCTGCTGCAGCAGGCCGCCGACGCGAGCCCCCGGGACGGCATGATCGTCGACAGCCTGGGCTGGGCCTATTACCGCCTCGGCCGCTGGGACGACGCGGTGCGCGAGCTGGAGAAGGCGGTCGAGCTGAAGCCCGGTGACCCGACCATCAACGACCACCTCGGCGACGCCTACTGGCGTTCAGGCCGGCGCCTCGAGGGCAAGTTCCAGTGGCAGCATGCCAAGGACCTGAACCCCGAGCCGGACGACCTCGCGCAGATCAACGACAAGCTGAAGGACGGCCTGCCGGAGATCGAGAAGCCCACCGCGACGGCCGAGACGGTGCCGGCCCCGGTGGCGGCCCCGCACAACGCCGAGAATCCGGAACTGCCCAAGGGCGCCCCGCAGCCGCACGAGGCCCCGGGCGCCGCCGACAAGGCCAAGAAGTCGGGGGGTTAAAAGCTGCCTCCTCCGGGGCGCGCATACTCTCCGGGCCGGCAAGACTAATTTGTCCGTCGGCTCATAAAAATCGACGCGCTTTTCCGGTCGGTTTGACGCACAGTGCCGCGGCTGCCCTCGGGCGGCCTCGCCGCGTCCCGGGCTGCGTCCGCGCATCCGAGCGACCGGCGCTGCACATCATCGCGAGGCAAGATCCCCGTACGATAACAGTCGGCGGGTGGGCGGGCGCCGGGCCCGCGGAGCCAGGGAGAACGCCCATGCCGTCAGATATCGAGATCGCCCGCGCCGCGACCCTGAAGCCGATCGCACAGGTTGCCGAGAAGCTCGGCATCCCGGACGAGGCGCTGCACAATTACGGCAAGCACATCGCCAAGCTCGACCACGGCTACATCGCCGGGCTCGAGGGCAAGGCGCCGGGCAAGCTCGTGCTGGTGACGGCGATCTCGCCGACGCCCGCGGGCGAGGGCAAGACCACCACCACGGTGGGCCTCGGCGACGCGCTGAACCGCATCGGCCAGAAGACCATGATCTGCCTGCGCGAGCCCTCGCTCGGCCCCTGCTTCGGCATGAAGGGCGGGGCGGCCGGCGGCGGCAAGGCCCAGGTCGTGCCGATGGAGCAGATCAACCTGCACTTCACGGGCGACTTCCACGCCATCACGTCGGCCCACAGCCTCGCGGCCGCCCTGATCGACAACCACGTCTACTGGGCGAACGAGCTCAACATCGACGTGCGCCGGATCCACTGGCGCCGGGTCGTCGACATGAACGACCGGGCCCTGCGCCAGATCACCCAGTCGCTCGGCGGCGTCGCCAACGGCTTCCCCCGGGAGGACGGGTTCGACATCACGGTCGCCTCCGAGGTGATGGCGGTGTTCTGCCTCGCCAAGGACCTCGCCGACCTCGAGGAGCGCCTGGGCCGGATCGTCATCGCCGAGACCCGCGACCGCAAGCTCGTCACGCTCAAGGACGTGAAGGCCACGGGCGCCATGACGGTGCTGCTCAAGGACGCCCTGCAGCCGAACCTCGTGCAGACGCTCGAGGGCAACCCCGCGCTGATCCACGGCGGCCCGTTCGCCAACATCGCCCATGGCTGCAACTCGGTGATCGCCACCCGGGCCGGCCTGCGGCTGGCCGACTACACCGTGACCGAGGCCGGGTTCGGCGCCGATCTGGGCGCGGAGAAGTTCCTGGACATCAAGTGCCGGCAGGCCGGCCTGAGCCCCTCGGCGGTCGTGGTGGTGGCCACGATCCGCGCGCTCAAGATGCACGGCGGCGTCGATAAGAAGAGCCTTGGAGCCGAGAACATCGGCGCCCTCGAGACGGGGTTCGCCAACCTAGCCCGGCACGTCACCAACCTGCGCGGCTTCGGCCTGCCCGTTGTGGTCGCGGTCAACCACTTCCACGCCGACACCGACGCCGAGCACGCCCGGCTGAAGGAGCTGTGCCGGGAACGCCTCGACGTCGAGGCGATCACCTGCCGCCACTGGGCCGAGGGCGGCGCCGGCGCCGAGGAGCTGGCGCACGCGGTGGTGCGGCTCGCCGCCTCGGAGCCGGCCCCGATCCGCTACGCCTACGAGACCGAGGCGCCGCTTTCGGAAAAAATCCGGGCGATCGCCACCAAGCTGTACGGCGCCGCCGACATCCAGATCGAGACCAAGGCCGCGGGCAAGCTCGCCACCTTCGAGAAGGACGGCTACGGCCACCTGCCGATCTGCATGGCCAAGACCCAGTACTCGTTCTCCACCGACCCGAGCCTGATGGGCGCCCCCGAGGGCCACGTCGTCGGGGTGCGCGACGTCCGGCTCTCGGCCGGTGCCGGCTTCGTGGTGGCGATCTGCGGGGAGATCATGACCATGCCGGGCCTGCCCCGGGTCCCCGCCGCCGACACGATCCGCCTCGATGCCGACGGGCAGATCGACGGGCTGTTCTAAGCGGGGTCGCTCGGGCTGCGCCTCTGCAGGCAAAGTCAGTCAGACGTCGCTGCTGAATCAGGCTGACGGCTGGACGCACGCGCATCTCCCGCCCCTGCGGGGGAAGGTGGCACCCGAAGCCGGGCCGGGCCGGGACGAAGGCCCGTGCGAGGGGCGCAACGTGCAGCCTATGGCTGCGGCCGTCATGCCCGCTCGGTTTCATCCAGAAGCCGGGTTCCCCTTTGCCGCCCCCTGCCGATGCTGCGCCCTCCCGCCCCCACAGATGGGGGAGGGCGCAGCATCGGCACCGCCCTTGGCCCTCGTCCGCGACGCGGCGGAAACCCGACCGCCTTCGAGGCTCATCCCGCCCCGAACAGCGCCTTGGCCAGCCGCGAATGGTCCTCGCGCAGGCGGCCCGTATCCACACCCAGCGGCTCACCGTCGATCACCCGCCAGCGGCCGGCGACCATCACCCGGTCGGCCCGGGTCGCGCCGCACAGGACCAGGGCGGCCAGCGGATCGTGGGCGCCGGAGAAGCGCAGCTCGTCCAGGGTGAACAGGGCGAGGTCGGCCTCCAGGCCCGGCGCGATCCGGCCGATATCGGCGCGTCCCAGGCAGGCGGCCGAGCCCTGCGTGGCCCAGCGCAGGGCATCGCGATGGGTCACGGCCTCCGCCCCGTAGGTGAGCCGGCTCAGCATCAGCGCGTGCCGCACCCCCTCCATGAGGTTGGAGCTGTCGTTGGAGGCCGATCCGTCGACCCCGAGGCCCACGGGCGAGCCCGCCGCCTCCAGTTCGCAGGTGCGGCAGCGGCCCGACGCCAGGGTCATGTTCGAGGTTGGGCAATGGCACACGCCGACCCCGGCCTTGCCGAGCCGGGCGACCTCGGCGTCGTTGAAGTGGATGCCGTGGGCGAGCCAGACCCGGTCGGTCATCCAGCCGACCCGTTCCAGGTAGTCCACCGGTCGGCAGCCGAACATCGACTGGCAGTAGCCGTCCTCGTCCAGCGTCTCGCCGAGATGGGTGTGCAGGCGGCAGCCGTGCCGGGCGGCCAGCTCCGCGCTCTCGCGCATCAGCCGCTCGGTCACCGCGAAGGGCGAGCACGGCGCCAGGCCGATCTGCACCATCGCCCCGGGGGCGGGGTCGTGGAACAGGTTCAGCACCCGCTCGCAATCGGCCAGGATCGTGTCGTCGTCCTGCGTCAGCGTCTTGGGGGGCAGGCCGCCCTCCCGGTCGGACAGGCTCATCGACCCACGGGTCACGGCGGCGCGGATTCCGAGGCTCCGGGCCTCCTCGACCTGGACGTCCACCGAGTCCTCGAGTCCCTCCGGGAACAGGTAATGGTGATCGCCCGCCGTGGTGCAGCCCGAGAGCAGCAATTCGGTATAGGCCACCCGGGTGGCGAGCCGGAACGCCTCCGGGGTGATCCGGCCCCAGACCGTGTAGAGCGCCTTCAGCCACGGGAAGAGCGGCTTGTTGATCGCCAGCGGGTGCGCCCGGGTGAGCGTCTGGAAGGCGTGGTGGTGGGTGTTGATCAGCCCCGGGACGACCACGTGGCGCGCGGCGTCGAAGGTCTCGTCCACCGGGGCGGCCGGCCGGGCGCCCGCCGGCACGCATTCGACGATCCGGCTGCCCTCCACCACGACGCCGCCCCCGGCCCCCTCGGCCAGGATGGCCAGCGGATCGCGGATCCAGACCCGGCGGCCCCGTATCTCGGCGTCGCGCATGCTGTTCCCCTCGGGTCCCGACCTCGCACCGGACCGGTATCGGACCCGGCGCGGCGGCCGGCAAGCCCCGGACGGGTCAGGGGCGGCTGTCTCGCGGGCCGGCGCCCCCGGGCTTGACGCTCCCGGGCGGCGCTGAGACATGTCAGCGGGACTGACCTTCTTATCATCCGGTCTGCTTAAAGTGACGGTCTGCCCCCCGTGACGTCATCGGTTCAGCGCGACGGCCTGCGCGTCTCCGGGCTGCCTGCCGCGGCGCCCCGTCGGCCGGACGGCGTGGCCGCGACCGCCGCGCACGCCCTCGGCAGCGACGACCTGATCGAGCTGCTGTTCTTCGCCTACCGGGATTTCGTCGGCGACCCGGACCGGATCCTGGCCGCCTACGGCTTCGGCCGTGCGCATCACCGGGTGCTGCACTTCGTCGACCGCTATCCGGGGCTGACCATCGCGGAGCTGCTCGACATCCTGCGGATCACCAAGCAGAGCCTCAACCGGGTGCTGAAGGACCTGATCGGGCAGAGCTACGTCACCCAGAAGACCGGGCCGAGCGACCGGCGCCAGCGCCTGCTGTACTGCACGCCGTCCGGTGCCGAGCTGGCCGCCGACCTCACCCGCGTCCAGGCCCGGCGCCTGGCCCGAGCGCTCGCCGCGCCGGACGCGCTGGGCTCCCCGGAGGATTTTCTGATGGCGATGATCGAGCCGGAGGACCGGCCTGCGGTCCGGCGCCTGATGGCCCGGCGCGGGCCGACCGGCGGTGGCGGCGCGTGACGGCCGCCCCCCGGGCCGACTTGCCCGACGCGGCGCCGCACGTCCTCGTGGTCGACGACGACCGCCGCCTGCGCGAACTGCTGGCCCGCTACCTGACCGACCAGGGGTTTCGCGTCACCGTGGCGGCCAGCGCCGCCGAGGCCCGGGCCCGGGCCCAGAGCGTCGTGTTCGACGCGATGGTGCTCGACGTGATGATGCCCGGCGAGAACGGCTTCGACTACGCCCGCAGCGTCCGCGAGACCTCCCGGGTGCCGATCCTGATGCTCACCGCCCGCTCCAACCCGAACGACCGGGTGATGGGCCTGGAGATCGGCGCCGACGACTACCTGCCCAAGCCGTTCGAGCCCCGGGAGCTGACGCTCCGGCTCAGCAACATCATCAAGCGCAGCGACCACTCGCGCGAGGCGGCGGCGGAGTCGGTGACCTTCGGGCCGTTCGCGTTCCGCATCGACCGGGGTGAATTGCGCCGGGACGACGCGCTGATCCGGATCACGGACCGGGAGCGCGAGATCCTGACGATCCTGGCCGCGGCCGGGGGCGCCAACGTCGAGCGCGAGCAGCTCGCCGGCCCCGGGGGCGCCGCCGCGGAGCGCACGGTCGACGTGCAGATCAACCGCCTGCGCCGCAAGACCGAGGTCGACCCCGCCAACCCGGTCTTCCTGCAGACGGTGCGGGGCGTCGGCTACCGGCTCGCGGTGGACTGATCCGGGCCCGCTACACCACCCGCGGCTCGCCCGGCTTCAGCTTCAGCCCCTTGGACACCCGGGTGGAGAGGCTGCCCACGACGGCGACGGCGACCGGCCCATCGGCCAGCGCACGGACCGCCGCCAGGGCGGCCTCGGCGTTCGGCTTCATCACGGCGTAGACCAGGGGAGCGGGTTTGGAACCCGACCGGCCCCGGCCGCCGGATCGCTCCGCGGTCACGGACACCAGGAAGGTCGTGTGGCGGCTCCGGGCGCGTCCAGGCATGTCTCAGCATGTGGCATGTCGGCTAATCATCACCAACGCCCCACCTCCCGGAAGGGCCGGGATGGAGAACGCGGATGTGCGGCACAGGGCGAATCGCGTGCCGCGATCGGCCGCCCCATCTCGCCTTACCCCATCCGGCGGCACCCGCGACGGATTTCGCGCGAATACTCTGCGGCTTTGTGTCGAAGACGCGCGATCACGGGCGTTCCGGGGGGCCCGTCGGCGCGTCAGGCCAGAACGAGGTCGAGGCCCGGCAGCGGGAGCCCCGCGAGCCGGGTGCTCCAGACTTGGCCGGGCGCCACCGGCAGGGCGTCGGTGAGCGTCCCGGTCGTGACGATCTCGCCAGGCGCGAGCGGCGGGCTCGCAGGATCGTTAGCCAGAACATCAACGAGATGGCCGAGGGCCGAAAGGGGGCCGCCGCCTAGCACGTTGCGGGCGCGGCCCCGGTCGGCGACCGCGCCGTCGCACAGCAGGTCGACCGAGAAACTCGCCAGCGCATCGATCCAGGCGGGCGTCGAAGCCGGGGTGAGCGGCACCCGCTCGCCCAGCACCAGCAGGCCGTGCAGCCCGAACGCCGCCACGGTGTCGGGGGCGGCGAAGCGCCAGCCGGGAAACAGCGACTGCACGAGTTCGAAACCCTGGGCCACCCAGTCGAGGCACCCGATCAGGGCGGCCGGGTCCATGCCGGGCTCGGGCGCCCGGGCCAGCCCGAACACGATCTCCGGCTCGATCCGCGGCTCGACCAGGGCGGCGAGCGGCACCGGCCCGGTCAGGTCGGCGCGCGCCCGCAGGGTCGTGTCGTAGACGTGGCCCCAGATCGGGGCGCGGACCCCGTAGGCGTCCCAGAGCGTCGTGTTGGTGAAGCCGATCTTGCGGCCCACGGGCCGCTCGCCCCGCGCCGCGCGCAGGCACCGGACCGCCTCGGCGACCCGGTAGGCGGCGGGCAGGTCCAGGCCGGCATCCCAGCCGCTCAGGGGCGGGATCTGGCGGCGATGCTCGTGAGCCGCCAGGATGGTGCGGGCATGGGTGGCGGCGGGGACGGGATCGCTCATCCCCGGACCTGTAGCATGGCGGCCGGCGGGGATGCGCTACCAGACCAGCCGTTCGATCACCGCGTCCGGGTGGACGGCCTGGCGCCCGAGCCATTCGGCGACGTCGCCGAGGCGGTGGTGCTCGGCCGAGACGCCGAGTTCCTCCGCGTGGATGCCGCGGGCCACCAAGAGGCTGGCGATGCCGAAGCCGCAGGCCCCGGCGATGTCGGTGCGGATCGCGTCGCCGATCGCCATCACGCGGCCCGGGTCCACCGGCGCGCCCGCGAGGTCGGCAGCCTTGGCGAGCGCCGCCTCGTAGACCGGGCGGTGGGGCTTGCCGGCGTAGATCACGGCGCCGCCGAGTTCGGCATAGGCCGCCGCGAGCAGGCCCGCGCAGGGGATCAGCCGGTTGCCGCTCTCGACCACGAGGTCGGGATTGGCGCAGATCAGGGTCAGCCCCCGGGCTGCCAGGCGCATGAGTTCGTCGCGGTAATCGTCGGCGGTCTCGCTGCGGTCGTCGAACAGGCCGGTGCAGACCACCAGGTCGGCCTCCACCTCCGGGACGAGGCTGAGGTCGAGGCCCTGGAAGATGCCGAGGTCGCGCTCGGGCCCGAGATGCCGGATCCGGGCGCCCGGGCGCTCGGCGATCAGCCCGCGGGTGAGGTCCCCCGAGGTCAGGATCGCGTCGTAGGCCTCCCGGGGCACGCCGAACCGGTCGAGGATCCGGCCGACGCCGTCCCCGGGCCGCGGCGCGTTCGAGACCAGGATCACCCGGCGCGGCCGCGCGCCCGGCAGGCCGCGGTACCGGATCAGCGCCTCGCCGGCCGGGACATGGGCCTTCTGGCCGTCATGCAGCACGCCCCAGACGTCGCAGAGGAGCAGGTCGTAGCGCTCCGCCACCTGCGCGAGGCCGTCGAGGGTCGGGATCGGTGCGGTCATGGAGGGATCCGGTCACGGTTTCAAAAGGTCCGGGACCTTTTGCGGGTGCAGGGCGGCGCGCTGCAAGCCTCCGGGCTCGCGCGACCCCAAGGCTTAGAGCGCTCGCCGCCCGACCGGGGACCGGTCCGGCGTGAGCGCGGGCGTCGAACCAAGGCCTGGGAGCCGTTCCCGCTTGCAGCGCGGTCGGGCGCTGTTCTACCGCGGCCCGAGCTTTTGCTCGGTGAAGAAATCGAGCATGGCCCGCGACGCGTCGGGCCCGTCGGTATCGGTGTAGCTGCCCTCGGGGCGGCCGCCGGACCAGGCATGGCCGGCGCCCCGGATCCGCCAATCCTCGACCACGACCCGGCCGGCCTCGTCCCGGAAGCGCGTGCGGGTGAAGGGATGGCCGCGGTCCTCGAAGGTCTCGGACCGGGCGGTCAGGCCGGCGACGTTGGCCTGGGCCAGCACCTGGTCGGCGTTGCGCACGCTGACGGTGCCGTCGTCCTCGCCGTGGAACACGATGGTGGGGATGCGCTGCCCGGCCGGGGCCGCCCCGAACGACGCCGCGGTGCCGAGGCCGGGCGCGCCGACCTGCATGGCCATCAGCGCAGAGCCGAGGTCGCGGGCGCAGCCGGCGGCGAGGCCCGAATGGACCCCCACGGCGGCGTAGAGGTCCGGATAGGCTCGGGCGATGTTCAACGCGGCCGCGCCGCCCGCCGACATGCCGGCGATGTAGACCCGGGCCGGGTCGATCGCGTGGGCCGCCATCACGGCCCGGGTGAGCCCCGCGATGATCGCGGCCTCGCCGGATTCCCGGCGCTGGTCGCGCGGATCGTACCAGTTCCAGCAGCGCTGGACATGGGCCTGCCGGCTCTGGCCCGGATAGGCGACGAAGATGCCGGCGCGCTCGGCCAGCACGTTCATGCCGGTGCCGGCGGCGAAATCGTCCGGGTTCTGCATGCAGCCGTGCAGCATCACGATCAGCGGCGCCGGCTCGGCCGGATTCCCCGGGATGAACAGCTTGTAGTCGCGGCTGCCGGCCGGCTCGGCGTGGCTGAGGCCGACGAACCGGCTCTCGGCCGGCGGCTTGCGGGATGCCGGCTTGCCGGGCGCCGGCGGCCGCGCGGGTCCGCGCCGCGGTTGCCCGAACCCCTTGAGCACCGGCGCGAGCCCGCGCACGACCTTGCCGACCGCGTTGCGGACCCGCAGCGCCGGATCGGAGATCGGGTTGCGGGCGGGCTCGATGCGCGCCGCGCGCCGCGCCGGTGCCGGAGCGTCCGTCCCGGCATGCCCGGGGGCCGCGCTCGGCGCATCCGGGCGTTGCACCTGGGGCTGCGCCTGGAGCTGCTGCGGGGTCTCGGCGGTCTCCGGCGGCGGCGGGGCCGCGTAGCCGCCGAAGCTGCGCTGGATCAGGGCGGTCGCCTCGTCCAGGCGGCCCAGGCTGGTCAGGCGTGTGGCCTCGATCATGTCGGCGAAGGGCGAATGCGTGGCCCGGTCGCGGGCACCGTCCTGCATAGCCTTCAGCTTGCCGAAGGGATCCATGATGGGTGCGCGCTTGGTCACATCAGCGTCCGTGTCGCGGCCGGGATGGCCCGCGGGTCGGCATATGGTGCGATGCAATAGAGGCCGATGTGCGATGCGGCAAGGCCGGTCAGGACGGGTCGTCGGCGCCGATATACTCGGCCCAGATCGGTGCCGCACCGAGGCTCGCGCGGAAGCTGTCGTGCCGCGCCCGCTCCTCATCCGTAAGGCGGCTCCGATATGGCCGAGGGGCCGCCGGAGCCGCCTGGACGACGGTCCGGACCGCCGGGCCGGACTGGGCGTCCAGGAGCCCAAGGCTGGTCTGCTTGCCGCCGAGCAGCTCGACATAGACCTCCGCCAGGATCTGCGCGTCGAGGAGCGCCCCGTGTTTGGTGCGTCGGCTGGTGTCGATGCCGTAGCGGTTGCACAGGGCGTCGAGGTTGTTGGCCGCGCCCGGGTGCTTGCGCCGGGCCATGGGCAGGGTGTCGACCACGTCGTCCAGCTGAATCGGCGGCGGCGCGTTCGCCCCGAGCCGGGCATATTCCATGTTGAGGAAGCCGACGTCGAAGGGCGCGTTGTGGATGACCAGGCGCCCGTCGGCCAGGAAGGCCTGCAGCTCGCCGACGATGTCGGCGAAGAGCGGCTTGTCCGACAGGAACGCGTCCGACAGCCCGTGGACGTTGAACGCCCCCTCGGAGACCGCCCGCTGCGGGTTGCAGTAGCGGTGGAAGGTCCGGCCCGTGGGGATGTGGTTGAACAGCTCGAGCGCGCCGATCTCGATCAGCCGGTCGCCGTTCCGCGCCTCGGTGCCGGTGGTCTCGGTGTCGAGGACGATCTCACGCAGCATTTTTGCGACTCAGGGGTCAGGATCACGCGCCCGATCGGCGATGGGGCTCCGGGGCGGGTGACCGCTTGCGGAGAACTCTGTCGCCCGAAAGGTTGACACTTCCTTGGACGCCGGCGGACCGGCGCCCGTGTGCCTGGCGGCGAGCGCCTCAGGCCGCCAGGGCCAGCCGCCCCTCGTCCTCGTCGGCCTCGGCCGCCATGAACTGGGCCCGGGCGAGTTCGGCGAAGCGGCCGTTCTGGGCGACCAGCGCGTCGAACGTGCCGGCCTCGACGATCCGGCCCTCGTGGAAGACCAGGATGCGGTCGGCGTCCCGGATCGTGGCGAGCCGGTGGGCGATCACGAAGGTGGTGCGCCCCTCCATGACGGCCTCCAGGGCGCCCTGGAGCTTGCGCTCGGTGGCGGCGTCCAGCGCCGAGGTCGCCTCGTCGAGGATCAGGATCGGCGGGTTCTTCAGGAGCGCCCGGGCGATCGAGAGCCGCTGGCGCTCGCCCCCGGAGAGCGACCGGCCGCGCTCGCCGATCACCGTGTCGAGCCCGTCCTGCTGGCGCGCCATGAAGGCGCCGGCCTGGGCCCGCTCGAGGGCGTCGAGCATCTCGGCATCGGTGGCGTCGGGGCAGCCGACCTGCAGGTTCTCGCGGATCGAGCGGGCGAACAGCATCGGCTCCTGGAACACCACGCCGATGTTGTGGCGCAGGGACGACAGGCCGATGTCGCGCACGTCGAGGCCGTCGATGCGGATCGCCCCGGAGGACGGATCGAAGCTGCGGTGCAGGAGGCCCAGCGTCGTCGACTTGCCCGAGCCGGTGGTGCCGACCAGCGCCACGGTCTCGCCCGGGCGGGCCGAGAACGAGACGCCGTCCAGCGCCTTGCGCCGGCCGTCATACGAGAAGGCGACGTCGTCGAAGGTGACCTCGCCCTCGAAGCGGGCGACCTGTCGGGCATGGGGACGGTCGGCCACGGCCGGCACGGTGTCGTAGATTTCGAAGAACTCGGCGATCTTGGGCGCCTGCTGGAACAATCCGTTAACGAAGCCGACCACATGGTCGAGCCGCGCCACGAAGGCGGTGGCCAGGCTCATGAAGGCCACGACCTCGCCCACCGTGGTGGTGCCGGCCTGGTACAGCCAGATGCCGGTGACGAAGATCGCCGTCATGGTGATGGTCGCCGAGGCGCGGGTCGCCACGTTGGCGAGCGCCCACCAGGACAAGACCGGGATCTGCGCGGCGAGCAGGTTGGTGATGATGCCGCGCATCGCGTCCTTCTCGGCCTTGGCGCGGGTGAAGGACTGGATCACCGCGACGTTGCCCAGCGCGTCCGAGGCGTGGGCGGCGAGGCCGGAATTGAATTCCTCGACCTGGCCCTGGAGCGTCTCGGTCCGGCGCATCACGAAGGTGGTCAGCGCCGTGAAGGCCACCACCAGCACCACCAGGATCGAGCCGAGCTGCCAGTTGATGAACAGGGTCATCGGCAGGAGCACGACCAGCGAGACCAGGGCGACGAGGTGGTCGCGGAAGAAGCCGAGCCACAGCCAGGCCATGCCGTTGGTGCCCTCCAGCATCGCCTTCAGGACCCGGCCGGAATGGTTGGCCGAGTGGAAGGCCAGCGGCAGGTCGAGGACGTGCTCGAAGTAACTCGCCATCGAGGACAGGCGGTTGCGGTGGGCCAGCCGGTCGGCGTGGAGCGCGATGAACACGCCCGCCGCGATGGTGAAGAAGCCGAACGCCACCCAGGCCGCCAGCAGGGGCAGCATCGTGGCCATGGCGTTGCCGCCGCGCTTGAGGTGGGTCAGCTGATCGATGATCCGGCCCATCAGCAGCGGTTCGGCGAAGGCCGCCACCGCCAGCACGACGTTGGTGGCCGCCAAGCCGATGGCCAGCCGCCGATCCGCCTTCAGGAAACCCAGGACCCGCCCGTACAGACGAACCATCGCCACCGCTCCGCCACCCCCGGCGCGGCCCGTGTATCCGGGTCTCGCGCCACTTCTTAAGGTCCGTGCGACGGGCGGCCACCGCCGATTCCGCCGCCAAACCCCTCGCACGACACGGCTTATGCCCGGGCCCGCCTGAACGGGCGATGACGGCCCTATACAGGGTCGAAGCGTCCGCCTTTACGGTTCGTTCAGCAAGATTTCCTAACGCTGCGAATAACCCGGCCGCAAGCCACAGCGGGGGCGACTCGTTGACGATTTGCATCGGGCGCCCAGGGCCGTGGATCGCGCAACCGCACTCGGCCTCCTCTCAAGCCTCGGCGTCGTGGTCGGGCTGATCCTCCTCGACGGCGGCCATTTCGGTGCCTCCGCGTCGGAGTACGCGGCGGGGGTGGTGTTCGGGGGCGCCACCGCGGCCACGATGATCCGCGTCCCGTTCCCGGTGATCGTGCACGGCCTGCCGATGGGCCTGCGCTACGCCTTCGTGATGCGCTCGGTGATGCCGCAGGCGCCGATCTGAGGAGATCACCAAGATCGCCGACGTGGTCCGCGAGTCCGGCCCGATGGCGCTGGAGAACATGGAGATCTCCGACCCGTTCCTCGCCCAGGGCGCGCGCGGCATCGCCGACGGCTACGACCGGGACTTCATCCGCGACACGATGGAGCGCGACCGCGACAACGTCCTCACGCATCCCGATGAGGGCTCGAAGGTCTGCCGGGCCTACGGCGACTGCGCCCCGGCCTGGGGCCTGATCGGCCCGATCCTCGGCCCGGTGGCGATGTTCGCCAACATGTCCGCCCCCTCGAAGCTCGGGCCCGCCATGGCGACCGCGCCGCTGGCCACGCTCTACGGCGCCGGGATCGCCAACCTAATCACCCTGCCGCTCGCCGACAAGCTGCCCGTGAAGCTCGAGGAGGCGGACGTCTCGCGCTCGCTGATCATCGACGGCATCCCCGACATCCCCGACCTGGCGGCCAACCGGCGGGTGACCGTGACGCTGCTGACGGAGGCGCCGCCGGTGCCGAACGTGAAGGGACTGCCGTAGAGCGACCCACCGCCGGCGGTCTGGGTTTCGAGAGGTCCGCGCCCTCTTGCGGGTGCAGGGCAGAGCCCTTCGAAACCGTCTTTCCGCTGGTG
Organism: Methylobacterium sp. AC315; assembly: GCF_979253755.1. Lineage (NCBI taxonomy): Bacteria > Pseudomonadati > Pseudomonadota > Alphaproteobacteria > Hyphomicrobiales > Methylobacteriaceae > Methylobacterium > Methylobacterium sp. AC315. The sequence goes on from NZ_CEEDEA010000011.1 coordinate 30,747, forward strand.
TCGCGTCCTACTTGGCGGTGAGCAGCGCCCAGTAGACCTTGTACTTCGAGCCCGGCGCGTACGCGGTGGCGATCCCCATCCGGGTCGCCCGGGGGTCGAGCATGGTGGCGTCGTGCGGGGGGCTCTCGCGCCAGCCCGAGAAGGCTTCGGCCAGGGTGTGGTAGCCGGCCGACAGGTTGGCGTTCACGTCGGAGAAGCCGAGCCGTCCGACCGCGGACTTCACGGTCTGCGCCCGGCTCGGCCGGTCGGCGAGCGCCATGGCGGCCACCTCCGCCTCGGCCAGCCGCTGCAGTTCGGGATCCACCGTCAGCGGGCCGGCGCCGCGGTTGCGGCGATAGGACGAGATCATGTCCCGGGCGGCGTCGGTGTCGACATGGGCGGTCTGGCTGGCCAGCGGCAGGTAGATGCTCGGCAGCGCCGTCGTGGTCGGCACCTGGGCGGCACAGGCACCGAGCAGCGCCAGCGCCAGCGCCGGGATACAGGCCGCCGCCCGGAAGCCGCGTCTCAGGTTGCGTCCGCCCACGTTCGAAGGTCCATGCTCTGCGCATCCGGCTTGGACGCCCGAGCGATATAGGGAGCGCGGGGCGATTGCGCGACCGGCTCCGCCGCCCGGGCCGCCCGTCCTCAGCCTCCGGCGCTGCGGAGCCCACGGTCGCGCTGCTGTTGGGCCGGCAATGCCCCGGCCTCCTTCGCCTCTTGAGGGTCGGAGACTGACGCACCCTGCCCGAACCGGCTCGCGATCTCGCCCATGGCGGCCTGCATCGCCTCGAAGCCCTGCACGGTCACGATGCTGGCGCCGGGGCCGAGCGGTGGGATGAAGCCCGCCCCCGAGAGGGTCGCGAACACCGCGTAGTTCAGGTCGGTCTGGACCTTCTGGCCGAGGCTGACATCGACGATCCAGACCAGCAGCTCGAATTCCAGGAACGGGTCGCCGATCTTCTTGAACACCACCCGGGGCGCCGGGTCCTTCAGCACGTCGGCATGGCCCTGCGCGCAGCCGACGATCATCTCGGCGGCCCGCACCGGATCCTGGTTGCGCAGGACGCTGACCGTGATGCTGACCCGGCCGGAGCGGTCGCCGCGCACCCGGTTCTTGACCACCCCGGAGATCAGGTTCGAGTTCGGTACGATCACGGACGAGCGGTCGAAGGTCTGGATCTCGGTGGAGCGCACCGAGATGCGCTTCACGATGCCCTCCGAATCGCCGATCACCACCTGGTCGCCGACCCGGATCGGGCGCTCCCAGAGCAGCAGCAGGCCGGAGACGAAGTTGTTGACGATCGATTGCAGGCCGAAACCGATACCGACCGACAGGGCGCCGGCCACGATGGTGAGCTTCTCCAGGCTCAGGCCCAGATACGAGAAGGCGAGCGCCAGGGCGAGCAGGAAGCCGCAATAGCCCGCGATCGTGGTGATCGAGTTGCGCAGGCCGGCGTCCAGGTCGGTGGCCGGCAGGTAGGTCAGTTCGAGCCAGCGCTGCACCGCCCGGGTGACGAACACGCCGAGCACCAGGATGCCGATGCCGAACGCGATGCTCGAGAGCGAGATCGTGACGTCGCCGACCTTGAAGCCGAAGAAGGCCTGCCGGATCGACGAGACGATGTCGGTGGAATCGAGCCCCCAGGGCGCCAGCACCAGCAGCGCCGCCACCAGGATCAGCACCACCCGGGCGGCCCCGGTCGCCAGCACCGAGATCTGGTTCAGCGAGCGCTTGCGCAGGCCGGTATTGGCCTGGAGCGTGGTGGCCAGCCGGGTCTCGTCGGTGAGCGCGCGGCCGATGAACGTGTCGACGCTCTGGACCAGCAGGTAGAGCAGGACCAAGACGCTCGCGGCCCAGATCAGCTGATCGATCAGGAAGGCTGCGAAGGCGACGTAGCCCACCAGCGCGCCGAGCCCGATCAGCCCCACGGCGGCCCAGCCGAGCAGCCGGGCCGGGCCGCCGATGCCCGTGGTGGTCTTGGTCGGCACGTAGGGGCCGAAGCAGGCCTCCTCCTCCTGATCGGTGTCGGCGAACCGGTGCAGGCCGACCGCCAGGATCAGCGCCGTGGCCACGGCGCCGAGGCCCCGGGTCGCGATCGAGATCGGCAGGGCCGCCGAGATCCCGGAATTCAAGGCCTCCACGGATTTCACCACGGTGAGCACCGTGGCGATGCCGACCGCCAGCCGGGTCAGCCGGGTGGCCGCCGCGTCGCCGACCGGGGCGGGGCGCCAGGCCGGCTTGTCGGGGCTGAGCAGCCCGTCGCACAGGGCCTCCACGAAGGCGATGAAGGCGAGGCCGCCCAGGATCGCGGCGGCCACCGGAAGCAGCCGGGAGGGCAGCAGGTTGGTGGCGTCGAGCGCGTAGTAGACCGCGTAGGAGCCCGCCACCGCCGGCACGGTGCCGAGCAGGATCACCCGCCAGGCGGCCAGCAGGGTCGCGCGCCGCGACGGCTCGGCGGTGGCGGCATCCCGCCGGGCGGCCCGGGGGGCGATGTTGCGCCGCCCGAAATACAGCGCGATCGAGATCCCGAAGGCGAGCCCCAGGAACAGCAGGTTGCCGATGCTGCCGTTGCGGGAGAACAGCAGCCCGATATCCGACACGGCGCTCTGCAGGGAGCGGGTATCCCGCGGCACGTCGGCCATGACCTTGGTCCAAAGGCCCGGCCCGACCAGGGGCTGCGAGCGCTGGAACAGGTCGCGGGTGAACGATTCGCGGCGGCGGTTCGAAACCCGGTCGATGATCTGGTCGCCCTGCACCTGCAGGGAGCGGGCGAGGCGCTGGGTCTCGTCGATGCGGGCGACGGCGGCGTCGCGCTCCACCCGCTGCTCGGCGACGTCGGGGCTCTCCTGGGTGTCCTTGGGCTTCGGGCCGAGCTGGGTCAGCCGCTCGCGCGCCGCCTCGAGCGGCGTGTCGAGCCGGGTGATCAGCGCGCGGATCTCCTCCGTGACGGTGGCGGCGCTGTCGCGAATCGACGCCAGGTCCGTCGGGGTCAGGTCGGGATGCCCGAGCTGCTTCTCGCGGGCCTCGAGCTCGGCCTTGGCGGCGTCGAGCTGGGCCCGGACCGCCTTGAGCGGCTCGGACATCTCGGGCTGGGGCGCGGCGGGCTTCGGCGCGGCCGGCTTCCCGTCAGCCCCTTTGGCGTCGGAAGATTTGGCATCAGAAGGCTTGGCATCAGAAGGCTTGGCATCGGCAGGCTTGCCCTCCGCGGCCTGTCCGGCCGGGCTCCCGCCCTGCGCCGAGGCCGGCGGCACGGCCGCCGGGATCCCCAGCATCAGCGCGGCCAGGACGGCCAGCACGACGGGGGCGCGCGGCGCGGCGTTCGGCTTCCGGGAGCGCACCAGCGTGCGGATCATGGGCTACCTCTCGTCGGGCGCGGCAGGCGCGCGTTCGGGGCCCGGCATCGGCGGACCGGCGGTCGTCGGGAACCGCGCGGGCCGCCTGCGGGCCTCTTGGAGCGCCCGCCGCCGGAGGGGACATCGGTTCGGCGTCGGCGAGCACGGGATATCGAAGCCGCGCGAATCGGGACCGCCGGCGGCGCGGCCGGGCCCGACTCACGCGGCCGAGCGCTGTGGGCGAGCAATAGGGCCAAACCGTGCCCCTGCCCACCCTCGGGCCGATCGGCCTTCCCCGCGGCAAGCTCCGGGGCAAGCGTCAGGGCAACCTTCGGGGCCTGCTGTGGGTGCGTCCCCGGGACCCTGCGGGAAAAGCTTCACAAGGGTGTCACGGTGGGATTAGATGAACACCTTATGGACAGGGCCTTTTCGTCGTCACGCGAAAGGGTTCGGCCGGCTCCGAAGCCGGTCCGGCCCGGCCGCGTTCCGGTTGCTACCGCACCGACTGGCGCCTTCGCGCGCCGGCCCGCCGCCCTGTTGCTCCTTCCGCCTCTCCCGCCGAGCCGACGCCCCGTCCGCCGGCCCGTCCTGCACCGGCCCCCGGCTGCGTCGGACGGGCCGGTGGGGCGACGGCGCGTTCCCGCGCGTTACACGCGTCAGAGATAGTCTGAAGAGTCGCGCCGATGATGGATCTCCAAACCCTCGTCCTGAACGCGGATTATCGGCCGCTCTCGTACAATCCGCTCTCGCTCTGGTCGTGGAAGGACGCCTTCACGGCCCTGTTCCTCGATCGCGTCACCTTGGTGGCGAGCTACGACGTCGAGGCGCGCTCGCCCTCGCGGGCGCTGCGGGTGCCGAGCGTGGTGGCGCTGAAGAACTACGTCACGCTGGCCCGCAGCCCCGCCTTCACCCGCTACAACATCTACCTGCGTGACGGCTTCAGCTGTCAGTATTGCGGGTTGCGGCTGCCCTCGGGCGGCCTGACCTTCGACCACGTGGTGCCGCGCTCCCGGGGCGGCCTGTCGAGCTGGGAGAACGTGGTGGCGGCCTGCTCGCCCTGCAACCTGCGCAAGGCCAACCGCACCCCGCAGGAGGCCGACATGCCGCTCGCCACCGAGCCGCGCCGGCCGACCCGCTACGAGCTGCACCACCGGCAGCCCGAGTTCGACCACCGCCAGTATCACCACACCTGGCTCGACTACCTGTACTGGGACAGCGAACTGGAGAGCTGAGACTGATTCACCAAGCCGGCCCGCGGCGGGGCGGCTCGTTGTACATCGGGACGTTGTGGTTGCGGGGCAGGTAGCCCCGGACGATCACGGGCGGCGGCACGGCCGCCAGGTCGGGCCGCACGCGGACGACGCGCCGGAGGCGGGGCGGATCGAAGCCGCGATCCTCGGGACAGGCGGAGGCCGGGGCGGGAGCGAGGGCGGCGAGCAGGATGGTCGCGAGCATGGCCCGCGCGCGTGTCGGCCGTCGGGCGGAGCAGGGCGCTGTCATGGTCGGTCTCCGGCCGGCATCGGGGCGATCAGAACTTGAGGGCCGCGCCGCCACGGATGGTGTTCAGCTCGGCACGGTGCCCGTTGAAGCTCTGGAACAGCACGTACTGGTACTCGCCCCGCAGCAGGATGTTGGGCGTGATCGCGTATTCGAGACCGAATCCCAGGGCGACGCCGCCGATCGTCTTGGTCTTGGCGTTGGCCACCAGCGTGCTCGGGCCGTACGGAATGGTCTGGGCGCCCTGTCCGGCCGGGGTCGACCGGTTCAGCGGGAAGTTTTGGTTGAAGCTGGCATAGCCGTGATTGTAGACGGCCGCCGGCAGGCCCGTGGTCAGGGCTTGGTTGGCCGCATAGGTCGTAGCGCCGTAGCCGTAATTCTGGACCGCGACGGTGTCGTTGATCGTCACCCGGCCGACCGCGAGGCCTCCGGTCACGTAGGGCAGCAGGTTGCCGAAGGCGTAGCCGGCCCGGGCGCGGATGCTGCCGTAATCGTCGATCCGCGTGTTCGACGTACCCGAGAGATTGACCGATTCGGAATTGCCCGCGGCCGTCGTCATGATCCGGCTGATGCCGTTGGTCGACCAGCTGTTCATGTCCGCGTGCGTGTAGTCGGCCTCGATACCCAGGACGATCTCGTCGAACTGGATGTTGTAGCCGGCAAACGCACCGAAGCTGGCGCTCTTCACGCGGGTCCCGGGCAGCGACAGAAACTTCGAGACGCCGAACTCGCTCTCGACCGCGCTGTAGCTGAGGTCTTGCGCGAGGGTCGATTGCAGGGCATCGCGCTGCGCCAGGCCGCCCGACGTATACCCGCCATGGCCGCCGACATACACGCCGCTCCAGTCGAGCACCGGAGCCGGGGCCGGATCGTAATCGGCGCCGCGCAGGTAATCGTAATCCAGGTCGGCGGCCCGGGCGGTGCTCGCGCCGCAGAGGCCGAGGATCGCCAGCAGCGGCAGGGTGACGGTGCGCATCGGGATCGTCCTGGAACTGCGAGACGGACGGCAGATCGGGCCTCGATGCAGAGATAGTTGGGTAACCTTAAGCGTCCGTTATTTCAGAGCTCTTCGCGCGTCCCGTTTCGATCATTGCGACTTGGATCAAACTATCCGGCAGCCCGATTCTGGTCTCCCACTCCTCCCGTTCCGCCGCAGCCCGGTCGCAAAACGAAAAACGGCGCGGAGGACATCCGCGCCGTCGGCCGTCAGAGCGTTGAGAAAAAAATCAGTACTTGCGGACCAGCGGTCCGGGGATCGGCTCCGGCATCAGCGGCGGCAGGGGCGCCGCGACGAGGCCGCCGAGGTAATAGCGCAGGCCGATCTTCACGTCGTGCGCCTCAATGTCCTTCACCTTGATCGCCTGCAGGCTGCCGGTGCAGCACGGCACGAAGCCCGGGCCGGTCTCGGCCTTGCCGAGGTTGAGGTAGCGGTACGCCACCTCGATCTTCAGGGCGTCGCTGACGTCATAGGCGAGACCGGCATGCAGCGCCCAGGCGAAGCTGCCGCTGGTCTTGCTCTTGTAGAACTTACTGCCGCTGTTGGTGTTGTATACCGGATTGCCGTTGCTGTCGTAGACTGGCGCGTAGTTGTAGTACGCCTGCCCGCACTTGCAGTCGTAGATCGGGTTGCCGTAATCGTAGGCGTAGGTCGGGCTGGTGAACTGCTGGTTCGTCGAGTAGCCCGAGACGTGGTTGAAGGCGTAGCCGACACCGCCGCCGATGAACGGCGTGATGCCGTACCACGTGCCGAGGTCGAAATACGCGTTGGCCAGCACCACCGCGGAATCGAAGTTGCTGGACGACTTGTTGACCCCGTAGGAGCCGAGGCCGTTGTCGAACTCGGGGCCCTTGTAATACTCGCTGCCGCGCAGGCCGGTGGAGTAACGATACTCGCCGGTCACGTCGCCGCGCAGGAACGGGGTGAACTGATAGCCGACGCCGACGCCCGCGAACCCGCCGCCGCCGATCTCGTTGCCGAACGAGCGGTTGGCATCCGGATAGCCGGTGTAATCGTAGGCCTCGCTGTATCGCGGCCGCGTGTAGACGCTCGCGCCGACGTCGCCGCGCAGGTACCAGCCGCCGCCGACCTCGATCGGGGGCGGAGGGGGCGGCGGCGGAGGCGGGGGCAACAGGTCCGCGGCAGCGGCCAGGCAGGGCGCGCCGACGCTCGCCGCGAGCGTCAGGCTGCGCACCAAAGCGTTCAGCTTGGAGCGGGCCATGGAGATTCCTTCACTAGACTCGTGTGCCGGAGGCTTGGCATGCCGGCTCTGTTGACGAGGCGAAGGATGGATCGAACGTCTTAAATCCGGCTTAACGTTAAATGTTAGCCTTGCCGGCTGCTTACGGTCCGCAAACCTGCACCCCAGGGAAGGATTTGCTAGTCTTGCCCGCACCATCCCGCACCGTCAGGACGACGACGCCCGCCGGCGGATCGGGCTGAGCCGGTGTTGCCCGAGGACGTGCGCATCCTGGCGCTGATGCTGCCGGAGACGGTGGCGGGCGCCCACCGCGGCAACCCGGATTTCCGGGTCGGCGGCCGGGTCTTCGCGACCCTGTGGGTGGAGGAGGACCGGGTGGTGCTGCGCTTGGCCCCGGCCGACCAGGCCGCGTTGTGCGAGGCCGAGCCGGACCTGTTCACGCCCCTGGACGGCGCCTGGGGCCGGCGCGGCTGGACCAATCTCGACCTCGACCCGTGCGAGGAGGAGACCCTGCGCGCCGCCCTGCTGGCGGCCTGGCGGACCACCGCGCCCGCTTTGCTGCGCGCCGCATATGCGTGAGCGCGAAAGCCCCGCCGAAGGGCCGCGGGCCCCTCGGGACCCCCGACCTCAGGCTGCGACTTTGGTGACGGCCTCGACCACCTCGTCGACCACCTCGTTGACGAGGCCGCGGTCGTCGCCCTCGGCCATCACGCGGATCACCGGCTCGGTGCCGGAGGGGCGGATGACCAGGCGGCCGCCATTGCCCAGCCGGGCGCGGGCCTGGGCGATGGCGCTGACCACGCTGTCCTGGCTGAGCGGCTCGCCGGCCCGGTAGCGTACGTTCTTGAGGATCTGCGGCAGCGGGTCGAAGCAGTGGCAGACCTCGCTCACCGGCCGGCCCTGGCGCTGGACCACGCTCAGGATCTGCAGGGCCGCCACCAGGCCGTCACCCGTGGTGGTGTAGTCCGACATGATGATGTGGCCGGATTGCTCGCCGCCGAGGTTGTAGCCGTGCTCGCGCATGTGCTCGAGCACGTAGCGGTCGCCGACCGCGGTGCGGGCCAGCGACAGGCCGAGGCCGCCGAGAAAGCGCTCCAGGCCGAGATTGGACATGATGGTGGCCACCAGCCCCGGCTGGGTGAGCCGCTCGTCCTCCTGCCAGGAGCGCGCGACCACCGCCATCAGCTGGTCGCCGTCGACCACGTGGCCCTTCTCGTCGACGATCAGCACCCGGTCGGCGTCGCCGTCCAGCGCGATGCCGATATCGGCCCGGCGCTCGCGCACCTTGGCGACCAGGGCGGCCGGGGCGGTGGAGCCGACATCCCGGTTGATGTTGAACCCGTCCGGCTCGGTGCCGATGGCGATCACCTCGGCGCCGAGCTCCCACAGGGTCTCGGGAGCGACCCGGTAGGCGGCGCCGTTGGCGCAATCGACCACCACCCGCAGGCCGTCGAGGGTCACGTGCCGGGGCAGGGTGCGCTTGGCGAACTCGATGTAGCGGGCGTGCACACTCTCGATCCGCTTCGCCCGGCCGAGGTCGGCGGAGCCGGCCAGCTTGGTGTGCAGCTCGGCGTCGATCAGCTCCTCGATCTCACGCTCGATCGCGTCGTTGAGCTTGAACCCGTCGGGCCCGAACAGCTTGATGCCGTTATCCTCGAAGGCGTTGTGCGAGGCCGAGATCATCACCCCGATATCGGCCCGCATCGAGCGGGTCAGCATCGCCACCGCGGGGGTCGGCACCGGGCCGAGCAGCAGCACGTCCATGCCGACCGAGGTGAAGCCCGCCACCAGGGCGGTCTCGATCATGTAGCCCGACAGGCGGGTGTCCTTGCCGATCACCACCCGGTGGCGGTGGTCGCCGCGCTGGAACACCAGACCCGCCGCCTGGCCGACCTTCAGGGCGAGTTCCGGGGTGATCACCCCGTTGGCCCGGCCCCGGATGCCGTCGGTTCCGAAATACTTGCGCGCCATCACGATCTCCGGTGCCGGGCCTCTCGTCCGGCCAACGCGGCGACAGAGTAGCGCGACAGAACTTAGCAGATTGGATTGCCCCGGGTGCTCCCCGACAAAGACGGTCGAAATGCGGCGTGCCCCGGCGCGGGGCGCTACAGCACCCGCGGGAGCGCCGCCGTGAGCAGCGTCACGCCGGAGACCGTCAGGAGGCCGAGCACCACCCGGCGGAACGCCGTCTCGCTTAGGCCGACATAGACCCGTGTGCCGAGGAAGACCGGGATCAGCATGGCGGGCAGCACCACGGCCAGCATCGGCAGCGCCGTCCGGGTGACGAGTCCGGAGCCGAGATAAACCAGCATCGTGACCGCCAGCATCGTCAGGTTGAAGTTCTGGATGATCGTGCGCTGCACATCGCGCTCGTAGCCGCGCAGGACGCACCACAGGGTCGGCAGCGTGCCGGTGAAGCCGCCGAGCCCGCCGAGCAGGCCGCCGCCCAGGCCGACGACGGCATCCGCCAGCCGCCCGCCCACGGTGATCCGCGGCAGGTCCTTGGCGAGCAGCATCGCCGGGCACCACACGACCAGCAGGGTGCCGAGCACCAGCTTGAACCAGTCGGCATTGAGGTGCGGCAGCAGGAGCACGCCCAGCGGAATCCCGGCCAGCCCGCCCAGCACGAACGGGGCGAGGCGGGCCCGGTCGAAGCCGCGCCGGACCGTCACGGCGGCCACGATCTGGCCGGTCAGGGATCCGGCCACCGCCAGGACGGCGGCCAGTTGCGGATCGATCACCCAGGCCCAGAACGACAGGGCCACGAGCCCGAAGGCGAAGCCCGACAGCCCCTGCACGAACCCGGCGACCGCGGCCCCGAAGCCGACGACGAGATAAACGGACAACGCCATCGGGTACGCGGCTCGGAAAGATCCCGCTCCCGGTCTTTCCGATTCGCCCACCGGATCCGAGCCTCCGGCCGAGCTTGCGGGGGGTGTTCGCGGACAGCCGGGGCGGATTGTCAGGGGGGGCTGGAGGCTCCGGTCCGGAACCGAGACGCGCCCTCGCTGCGCGGCGATCCGGGGGGTTCACATATCGGTCGGCGTTGATCGCGACGTGCCCCGTCTCCCGTGCGAGAGAGGCAGGGGTGAAGGATACGCCCTCTCCGGAAGAACCCGTCCCCTCAACCCTGTCCCTCTCGCTAACGGGAGAGGGGACCCGCGCCACAGCGTTCACGGCCGGAGACCGCTTGACGCGGAAAACCCAACGAAAAAGGGCGCCTCGCGGCGCCCTTCTCGTATCGTCGTCGACCGGGATCAGGCCTGCGGCTGCGGCTCCAGGCCACCGTCGCTCTCCTTCGGGCGGCCACGGCCCGCGGAGGGGACCGAGGAGCCCCGGGCCGGGGTCGGGGGCACGTCGCCGCCGTCGCGGAGCGGGGGCTGGCCCTTCAGCAGGTTGCGGATCTCGTCGCCCGAGAGGGTCTCGTATTCGAGCAGCCCTTGAGCGAGCGCCTCCAGGTCGTCCTTGTGCTCGGCCAGGATGCGCCGGGCCTCCTCCAGGCCGGTCTCGACCAGGCGGCGGACTTCGGCGTCGATCTTCTGGGCGGTCGATTCCGACACCGATTGCTGCCGGCCCATCGACATGCCGAGGAAGACCTCGTCGTTATTCTCGCCGTACGCCACGGTGCCGAGCTCAGGCGAGAAGCCCCAGCGGGTCACCATCATCTTGGCGAGACGGGTCGCCTGCTCGATGTCCGACTGGGCGCCCGACGTGACCTTGTCCCGGCCGAAGGTCATCTCCTCGGCGATGCGGCCGCCCATCATGATCGCCAGCCGCGAGGTCATCTGCTCGAAGCTCATGGAGAGCTTGTCGCGCTCGGGCAGCTGCATGACCATGCCGAGCGCCCGGCCGCGCGGGATGATGGTCGCCTTGTGCACCGGATCGGTGGCCGGGACGTTGAACGCCACGATGGCGTGGCCGCCCTCGTGATAGGCGGTGAGCCGCTTCTCGTCCTCGGTCATCACCAGGGTGCGCCGCTCGGCGCCCATCATGACCTTGTCCTTGGCGTCCTCGAACTCGTGCATCGTGACGATGCGCTTGCCGCGACGGGCCGCCAGCAGCGCCGACTCGTTGACGAGGTTCATCAGGTCGGCACCCGAGAAGCCGGGGGTGCCGCGGGCGATCACCTTGAGGTCGACATCGGGGGCCAGCGGCACCTTGCGGACATGGACCCGCAGGATGCGCTCGCGGCCGGTGACGTCCGGGTTCGGCACCATGATCTGGCGGTCGAACCGGCCCGGGCGCAGCAGCGCCGGGTCGAGCACGTCGGGGCGGTTGGTCGCCGCGATGATGATGACGCCTTCGTTGGCCTCGAACCCGTCCATCTCCACGAGGAGCTGGTTCAGGGTCTGCTCGCGCTCGTCGTTGCCGCCGCCGAGGCCGGCGCCGCGATGGCGGCCGACCGCGTCAATCTCGTCGATGAAAATGATGCAGGGCGCGTTCTTCTTGGCCTGCTCGAACATGTCGCGCACGCGGCTGGCACCGACACCCACGAACATCTCGACGAAGTCGGAGCCCGAGATGGTGAAGAACGGCACGTTGGCCTCGCCCGCGACCGCCCGGGCGATCAGCGTCTTACCGGTGCCGGGCGGGCCGACGAGCAGCACGCCGCGCGGGATCCGGCCGCCGAGCCGCTGGAACTTTTGCGGGTCGCGGAGGAATTCCACGATCTCCTGGAGGTCTTCCTTGGCCTCCTCGACGCCCGCGACGTCGTCGAACGACACGCGGCCGTGCGCTTCGTTCAGGAGCTTGGCCTTGGACTTGCCGAAGCCCATGGCGCGGCCGGCGCCGGACTGCATCTGGCGGCTGAGGAAGATCCAAGCGCCGATGAAGACGAGGATCGGCAGCCAGCTCACGAGCAGCTGGATGAACCAGGGGGTGTTGTCGGACGGCGGGCGGGCCGTGATCGTCACGCCCTTGCCCTGGAGCTTGGAGACCAGGCTCGGGTCGTTGGGCGCGTAGCTGGTGAAGTTGCCGCCCCCGACATAGGTGCCGGACACGTCCTGCCCGGAGATCACCACCGACTGGATCTTGCCGGCATCGGCATCGTTGAGCAGCTGGCTATAGGCGATCTCGCTGCCGCCGCCCCGGTGACCCGGGTTCTGGAACAGCGTGACGAGAGCCAGCACCAGCAGGAAGATGACGACCCACAAGGCAAAGTTGCGAAAATTCGGGTTCATCGATCGATCCTTGGTGCGTGCGGCCCCCTAGACGGACACCTCGCGCGGCTTTGCCGGTCCATCCGTGCACACCTCGCCAATGTAGGCGGGGGGGGCTGCGTTGCCAAGTAAGCCGCTCCCCCCTGCGGCGAGGGCAGCATCTATCCGTCAATCGGTGGTCTTGTGCCGGCGAGGCGGCGCGGCCGCCAGGCTGACCGTGCCGGCGGCATCCGCGGCGATCAGGATCCCGGCCAGGGTCCGCCGGATCGGCTCCCGGCGGCGCAGAGCCGGCAGCAGCGCCCCGAGGACCAGGGATTCCAGGCGCTCGAGGCGGCGCGGCGCGGCCCCGGCCCGGGTGAGGGCGGCGTCGAGACAGCGCAGGGCCGTGGCCTCCGGCAGGGTCGCCAGCACGGCGCCGTCGAGGCGCATCGCGGCGGCATCGGTATTCTTTGCCGGGAGCACAGCCGCCGCGAGGGCGTGTGCGGCCATGACCCGGAGGGCGGCGTCGTCCCGGGCGGCCCGCTCGGCCAGGCGTGCGAGCCGCGCCGGGCTCAGGCCCTCGGCCGCCAGGGCGGCCCAGGTGGCGCGCAGGCGGGCGCGGGCGAAGCGCGGATCGGCATTGGCCGGATCACGGACATGGGAGATGCCGCGGGTCTCGCACCACGCCGTCAGGGTCGCCTTCGGCAGGCCCAGGAACGGCCGCCCGAGGGTGATGCCGGGGGCGAGCGGGCGCTCGGCCCGCATGCCGGCGAGACCGGCCGGTCCGCTGCCGGCGGCAAGCCGCATCAGCACGGTTTCCGCCTGGTCGTCCCGGGTATGGCCGGTGAGTACAAGGCCGGCGCCGACCGCCTCGGCATGGGCGGCCAGCAGCCGGTAGCGGGCGGCCCGGGCCGCGTCCTGCAGGCCGGTGCCGGGCTTCGAGCCAGCCCAGGCGAGGACCGCGTGCGGCAGGCCGAGCGCCCGGGCCGCCCGGCCGACGCCCTCGGCTTCCGGGCCTGAATCCGGGCGCAGGCCGTGATCGACGGTGGCGACCCGCACGGTTGCCCCAAGCGCGGCGGCGGCGTGCATCAGCGCGCTCGAATCGGGCCCCCCCGAGACGGCGAGCAGCACGCCGCGCTCGGGCCCACCAAGCCAGGGCGCGAGGGCGCGGAGGACCGGATCGTCCGACGGTCCAGTCATGGATTCAAAAGGTCCCCGACCTTTTGCGGGTCCAGGGCAGAGCCCTGGTATCTCGTGGGCTCCGCCCCGACGCCCCGCCAAAGGGCACGCCCTTTGGGATCCCCGGTCAGGCCGCGCAGCGGGCGCGCTTCTGCTCCCGGGCGACGCCCTGGCGGACGCCGGAGCCGGCATTGGGGAATTTCCGGTCCAGCTCGGCGAGCGTCGCGCAGGCCTGCTCGCGGGCGCCCAGCGCGTTGAGCGTGACGCCGAGCTTCAGCATCGCGTCCGGCGCCTGGGACGAGCGGGCGTAATCGGTGGAGACCTTCAGGAACTGCTCGGCCGCCTCGCGGTTGCGGCCGCGGGCCAGGTAGCTCTCGCCGAGCCAGTAGGTCGCGCCGGCGACCCGGTTGTCGCGGGGATGCGACTGGATGAACTGGCGCAGGCCCATCTCGGCCTGCTCGTACTGCTTGGAACGGTAGAGCTCGACCGCGGTCTCGTAATCGGCGGACGGATCGCCGGTCCGGGTGGCGGCCACGCTCTCGGCGGGGCGGGCCGCCGGGACCGGGATCGCGCCGGTGCGGGCCGGAGGCCGCAGGTCCACGGGCTCGTCGTAGCCGGGGGCGGCGCCCTCGGCGTCCGGATCCTCGTCGTCGATCGCGGCCCGGGGCACCGCCTGCGGCCGCACAGGGGCCGCCTCGGCGGCCTCCCGGGCCGGCAGCGGCGGGGAGGCCGGCGTGCTGCCGAGCGGCATCGGCGCTCCGGGTGCGCCAGGGGCCTGGGACGGGTCGAAGGCGTCGCCGCGCTTGCCGGGGCGGCCGGAGCCCGGATTACCACCGTTGACCGTACCGGACGGGGCGGGGGCCGCCGAGGGCGCCGACGGGCTGGATCTGCCGCCGCCCTTACCCTCGTTCAGGCGAAACTCGACATCCTCCTGGAACTTGCGCAGCTGCTCTTTCAGCTGCCGGTTCTCGTATTGGAGGGTCTCGATCTGCCCGGACATGATCCGGGACTGGTTCTCGATGCGACCCAGGCGCACCACCAGTTCCGAGGCATCCTGCGCGGCGGCCGGATGGCCGAGGAGCAGGGCCCCGAGGATCGTGGTGAGCGCGAGGCGGGTGCGAAGGCGGGCGGGCATGATGGGCTGCGGTCCGATGGAAGCGCGAGGCCCTATCAGATGCGCCGTTCCGCGGCAAAACTGCGGCGCGGTCCGGTCGAACCCGGGGCCGACGCTGTCTTCGCAGAAAAGCCTGCCGACTCTGTGAAGAATCGGCAGGCGGACGGACCTCTTGGCCGTCTCTGCGAAGATTACGCCCCGGCGCCGCGGTCGAGCACGATCACCGCGCGGCGGTTCTGCGACCAGCACGAGATGTCGTTGCACACCGCCACCGGCCGCTCCTTGCCGTACGAGACCGTGCGCATCCGGCTCGCCCCGATGCCCCGGGTGGCCATGTAGTCGTTGACCGCCTGGGCCCGGCGGGCGCCCAGCGAGAAGTTGTATTCGCGGGTGCCGCGCTCGTCGGCATGGCCCTCGATGATGAAGGTGTAGCGCGGGTAGCGCTGCAACCAGGCGGCCTGCTTGTCGAGGGTCGCGGTGGCGGTGGGGGTCAGGTCGGTGGAATCCGATTCGAAGAAGACCCGGTCGCCGATATTGACGACGAAGTCCTGTGCGCTGCCCGGGGTCGCGGCGCCGGCGCCGAACGCGGAGGCGTCGGCGAGGTCCTTGTCGTTGCTGCAGGCGCCGAGTCCGAGGCCGGCGCAGAGCGCGAGGCCGAGGGCGAGTGCGCGGAAACGCTGGGGCATGATCGTTCAACTCCTCGAGCGGGGCCGAAGGCCGGCTGCGGGTCTTCGAGGCGGGTCCGCGTCGTCCTGAGCGCCGGTGATAGGCGCGGATGGTTAAGCGACGGTTCCGGCGGGCGCCGCGCAACGTCCTGCGGGCCCGCTTCGGTCGGCGGCGTGCGCTGCCGCACGCACGGCCATGCTGACGCGCCCGGATTGCGGCACCGCCGGGGCGATCGGGCCGGGCGATCGATCAAGCCGAGCCGTTTCCGCCCCGCGAGTTGCCGCGATGCAACAGGGCCGGATACCGCATCCGGGAGCGTTTTAAGACATTCTCAACCCTGTCGGGCCTTGATTCGCCCGGAGCGCTCGCCGTCGACGCGGCTACCGGTTCGGCACACGCGAGCGCTTTCCGATCCAAAGACGCCGCGCGATTCCCGGACCCCCAATGCGCCCCGCCCAGTGCGTCCTCATCGTTGAGGACAGCTACCTGCTCCTCGAGATCATCGCGAGCCTGTGCGAGACGCAGGGCATCCGGGTGATCGAGGCCTCCACCGGGGAGGCGGCGCTGACGCTCCTGCGGGCGCGGGGCCACGAGATCGACTGGCTGTTCACCGACATCCACCTGCCCGGCCTGATCGACGGCTGGACCGTGGCTCACGCGTTCCGGGCGCTCCATGCCGACCGGCCGGTGGTCTACACCTCGACCGATGCGAGCGGCGGCCGGGGCGTGGCCGGCAGCCTGTTCCTGCGCAAGCCGTTCCAGGTGGAGGCGGTCAACCGGCTGGTCCGGATGATGGGCGACGGCCTGAGCGACGCCCCGCTCTGCGCGGTGGGCTGAGCGCGCCCCGGTTACCCGGCCCGGAACAGCGCGACGATCTCGGGGGTGGCGAGCCAGGTCTCGACCCGCTGGCACGCGAGGTCGCCGGCCGGCAGAGCGTCGTAGAGGGAAAAGCTCGCCGCGATGAAGCCCGGCAGGTCGTAGAGCCTCGGGAAGTCGTCGCCCCGGGGCTTGGTCTTGAACAGGTACGAGCCGATGAGGCCGAAATGCTCGGCAATCGGCGGGTAGAGCGGCCAGACCACGTCCTGGACCAGCTCGTCGCCGAGGTAATCCTCGATCTCCACGGGCTCCGGCGTGAACCCGCTCTCCTGAAGCAGGCGCCGGGCGATATCGCCGATGACGAAGGCCTTGGGGTGGTTCATCAGGTGCATGAAGGCGCCGCGCCGCGCCCAGCGGGTCACCTCCCGGTCCAGGCCGAAGCCCAGGGCGGCGGCGGCCCCGACCAGCTCGCGCACGGCCGGGTCCCAGTGGTCGAGGTAGCCCAGGCGCCGGAACACGGCCTCGCGGAACAGGCCGGCGGTGCGGCCGGCATCGAGGCCGAGCCGGTGGGCGCAGAGGGCGATCGCCGAGTGGTACTGCCCCGTCGGCGAGGGCGCGAGCTTCAGGGCGGCGAGGTCCGAGGCCTGGCCGGCATAGACCATGTCCGGGTGGAAGGCCGAGAACACGATCGCCGGGAACAGCTTGAGCCGTGGGTCGGCCGCCCGCAGAGTGGCGACGTCGCCGCCCGGGATCAGCCCGGCCGGGAAGGTCTGCGAGAAGACGTAATCGTGGGAGCGGAGCGTCCGGACCAGACCGTCGATATGGCCGTGGTCGCGCTTGAGGTAACCCATCGGTATGTAGCGCACGGGGCTGCGCGGGGCGAGCAGGCGCATCGCCTGCGCGATGCCCCGGGCCTGGCAATTGCCGAGCACCGCGATGGCCGGCCCGTCACGGGTCGTGGCGGCGCGCGCGCGGTTTCGCCATGGTGTCGCCCAGGTGGGCGCCCAACTGGGTGTCGACAGGGACAACGCGCTGCGGGCGCGCCGGGGCAGATCGTTCAGGGCCACGTCGCGTGCCGGGGTCAGCGGACGGATCAGCAGCCCCGAGGGCAGTTGCCGTCGTGAAGAAGAGGGTTCGAAGATGGCGTTGAATCCGTATACGGGTCTACCGGCCGAGCGATTCTGGCGCAAGGTCGTGACGAACGTGCCGCCCTTCGCGGTCAATCCGCACCCGAAGGACACGTTCGCGATCGGGCCGACCGACAAGGTCGCCACCGGCGGCTCGTGCTTCGCGCAGCGGGTGGCCGAGGCGGTGCGCGGCGCCGGCTTCAACTACTACCTGACCGAGCCGCCGCCCCCCGGCATGAGCGCCGAGGAGGCCAATGCCCGCCAGTTCGGCACTTTCTCGGCCCGCTACGGCAATCTCTATTACACGCGCCAGTTCGTGCAGCTGTTCGACCGGGCCTATGGCCGGTTCGAGCCCGAGCTGAAGGCGTGGCTGCGCGACGACGGCCGCTACGTCGACCCGTTCCGCCCCACCGTCGAGCCGGCGGGTTTCGCCAGCGAGGCCGAGGTGGTCGCCGCCCGCGACGCGCATCTGGCCGAGGTGCGCCGCCTGTTCGAGACCCTCGACGTGTTCGTGCTGACGCTGGGCCTCACCGAGGGCTGGCGCTGGCGGGGCGACGGCGCGGCGCTGCCCCTCGCCCCCGGGGTCGCAGGCGGCACCTTCGATCCCGAACTCTACGAGTGCGTCAACGCCGGCGCCGGCGAGGTGCTGGGCGACCTCAACGGCTTCCTGGACCGGCTCTGGAGCGTGAACCCGAAGGCCCGGGTGATCTTCACGGTCTCGCCCGTGCCGATGATCGCCACCTACATGGACCGGCACGTGATGGAGTCGAACAGCTACTCCAAGTCGGTGCTGCGGGTGGCGGCCGGCGAGGTGGTCGGCCGGGGCGATCCGCGGGCGGTGTACTTCCCGGCCTACGACATCGTCACCAGCAACGTGAATGCCGGGCGCTACTACAACGAGGACCAGCGCACCATCAACGACGCGGGCGTGCGCCACGTCATGCGGCTGTTCCTGTCGACCTTCGCGCGCGACCGCGCCGCCGCGGCCCCGACCCACGCCCCCGTGGACCTCGCGGCCGAGTTCGAGGGCAATGCCGGCGTGATCTGCGACGAGGAGGAGATCGAGCGCAGCGTGGCGTGAACGGCGGGGGATTTGCCTCCGGGCAGGTGTTTCGGGCAAGCTCAGCAGCCTGGGCGCTCGCGCCCGTCCGGAGTCGATCCCCTTGAGCCTGCCCCCGCCCCGCCAGCCCGACCACGCGATCGACCCGGTCTTCGTGGCGCGGCACTCGCCCCGCGCCTTCACGGGCGAGGCGCTGCCCGAAGCCGAGCTGATGCGGATGATCGAGGCGGCGCGCTGGTCGCCGTCGGCGTACAATTCGCAGCCGTGGCGCTTCCTCTACGCGCTGCGCGGGGACGCGAACTGGGAGACGTTCTTCGGCCTGCTCGTGCCCGGCAACCAGAAATGGGTCTCGGGCACCGGCGCGATCCTGTTCCTGGTCTCGAACGGGCTCATGAAGGTCGGCGACGCGTTGAAGCCGTCCTACAGCCACTCCTTCGACGCCGGCACCGCCTCGCTCGCCTTCCAGCTCCAGGCGATCCACCAGGGCTGGCACGCCCACGGCATGGTCGGGTTCGACCATGTCCGCGCGCCCGAGGTGCTGCGCCTGCCCGAGAACCACCGGATCGAGGCCGCCTTCGCGGTGGGCCGCAAGGTCGCGGAGGCCGACCTCACCGAGGAGCAGCGTCCGCGGGAGGCTCCGAACGGCCGCCGCCCGATCACCGACTTCGTCATCGCCGGCGCGTTCCCGCCCTCCGGCACCTGAGGCGGTCCGGAACCGGAGTCTACGACCCGGGATTGTGTCGGCAGCGCAACGGCGCCGGCCCGCGCCCCGCCTTCTCCCGCCCCGCCACGATCGGAGCCTGCCCATGGACCCGAAAGCCTCGGTCCCGCCCGGCGGCAGCGCCGTGCCCGATCCGTTCCTCGACGCGGGTGGGTTCGACCATGCCTCCGGCCTCCAGACCGTGGCCGACCGCCACGGGGTGAGCCTCGATGCGGTGCGCCACCTGGTCCAGGCGCTGGAGCGCGGGCACGGCACGATGGCGCAGTTCAACCATCCCGACCTCGGCGGGATGGGCCAGTGGTTTTCCGGCGGCATGGTGATGGTCGGCCGGATGTTCGACGACGGCCTCAAGGCCCGGGTCGACGCCCTTTGCACCGAACTCGCCGCGGCGTTGCCGGCGGGCGGCTTCACGGAGGTCGGGCCTGCGTCGCAGCGCGGCGGCGGTGAGTGGTGGCCCGCCGGCCTCGGGGCTCCGGCGAGCACCGGCGCGCAGGACGGCCTGCGCTACGCCTATTTCCCCGACACGCGGCGGCTCGCGATCGAATCGGGCACCGGCATCGCGCTCTACGATACCGGCGAGCACCACATCTCCGGGGTGTCGCAGGCGAACGGCAGCCTCGATTTCACCGGCCCTCGGGGCGTCGTCGCCCTCGACCGCCTGCGCCGCATCGAGGCGGAGACGGCGGCCCCCCGGCAGGTCGATCCGGCCGAACCGCCGCCTGTCCAACCGAGCGCGCCCCCTGCCCAGCCGAGCGCGCCCGCGCCGGTGCCGGCCGCCTCGGGCGACGTGCTGGCCACGATCGAGCGCCTGGCGGAGCTGCACGCCCGGGGCGTGCTCAGCGCGGCGGAATTCTCGGACAAGAAGGCGGAACTGCTGGCGCGGCTCTGAGTCTTCGCGCTCCCGACACGCCCACCTGCGCCCTCCTCCTGAAGGGAGGCGGAGGGGTGTGTCCTAGGCTGTCAGCCGTCCGGATACCGACCCGGTCAGGCGATGCCGGCGCGCAGCAGGTCGTGGACGTGCACGATGCCGACGGGCCGGCCGTCGGTCACCGCGAAGATCGCGGTGATCAGCCGGCGGTTCATCAGCTCGAGGGCGGCCTGGGCGAGCTTGTGCGGCTCCACGGTGATCGGCTCGCGGGTCATGATCGCCGAGACCGGGGTGTCGAGGATCTCGGGGCCCATGTGGCGGCGCAGGTCGCCGTCCGTGATGATGCCGACGAGGCGCCCGGCGCCGTCCGTGACGCCGACGCAGCCGTAGCGCCGCGCCGCGATCTCGATCAGCACCTCGGACATCAGCGCGGTCTCGTGGACCAGCGGCATGTCTTGGGGGCCGTGCATCACCTGCTGCACGGTCTTGAGGCGGGCCGCCAGCGTGCCGCCGGGATGGAGGGTGTGGAAGCGGGCCGAGGTGAAGCCGCGCCGCTCCAGCAGCGCCACCGCCAGGGCGTCGCCGAGCGCCAGCTGGATCAGGCTGGAGGAGGTCGGGGCGAGGTCGTGCGGGCAGGCCTCGCGCACCCGCGGCAATTCCAGCAGCACGTCGGCGGCCTTGCCCAGCGTGCTGGCGCCGTTGCGGGTGATGGCCACCAGCGGGATCGAGAAGCGCCGGCTGAAGCCGACGAGGTCGGAGAGCTCCGCGGTCTCCCCGGACCAGGACAGGGCGATGATCACGTCGTCGCGGGCGATCATGCCGAGGTCGCCGTGGCTCGCCTCGGTGGGGTGGACGAAGAACGCGTGGGTGCCCGTGGAGGCCAGCGTCGCGGCGATCTTGCGGCCGATATGCCCGCTCTTGCCGATGCCGCTGACGATGACCCGGCCCTTGCTCTGCAGGATGGTCTGCACCGCCTCCTCGAACGCGACGCCGAGGCTGCCCTGGAACGCCGCGCTGGTCTCCTGCAGGGCGGCGATGCCCAGTTGCAGGCTGCGGATCCCGATATCGCGGGTGCCCGCGAGATGCGGCGAGGGCGCGTCGTAGGGGTCGTCGCGCAGGGCGCTGGAAGCGGGAGCGGTCATCGGTTCCGTTCTGGACCCGTCGAGCAGGGTCCGGCGCCGCGAAGGCGAAGCGAAGCGAGGTTTTCGACGCTAGGGAGCCGTCATGGTTGAAATGTGACGCCGGGACGACATGCCGCCCCTCTCTGTCCGCCCGGCGGTTGAAGGCCCGCTCCGGCGGGTCCATGCTCCGCATACGCCAGCCAAAAAGGGCCCGAGCCCCATGACCATCCGCTTCCCCGATCCCGACCCGAACATCCTCGCCCGGCGGGGGGAGATCCTGGCGGGCCTCGCGCCCCTGGTCGCCCCGGAGGCGCTGGTGGTGAGCGAGGACGAGCGCCGGGCCTTCGAGACCGACGGGCTCACCGCCTACCGGCAGATGCCGCTGGCCGTGGTGCTGCCCTCGACCACGCGGGAGGTGGCGGCCGTGATGGCCTATTGCCACGCCGCGGGCGTGCGGGTGGTGCCGCGGGGCGCCGGCACGTCGCTCGCCGGCGGGGCGATCGCGCAGGGCGACGCGATCATCCTCGGCGTCGGCAAGATGACCCAGGTGCTCGACCTCGACTTCGAGAACCGCACCGCCCGGGTACAGAGCGGGCTGACCAACCTGGCAATCTCGGGCGCGGTCGCCCACGAGGGCTTCTTCTACGCCCCCGACCCGTCGAGCCAGCTCGCCTGCACGATCGCAGGCAACATCGCGATGAATTCCGGCGGGGCGCACTGCCTGAAATACGGCGTGACCACCAACAACCTGCTGGGCGTCACCCTGGTGCTCAACGACGGCACCGTGGTGGAGGTGGGCGGCCAGCACCTCGACAGCCCCGGCTACGATCTCCTGGGCCTCATCTGCGGGTCGGAGGGGCAGCTCGGCATCGTCACCGAGGCGACCGTGCGGATCCTGCGCGCCGCCGAGGGCGCGCGGCCGGTGCTGGTCGGCTTCTCGAAGGTCGAGGATGCGGGCGATTGCGTCGCCGCGATCATCGCGGCCGGCATCATCCCGGTGGCGATCGAGTACATGGACCGCGAGGCGATCCTGATCACCGAGGACTTCGCCCAGGCCGGCTACCCGCGCGACGCCGAGGCGATGCTGATCATCGAGGTCGAAGGCTCGGATGCCGAGTGCGACGCGATGCTGGGGCGCATCGAGGCGATCGCCAAGGACTTCAGGCCGACCAGCGTGCGGGTGTCCCGCTCGGAAGCCGAATCCGCCGCGATCTGGAAGGGCCGCAAGTCGGCCTTCGGGGCGACGGGGCGCATCTCGGACTACATCTGCATGGACGGCACCATCCCGACCGGCCAGCTCGGCCCGGTGCTGGAGCGGATCGGGGCGATCTGCGCCGGCCACGGCCTGCGGGTGGCCAACGTGTTCCACGCGGGCGACGGCAACCTGCACCCGCTGATCCTGTTCGACATCAACACGCCGGGCGAATTGCAGAAGGCCGAGGCCGCGGGCGACGCGATCCTGAAGCTCTGCGTCGAGGTCGGCGGCTGCCTCACCGGCGAGCACGGCGTCGGGATCGAGAAGCGCGACTTGATGCGATTCCAGTACGCGCAGGTCGATCTGGAGCAGCAGATGCGGGTGAAGGCGGTGTTCGACCCCGACTGGATGCTCAACCCCGCCAAGGTGTTCCCCCTGGACGGACGCCTGGAGACCAAGGCGGCCTAGAGCCCTTGATAGAGCGCCCGCGCAGTCCCGGGCTTCCAAGGGGCTCAGCCCCTGGGCGGGTCGTCAGGGCGGAGCCCTGATGGAGCCCCGGCCTCCCGATCAGGCCGCCACGCCGCCGCGGGTCGGCCCGGCCTCGGGCCGGCGCAGGCTGCCGGCGGTCCGGGCCAGGATCGCGGCGAGGTCGGCCACCGGGGCGGGCGGGCCGAACAAATTGCCCTGCAGCTCCTGGCAGCCTTCCTCCCGCAGGATCCGCGCCTGCTCGGGGGTCTCGACGCCCTCGGCCAGGACGTCGATCTTCAGGGCGCGCCCGAGCCAGATCATGGCCCGCAGGATCTCGACGCTGCCGCCGTCCCGCGCGAGGCTGCGCACGAAACCCGGGTCGATCTTGAGCTTGTCGAACGGGAACCGGTGCAGGGTGCCGAGGCTCGAATAGCCGGTCCCGAACTCGTCCATGGCGATCCGCACGCCCGCGGCGCGGAACGCCCGCAGGAGCGACAGGTTCGCGGCGTTGTCCTGCAGCAGCACCGCTTCGGTGATCTCGAGTTCCAGGCGGTCCGGCCTGAGCCCGCTGTCGGCGAGCGCCGCCCGGACATCCGCTTCGAGGCCGAGGCCGGCGCATTGCAGCGGGGACAAGTTGACCGCGACCTTGACCGGGTCCGGCCAGGACGCGGCGGCCCGGCAGGCCGTGGCGAGGATCCAGGCGCCCAGCGGCCCGAGCAGCCCGACCTCCTCGGCCAGCGGGATGAACTCCGCCGGGCCGACCTCGCCGTGCTCGGGATGGTGCCAGCGCGGCAGGGCCTCGAAGCCGTGCAGGGCCTGGCCGTGCGCCCCGACGATCGGCTGATAGTGCAGCACGAACTGGCCCCCGGCCAGCGCCCCGCGCAAATCGCCCCCGAGTTGCCGGCGGCGCTGGATCTCGACATCCATGGCCGGGTCGAAGAAGCGCCACGTACCCCGCCCGGCGGCCTTGGCCTGGTACAGGGCGATGTCGGCCTGCCGCAGCAGCGTGGCGGCGGTGCCGGACGGATCTTCGGCGATGGCGATGCCGATGCTGGTGCCGATCACCAGGGTGTGGCCGTTCACCGCGACCGGCGTCTCGAGGGCCGCCACGAGGCGCCGTGCCAGGCGCGCGGCGTCGGCGGGCAGGGGCGCCGTGCCGAGGACGATGGCGAACTCGTCGCCGCCGAGCCGGGCCACGAGGTCACCGACCGCCACCGTGGCGGCGAACCGGGCCGCCACCGCGCAGAGCAGCGCGTCGCCGACCGGATGCCCGTAGGTGTCGTTCACGACCTTGAAGCCGTCGAGGTCGAGGCACAGCACGGTCGCCGGCGCGCGGGCGTCGCAGCTGGCCAGGGCCGCGTCCATGCGCTCCTTCAGGACGAGGCGGTTCGGAAGGCCCGTGAGCGCGTCGTGCCGGGCCATGTGGGCGACCCGGGCCTCGCTCCGGCGCCGCTCGGTGACGTCCTCGTGGGTGCAGAGCCAGCCGCCGCCGGGGATCGGGGCGTGGACCACGTCGACCGCCCGGCCGTCGGCGAAGTCGCAGGTCAGCGACACCGCGTGGCCCTGCGCGGCGGTGCGCTCGCAGGCCGCCACCAGCGCCCCCGCGGCCGCGGATCCGAGGCCGTTGCGCGGGTCGCTCAGGTGGCCGAGGAGGGCCGGGAGGGCGGTCCCGGGCCGGCGCAGCTCCTCCGGGACCGCGTACATCCGCGCGTAGCGGGCGTTCATGACGATGAGGGCGTCGTCCCGGTCGAACAGGCACAGGCCCTGGACCATGTTGTCGAGGGCGATGCCGAACCGGGCGTCCTGGAGCCGCAGCGCCCGCTCGCCGCGCTCGCGCGCCTCGGCCGCGGCCCGGGCCGCCTCGGCCTGGGCGAGCTGATCCTGCGCGCGGGCCTGCCGGCGGCCGAGCAGCACCAGCGCGAGCAGGCCGAGATCGAGCAGGAACGCCGCCACCCCCACGATGGTCGCCTGCTGGTGCGCGGCCGCCAGGCAGGCCTCCGCGGTGCGGCTGATGCTGAGGACCAGCGGGTAGTTCTTCAGGGCGTGGGCGGCGATGAGCCGATCCTGGCCGTCGATCGGGCTGACGGTTCGCAGGACGCCGCCCTGCGCGGCCCGGGCGGTGATCAGGGATGCGCCGGCGCTGGGGAAGATCCGGCCGATCGTCCCCTCGCGGTGCGGGTGCCGGACCAGCAGCATGCCGTCGTTGCGGAACAACGACACCACGGCGTCGTCCGCGGGCGCGATCTGATCGTACAGGCTCTCGAAATAGCTCAGCTCGACCGCGCCCAGGATCAAGCCCAGGAACGTGCCGTCCGGGGCCGCGACCTTCCGGGCGATGTAGATCGTCCAGGCGCCGTCCCCCCGGTTCGGGACCGGGCGGCCGACGTAGCGCTGCAGGGTCGGGTCGGCGGACAGCGCCTTGAAGTAGTCCCGGTCGGCGATGTTGACGGACGGGATCGGCCAGTAGCGGCTGAAGTTCAGCAGCTGTCCGGTCCGGTCCACCAGGGTGATGGCGTTGGCCTGCGGCAGCGCCGCGATCCAGGTCTTCAGCGCCGTGTGCATGGAGGGACGGGACGCCGCCTCGGCATAATGCGCGCCATCGGCGATCCCCGCCTGGCGGAATTCGGCCAGCACGGCGTCCTGGACGAGCTCGATCGCCTGCAGCGCCCGGTCCGCCTGGTCGGCCAGGACCGTGGCGAGGCCGCCGAGGCTGCGCTCGTTGTCGTCGACCGCGCGCGTCTCCAGGTGGGCGATGAACAGCGCGGCCGCGGCCGTGATCACCAGCCCGAGGCCGATGGCCGTCCAGGCGCGCAGATCGCGGGCCTGCCGCCACCGCCGCAGGCGCACATGCCGGGCCGCCCGAGCGAAAAACGGGAAGATTGACTTATAACCCACCAGAACACGCTCGGACTACGCTCTATAACAGGGCTATATTGCCCCCGTTAATGAGTTGTTGTGCCGAAAGCGTAAACCGGAGGACAATCCTGCCATACATCCTTCTCGATGGATGGCCGCCCGCGTCCGCGAACAGGAGGAAGCGCAGCGGGAAGTCGGAAGCGGGCGCCTCACCCGGCCGCGCGCAGGACCGGGACCGTCGTCAGCCACGCGCCGGTCTCCGGGCGCTCCGCCATGAGGCGCGTCAGGGCGGCGGCCGGCATCGCCCGTCCGTAGTGGAAGCCCTGGCCGACCTTGCAGCCCAGCGCCCGCAGGACGACCTCCTGGCCCTCGGTCTCGATGCCCTCGGCGACCGTGTCGAGGCCGAGGTCGTTGCTCATCCGGATGATCGCACGGGTGATCGCGGCATCGTTGGCCTCGGTGAGCAGGTCGCTCACGAAGGTGCGATCGATCTTCAGGGTCGTCAGCGGGAAGCGCTTGAGGCTGCTCAGCGAGGCGTAGCCGGTGCCGAAATCGTCGAACGCGATCCGAACGCCCAGGGCGCGCAGGTCCCGGATCGTCCCGAGGGTGCGGTCGTCGTTCTGCAGCACGACCCGCTCGGTGATCTCCAGCTCCAGCGCCTCCGGCGGGACCCGGTGGCGGGCCAGCGCGTCGGAGACCTCGCGGACGAGGTTTCCCGTCTTGAACTGGGCGGAGAACAGGTTCGCCCCGACCCGGAACGGTGGCAGCCCCTGGTCCCGCCAGGCCGCGATCTGCCGGCAGGCGGCATCCAGCACCCAGGCGCCGACCGGGAGCGCCAGCGGGCTCATCTTGATGGCCGGGAGGAACGTGCCGGGCAGGAGCAGGCCGCGCTCCGGGTGCTGCCAGCGGAGCAGGGCCTCGGCGCCGACGAGCCGGCCGCTCGTGAGGCAGATCTGCGGCTGATAATGCAGCACCAGCTCGTCGCCGTGCAGGGCGCGCAGCAGCGCGTCCTGGGTGTTGCGCAAGGCCGTCGCGGCA
Organism: Methylobacterium sp. AC315; assembly: GCF_979253755.1. Taxonomy (NCBI): domain Bacteria; kingdom Pseudomonadati; phylum Pseudomonadota; class Alphaproteobacteria; order Hyphomicrobiales; family Methylobacteriaceae; genus Methylobacterium; species Methylobacterium sp. AC315. Next base: position 57,121 of record NZ_CEEDEA010000011.1, read on the forward strand.
TGGCGCATCTCGGAGGCGAACATCCGGGCGGAGCCGCCGCCCTCCTGCTTGGCCCGGTACAGCGCGAAATCGGCGCTGGCCAGCAGCTCCTCGCCGTCGCGGCCGTGCTCGGGGGCGAGGGCGAAGCCGATGCTCGCGCCGGCCCGCAGCACGTGCGTCTCGACCACGACCGGGTCGGCCAGCGCGGCCAGGACCGCGGTGGCGCAGGCGCGCGCCGCCAGGGGGTCGCCGGTGCCGGGCAGCAGCACCACGAACTCGTCGCCGCCCAGGCGCGCCATCACGGCCCGGCGCGGCAGCACCGCCGGGATCCGCACCGCGAGCGCCTGCAGGAGCGCATCGCCGACCGCGTGGCCGAGGCTGTCGTTGATCGCCTTGAACCCGTCGAGATCGACCAGCAGCACCGCGGCCGGCTGGCCGCGCCGGTAGAGGTCGTTCAGCAGGGTTTCGAACCGGCGGCGGTTGGTCAGGCCGGTCAGGGCATCCTGGTGGGCGAGGCGGAGCAGGCCGGCCTCACGCCGGCGCCGCTCCGAGATGTCCCGGATGATGGCGCCGAGATTCGGCCCGCCCTCGTCGTGCCAGACCGACAGGGCGATCTCGGCCGGGCATTCCGCACCGTCCTTGCGCCGGACCATCACCTCGATGGTGCGGCCGGCGACCTTGGCCGCGTCGCCCGCGAAGATCCGTTTCAATCCGGCCGTGTGGGCCGCACGCATGCGCTCGGGCACGATCAGATCGAAGGGCTCCCCCAGCATCTCGTCGTGGGTGTAGCCGAACAGCGCGGCGGCGGCCTGGTTGGCGAACCGGATCCGGCCCTCGCGGCTGATCGCCAGCAGCGCCAGCTCGGTGGCGTTGGCGAAGCCCATCATGGACACCCGGGCCAGCTCGCTGCGCCGCAGGGTCATCTGCTGGACCACCAGGGCGGCGAGGTCGGCGAGCGCCCGGCGGTCCCGGGCCGGGAAGTGGCGGCGCGGCACCGTATCGGCCACGCACAGCGCCCCCAGCCGGAAGCCGTCCGCGGTGATCAGCGGGGCGCCGGCGTAGAAGCGGACGAAGGGCGGTCCCACGGCCAGGGGATTGTCGGAGAAGCGCGGATCGCGCCGCGTATCCGGGATGACCAGGAGATCGTCGGACCGGATCGTGTGGGTGCAGAACGAGGCGCCGCGGGCCGTCGGCGCGGGATCGAGACCGACCTGATCGAGGCCCACCTGATCGAGACCGACTTGCGCCTTGATCCATTGATGGTGCTGATCGATCAGCGAGACGTAGGCGATCGGCGCGCGGAACAGCCGTGCCGCCAGCTGGGCGATGGCGTCGAACCGCTCCTCGGGGGCGGTCCCGGCGATCTGGAACGTGCCCAGGGCGTGAAGGCGCAGGGTCTCCTGCTCGGCCAGGACGCAGTCCGACGTGGTCGCTGCCGACACCGATTTCGCTCCCGGCCCTTCAGCTCGACCCTCATGGGCGCTGCAGGACACGACTGTAAACAGCGAATCTTATCGTAGGTTTAAATCAGCGGTTGTCGATCTACGGTGATCACCAGCCCGGCCGTAGAAGCAGGGCCGCATGCTGGTATCCATGACATGGCTCCCGGCCGTCTCCGGTCGAGAGCCAGTATCCGGCCGGCCCGTGGCGCGGCGATCCAGTTTGTTTCCGGTCCGATTGCTGCTGGCCGGCTGCGCGAAAGCCTCCCTCTGCGCCGAGCGGCGCGGAGGGAGACCGGGGCTGGCGCTCAGGCGGCCTCGACGGACTTGCGACTGGTGCTGCGGCCCTTGGCGGGGGCGGACTCGGCCTTCTCGGCCTTGCGGCGGCCGCCGCGGGCCGGCGCGGGCGCCGCGGCAGACTCGACGTCCGGCTCCTTCTCGGATGGCTGGGTGCGGCCGGGCTGGCCGAGACCGAGGCTCTTGGCCAGCGCCGAGCGTTGCGCCGAGTAGTTCGCCGAGGTGGTCGGGTAATCCGCCGGCAGGCCGTACCGCTCGCGGTAGCCCTGCGGATCGAGGCCGTGCTTGGTCAGGTGGCGCTTCAGGGTCTTGTACGACTTGCCGTCGATGAAGCTGACGAGACCATCTGGGCGGATCGACTTGCGGACCTGCGCCGGGGTCGGCCGCTCGACAGTGTCTTCCGCCGCGGTGGAAGGCCCGGAGCCGATCGAATTCAGCGCCTCGTGGATGCTCGCGATCAGCGCGGGCAATTCGGTCGGGGGCAGGGAATTGTTGGCGACATAGGCCGCAACGACGTCCACGGTCCGTTCGATATAGTGCGCTTGGGATGCGGACGCTTCTTCGGACATTCTTGCTTTCCTTGAGTTGGATGTGTGTGGGAATGGCGGCTTACTGCGAGTTAAGACAGCCGCAGGAAAAAGCAAGGTGATCCATACAATTCCATGTGATCGATTGAAAGTTCAGGTCTACATCGGCCGGCCAAGGTTACAGGTTGAAGTTGCATTGGCGCCATTATCCAGGCACTTGCGCGGCGCTATATCCTGGCCTGCGCGACGAATGCTGGCACTGGCTGGAAGCGAGGTTTTCGTTGGTGGGAGAGACCGTTACGGCCAAGGTCAGCAGTTCCCGCGGGGGGTCTTGGCGCGACTTTCCCGGCCGTTGACCGGTCTTGCCGCCGCGCCGCAAAATATTTTTGCAGGATCGCCGATCGCCTGTGGGTTCCGGCACCGTTGAGGGCGGGATCCGGGCTCAGGCGAAGGACTTGCGGGGGTCGAACGCGTCGCGCACTGCTTCGCCGGCAAAGACCAGGAGGCTCAGCATCACGGCGATGACCAGGAATCCGGTGAGACCGAGCCACGGCGCGGTCAGGTTGTCCTTACCCTGTGCCAGCAGCTCCCCCAGGGAGGGCGAGCCCGGCGGCAGGCCGAAGCCCAGGAAGTCGAGGGAGGTCAGCGTGGTGATCGAGCCGTTCAGGATGAAGGGCAGGAAGGTCAGCGTCGCCACCATGGCGTTGGGCAGCAGGTGGACCGTCATGATGCGCAGGTTCGACAGGCCGAGCGCCCGCGCGGCCCGGACGTATTCGAAGTTCCGCGCCCGCAGGAACTCCGCGCGCACGACGCTGACCAGCGCCACCCACGAGAACAGCAGCATGATCCCGAGCAGGACGAAGAAGCCGGGGGCGATGAAGGCCGAGATGATGATGATCAGGTAGAGGGTCGGTATCCCGCCCCAGACCTCGATGAACCGCTGGAACGCGAGATCGACCCAGCCGCCGAAATAGCCCTGCACGGCCCCGGCCACGACCCCGATCGCCGAGGAGACCGCGGCCAGGATCAGCCCGAACAGCACCGAGATGCGGAACCCGTAGATCACCCGCGCCAGCACGTCCCGGGTGGTGTTGTCGGTGCCGAGCCAGTGCCACGGGATGTCGGCGCAGGTCGCCCCGCCGAGTTTTTCCGCCACCGGCTTGCACTGGGCGTCCGAGAGCATCCAGGTCGGCGGCGACGGCGAGGGTGTCGGCAAATCCTCGTTGATCGTGTCGTAGGAGAACCGGATCGGCGGCCAGAGCGCCCAGCCGTGCTCGGCGATCTCCTTGCGGATCTCGGGCGACCGGAAATCCGTGACCGCCAGGAAGCCGCCGAACGTCTCCTCGGGGTAGTCCACCAGCACCGGGACCAGCCACTCGCCCTTGTAGGACAGGACGATCGGGCGGTCGTTGGCGATGAACTCGGCGAACAGGCTGAGGACGAACAGCGCCGCGAAGATCAGGAACGACCAGGAACCGAGGCGGTTGCGGCGGAAGGTGTCGAGCCGGCGCCGGTTGAGCGGCGACAGCCAGCCGCGCCCGCCCGAAACAGGGGCCGGCGCGGGAACGGCCTCATCGGGCCGCAGGACGGTCGGCTGGGCGCCCGGCAACGGCACCGTGACGACCTCGCTCTCACCGGCGCGCGCGGTCTCGTTCATGGCCGCGGACCCTGTGGAACCAGAAGATTCTTGAGGACCGGAAGAGCCTTGCTGTGGCAGAGCAAGGTGCCGGATCCAGACGAGACCGGGCAAGGCGCCGGTCTCGTCCCCCGTGCGGGCGAGGGGGCACGGCGCAGCCGGAACGAGCCGACGCGGAAAAACCGCAGATCGGACAGCGAGACGGTCACGGAACGGGGGCTACGACCCTTCGACCCTCGTAAACCCCGGACACCACTCAGGCGTCGAGGCGGGTCGCGGTGCCCTCGATCTCGTTCGGGCGGACGCCGCCGGACCGCTCCATCCAGCGGCGCAGCAGGCGGACATTGCGGCGGTTGGCCTTGAAGGCGGCGTCGAACAGGTCGCCCGCCAGGGGGACGACGCCGAGCAGACCGTCGAAGGCGACGTTCAGCCCCATCCGGGCCACCAGCCAGCGGGGGGCGCCCAGGCGCTTGGCCTCGTAGACGATGAACGAGGAGATCACCATGCCGGCCACGTCGCCGATCACTGGCACGAGCCCGATCAACGCGTCGAACCCGACCCGCCGGTTGATCCCCGGGATCACGAAGGCCGTGTCCATGAAATGCGCCAGCGTCTCCAGCCGGGCGAGGCTGGCCTCGCGGTCGAGATCGGCCGACAGGAACGGCGGCAGGCGCGACGACGCGCTGCCGGGAAAGGTGCTGCCGGGAAAGGTCTTGGCGCCGGCGGAGGGGCCGGTCCGGGAAGCCTGGGAGAAATCCATCGTGGGGATCCGTCGGAGAGCCATCACCGTCAACGAGGTGGCCCCCCCGGGGGATCCCCGCAAGCAAAGCGCCTGCGACCATCATGCCGCACCCCCGGCCACGCCGCGCATCCGCGCGAGGGCGGTGTCCAGGGTGGCGTCGGCCTTGGCGAAGCACAGGCGCACGAGGCTGCGCACCGAGCCGTCCGGGTAGAACGCGCTCACCGGGATCGCGGCGACGCCGTGGCGGGTGACCAGAGCCTCGCAGAAGGCGACGTCGTCGGCGTAGCCGAGCCCGGTGATGTCGATGTTGAGGAACCATGTGGCCTGCGCCGGCAGGACCCGGAAGCCGAGGTCGCGCAAACCGGAGGCCAGCCGGTCGCGGGAGGCCGCGTAGCCGGCCCGCATGGCCTCGAACCACGGCTCGGGCTTGCCGAGGCCGTACGCCACCGCCTCCTGCAGGTTGGGGGGCGTGGTGAAGGTGAGGAACTGGTGCGCCTTGGCCAGGACCGGCATCAGCCGGGCATCGGCCATCACGAAGCCGACCTTCCAGCCGGTGAGCGAGAAGATCTTTCCCGCCGAGCCGATCTTGACCGTCCGCTCGCGCATCCCGGGCAGCGCCATCAGCGGCCGGTGGCGGGCGCCGTCGAAGACCACGTGCTCCCAGACCTCGTCGCAGAGCGCGGTGACGTCGAACCGCGTGCAGTACCGGGCGAGCAGCGCCAGGTCGTCCGGGTCGAACAGGGTCGCGCTGGGGTTCAGCGGATTATTGAGCACCACAACCTTCGTGCGCGGGCCGAACGCGGCGGCCAGCGCCGCCTCGTCGAGCCGGAAGGCCGGCGGCTGCAGGGCCACGATCCGCGGCACGCCGCCCGCCCGCTGCACCAGCGGCAGGTAGGCGTCGTACATCGGCGCGAACAGCACGACCTCGTCGCCGGGCTCGATCAGCGCCAGCAGGGCCCCGGCGAGCGCCTCGGTCGCCCCGGAGGTCACCATCACCTCGGTCTCGGGGTCGAGGGCGAGGTCCTGGTGCCGGGCGTAATGCGCGGCCACGGCCTCGCGCAGGGCCGGCACTCCCATCATCGGCGGATACTGGTTCCAGCCGTCGAGGAGCGCCCGGGCGCCGTGCTCGCGCACGTCCGCGGGGCCGGGATCGTCCGGGAAGCCCTGCCCGAGATTGACCGCGTCGTGGGCCCGGGCGAGCCGCGACATGGTCTCGAACACCGTGGTCGGCAGGGCGGCAAAGACCGGATTCATGCGGTGCGGGACGCCGCTTGGGGCGCAGCAGACAGGCTGGACATCGGCGGGATGTAGCATGGGGTCGGCAGCGTGCGGAATGTGCGCACCCGCACAGACCCATCCATCCGGGCGAACGGCGGGGCTGACGAATGTTGACATTCATCAGTCGTAAAGTAGGTTCGTCTCACGGCTGGAGCGGCGCTCTCGCCGGCGGGGCTTTGCCCCCTCGCTCCGTCAGCGAGACGCCGCTCCGGTCCTCTTCGAGGGCCATCGATCTCCGGATCGGTGGCCCTTTCGGCATGTGATCGGTCGCGCGATCTGGTAGCGTGCCGGGCCCACCGGATGCGACCATGCGGACGACGCACGCCCTACGCCTCGCCCTGCTGATCGCCGGCCTGGGCCTCGTCCTCCGGCTCGGCCTGCCGGTGGCGCCCGTGGACGCGCCGTTCCGCGCGGTGCTGAAGGCCTATGCGGCGCCGGACCCGTCCGCCGCGGCGCCCAGCAACACGGCTGAAACCTCCGCGCCCTAGTGACGGCACATTGGCCGGGCATCCGATAGGCCCCGGCGATGGAATATGCCGCAGCCGCCGGACACCGTCCGGCCTGGATAGCCGCGTAGGCCGATGCCACCGTCCGGGCCGCCGAAGCGTGGGCGGCCGGAACATGCGCCATGGGGGCGTGCACAGCGAGGGATAGGGTGCCGTCGGTCGCGCAGGCGTCCGGCATGTGCTCTAGTCAGGCATGAACGAGAGTTCACCGATCCGCACCGACACGGCGCGCGCCTACCAGCCGGGCGAGGCGCCGGCGCGCGACGTCCGCACGCGGCGCTTCCGGCCGATCCGCTGGCTCGTGATCCTGGCCCTGCTGGCGGGCGCGGGGGCGATCGGCCACCGCTGGTACGAGGCGCGCACCGAGAAGGCCGCCGAGCCGGCCACGGCCCACAAGGGCGGCGGCCGCGGCGGGCGGCATGGCGGCGGCGACATGGCGCAGGCGGTGGGCGTCGCCCCCGTGACGACCGGCGACATGCCGGTGGTGCTCCAGGGCCTCGGCACCGTGACGCCGCTCGCCACCGTGACGGTGAAGTCGCAGATCAGCGGCTACCTGATGGCGGTGAAGTTCCGCGAGGGCCAGACCGTCAAGGCCGGCGACGAGCTCGCCCTGGTCGATTCCCGGCCCTACGAGGCGCTGCTCGCCCAGTATCAGGGCCAGCTCGCCCGCGACCAGGCGCTGCTGCAGAACTCGAAGCTCGACCTGCAGCGCTACCAGACGCTGAACCGGCAGGATTCGATCTCGAAGCAGAACGTCGACACGCAAGCCGCCCTGGTCAAGCAGAACGAGGGCACCGTGGCGGCCGACCAGGCGCTGGTCGACCAGCAGAAGCTCAACATCGCCTACACCCACATCACCGCGCCGGTGGACGGGCGGGTCGGCCTGCGGCAGGTCGATCAGGGCAACTACATCTCGGCCGCCTCCACGGCGATCGTGGTGGTGACCCAGCTCCACCCGATCTCGGTGATCTTCACCCTGCCGGAGGACGACGTGGCCCGGGTGATGCGCCAGGTGCGGGCGGGAGCCAAGCTCGCGGTGCGCGCCTACGACCGAGGCGACGCCCACCAGATCGCGATCGGCACCCTCGACACCGTCGACAACCAGATCGACACGACCACCGGCACGGTGAAGCTGCGGGCGCAGTTCGACAACGCCGACGAGGAGCTGTTCCCGAACCAGTTCGTCAACGCCAAGCTCACCGTCGACACGGTGCGGGCCGCGACGCTGGTGCCGAATTCCGGCCTGCTGCAGGGCACGCCCGGCACCTACGTCTACCTGATGGATGGGGACAGCAAGGTCACGGTCCGGCCGATCAAGACCGGAGAGACCGACGGGACCAACACCGTCGTGGTCTCGGGCCTGAAGCCGGGCGACCGGATCGTCACCGACGGCACCGACCGGCTCAAGGACGGCGCCGAGGTCCGGATCACGGACGGCGCGCAGGCGGCGGGCGCGACCGGCGCGGTCACCGGGGCGGGCGACAAGCCCGGCGGAAAGCCGGCCGCCGGACCGGGCGGGGCGGCCGAGGCCGCCCCTCCGGCAGCGCCGGAGGGCGGCCGCCGGCACGGGCGCCGGTCGGCGCAGTGAGCCCGGCCAGGGCGCGCCTGCCATGAACCCGTCCCGCCTCTTCATCCTTCGTCCGGTCGCCACGACGCTGCTGATGCTGGCGATCCTGATCGTCGGCGGCGTCTCGTACCTGAACCTGCCGGTCTCGGCGCTGCCAGCCGTCGATTACCCGACGATCCAGGTCCAGACCTTCTATCCGGGCGCGAGCCCCGAGGTGATGACCTCCTCGGTCACGGCGCCGCTGGAGCGACAGTTCGGCCAGCTCGCCAACCTCAACCAGATGACCTCGCAATCCTCGGCGGGCGCCTCGGTCATCACGCTGCAGTTCAACCTCGACCTGCCCCTCGACATCGCCGAGCAGCAGGTCCAGGCGGCGATCAACGCCGCCGGCAACCTGCTCCCCTCGGACCTGCCGGCGCCGCCGATCTACGCCAAGGTCAACCCGGCCGACGCCCCGGTGCTGACCCTGGCCCTCACGTCGAAGACCCTGCCGCTGACCCAGGTGCGCGACCTCGCGGAATCGCGGCTCGCCCAAAAGATCAGCCAGGTGGCCGGCGTCGGCCTGGTCAGCATCTCGGGAGGCCAGCGTCCGGCGATCCGGGTGCGGTTCAACGCCCGGGCGCTCGCCGCCTACGGGCTGAACATCGACGACCTGCGCACCACCATCACCAACCTCAACGTCAACACCCCCAAGGGCTCGATCGACGGGCCGAAGCAATCCTACGCGATCAACGCCAACGACCAGATCCGCGACCCGAAGGCCTACAACGCGGCGATCATCGCGTATCGCAACGGCGCCCCGGTGATGCTCTCGGAGGTCGCCGACGTGGTCGAGGGGCCGGAGAACACCAAGCTCGGCGCCTGGGCCGACACCACGCCCGCGGTCATCCTGAACATCCAGCGCCAGCCGGGCGCCAACGTCATCGCCACGGTCGACAAGATCAAGGCGCTGCTGCCGCAGATGCAGGCGAGCCTGCCGACCTCCGTCGCGGTGGCGCCGCTCACCGACCGCACCACCACGATCCGGGCCTCCGTGGAGGACGTGCAGTTCGAGCTGGGGCTTGCGATCGCGCTGGTCGTGCTGGTGATCTTCCTGTTCCTGCGCAGCCTGTCGGCGACGCTGATCCCGAGCCTGTCGGTGCCCCTGTCGCTGATCGGCGCCCTGTCGGTGATGGACCTGTACGGCTTCTCCCTCGACAACCTGTCGCTGATGGCCCTGACCATCGCGACCGGCTTCGTGGTCGACGACGCCATCGTGGTGATCGAGAACATCGCCCGCCACGTGGAGGCCGGCGATTCGCCCCTGGAGGCGTCCCTGAAGGGGTCGCGCGAGATCGGTTTCACCATCATCTCGCTCACCGTCTCGCTGATCGCGGTGCTGATCCCGCTGCTGTTCATGGGCGACGTGGTCGGGCGCCTGTTCCACGAATTCGCCATCACGCTGGCCGCCACCATCGTAATCTCCGCGGTCGTGTCGCTGACCTTGGTGCCGATGCTGTGCGCGCGCCTGCTCAAGCACGCGCCCGAGGCCAAAATCCGCCGCCGCGAGGGCGTGTTCGCGCGCGCCGGGCGGCGCGCCACCGACGGTACGATCGCCGCCTACGGCCGGGCGCTCCGGGTGGTGCTGAACCATCAGGGCCTGACCCTGCTGGTGGCGCTCGGCACCCTGGTGCTGACCGTCTACCTGTTCGTGGTGATCCCCAAGGGCTTCTTCCCGGTCCAGGATACCGGGGTGATCCAGGGCATCACGCAGGCGGACCAGTCCGTCTCCTACGCGGCCATGGCCGAGCGCCAGCAGCGGATGGCCGCGCTGATCCTGAAGGACCCGGACGTCGCCAGCCTGTCCTCGTTCATCGGGGTCGACGGCCAGAACGTCACGCTCAATTCCGGCCGGATGCTGATCAACCTCAAGCCGCGCGACCAGCGGACGGACTCGGCCGGCGCGATCATCCGACGGATCACGGAGGCGGCCCGGGCCGAGCCCGGCATGCGCCTGTACATGCAGCCGGTCCAGGACCTGACCATCGACACCGCGGTCTCGGCGACCCAATACCAGCTCATCCTGGAGACCCCGAACCTCAACGATTTCGAGACCTGGGTTCCGCGCTTCACCGAAGCCCTGGCGAAATCCCCGGTGGTGGCCGACGTCGCGAGCGACCACCAGGCGCAGGGGCTCGCCGCCTACGTCACCATCGACCGTCCCACCGCCGGCCGCTACGGCATCACCCCGGCGACCATCGACAACGCCCTCTACGACGCCTTCGGCCAACGGATCATCTCGACCATCTTCACCCAGTCCAACCAGTACCGGGTGATCCTGGAGGCCGACCCGAACCTGCACACCACCCTGCGCAGCCTCGACACGATCTACCTGCCGTCCTCGACGGCCACCAACGGCCAGGTGCCGCTCTCCGCGGTGGCGCGGATCAGCGAGCGGCGGGCCCCCCTGCTGATCTCGCATCTCGGGCAGTTCCCGGCCACCACGGTGTCGTTCAACCTCGCCCCCGGCGCGGCCCTCGGGCAGGCCGTGGAGGCGATCGAGCAGGCCAAGGCCGCGATCGACCTGCCGCCCTCGTTCCGGGTGGTGCCTCAGGGCTCGGTCTTCGCGTTCCAGTCGGCGCTCAGCAACGAGCTGTTCCTGGTGCTCGCGGCGATCATCACCGTCTACATCGTGCTGGGCGTGCTCTACGAGAGCTTCATCCACCCGATCACGATTCTGTCGACCCTGCCGTCGGCCGGGATCGGGGCGCTGCTCGGCCTGATGCTGTTCGGCCTGTCCCTCGACATCATCGCGGTGATCGGCATCGTGCTCTTGATCGGCATCGTGAAGAAGAACGCGATCATGATGATCGACTTCGCGCTGCAGGCCGAGCGCGAGGACGGGCTCGATCCCCGGGAGGCGATCTTCCAGGCCTGCCTGCTGCGCTTCCGCCCGATCCTGATGACGACGCTGGCCGCCCTGTTCGCGGCGGTGCCGCTGATCCTCGGCACCGGCGTCGGCTCGGAGCTGCGCCAGCCGCTCGGCATCTGTATCGCCGGCGGCCTGATCGTCAGCCAGGTGCTGACCCTGTTCACGACCCCGGTGATCTATCTGGCCTTCGATCGGCTGGAGCGCCGGATCGCCGGGCGGCGGGGGCCCGCCCTCGAAAGCGGCGAGGCGGTACCATGAGGGGCCGGGACGATTCCGCGCCTCTCCCTCCCCCCTCTGCGGGGGAGAGTGGCCCCCGAAGGGGGTCGGGAGAGGGGAGCGACGGTGCAGGATGTGGCTCACTCCGTGCCGACGGGCGCCGCTTCGAAGCGATCTCGCCCCGCCTGCGCACCTTCGCGAAAGGCCAGCGCCGCGAGCGGACCCGTGCGGAGGATCTCTTCTGGCAGCAGGTGCGTGCCGGGCGCTTTCACGGACCCAAGTTCAGACGGCAAGTTCCGATCCCGCCCTATATCGCCGATTTCCTCTGTGCTTCCGCACGATTGATCGTCGAGCTGGACGGTGAACCGCACGAGACCGACGCGCGTCGTCGCCGTGACGCGCAGCGCGATGCGTGGCTGAAAAGCCAGGGCTTCGAGGTCCCGCGCTTCCCGAACGATCTCGTGCTGAGCAATCTCGGTCTGGTCCTCGACAGGGTCGGCGAGGCCGTCGAGGCGCGCGCCCTATCCCTCCCCCCTCTGCGGGGGAGGGTGGCCCCCGAAGGCGGTCGGGAGAGGGGAGCAACGGTGCAGGATCCGGCTATGGCCTTCATAAAGGCTGCGACCCATCCTGAAGCCGCGTCCCCTCTCCCGACCCCTGCTGACGCAGGGGCCACCCTCCCCCGCAGCGGGGGGAGGGAGATGCGCGGAGCCGGTTGCGCCTCTTCCGACAAGCACGCAGCGCTCCGCCAGGACCACCACGGGAGGCACCGCCCGTGAACATCTCCGAGCCGTTCATCCGCCGGCCGGTCGCGACCACGCTGCTCACGATCGGCGTGCTGCTCGCCGGCCTGTTCGCGTTCCTGAAGCTGCCGGTGGCGCCGCTGCCGCAGATCGACTTCCCGGTCATCCTGGTCCAGGCCCAGATGCCGGGCGGCTCGCCCGAGACCATGGCGACCACCGTGGCGGCTCCCCTGGAGCGGCGGCTCGGCGCCATCGCGGACGTCAACGAGATGACGTCCACGAACTCGCTCGGCTCCACCCGGATCGTGCTGCTGTTCGGCCTGAACCGGGACATCGACGGCGCGGCGCGCGACGTCCAGGCGGCGATCAACGCGGCGCGCGCCGACCTGCCGGCCTCGCTCCGGCAGAACCCGACCTACCGGAAGTTCAACCCCGCCGACACGCCGATCATCATTCTCGGCATGACCTCCGACACGCTGACCCGCGGCCAGGTCTACGATTCGGCCGCCACCGTAGTGCAGCAGAAGCTGTCGCAGCTGCCCGGCGTCGGCAACGTCGATATCGGCGGCTCGTCCCTGCCGGCGGTACGGGTGGAGCTCGATCCCACCGCCCTGTTCAACTACGGCATCGGCCTGGAGGGCATCCGGGCGGCGCTCGCGTCGGCCAACGCCAACTCGCCCAAGGGCGAGATCGATGCCGGCGGCCGGCGCTACCAGCTCTACGCCAACGACCAGGGCCGCAAGGCCGAGGATTACCGCGACATCATCGTGGCCTACCGCAACGGCGCCGCGGTGAAGCTCACGGATGTGGGCGAAGTGCTCGACGGCGTCGAGGACAAGCGCAACCTCGGCATCGTCAACGGCAAGGCCGGGGTGCTGCTGTTCGTCTACAAGCAGCCCGGCGCCAACGTGGTCGAGACCATCGACGCGGTGAAGAAGGCGCTGCCGCAGCTCACCGCGGCGCTGCCCGGCGGCATCGACATCAAGCTCACCGGCGACCGCAGCGCCACGATCCGGGCATCGCTCGCGGCCACCGAGGAGACCCTGCTGGTTGCGGTCGGCCTCGTGATCCTGGTGGTGTTCGCCTTCCTGCGCTCCGGCCGGGCGACCCTGATCCCCGCGGTGGCGGTGCCGATCTCGATCATCGGCACCTTCTCGGCGATGTACCTGCTCGGCTACTCGCTCAACATCCTGTCGCTCACGGCCCTGATCATCGGCACCGGCTTCGTGGTCGACGACGCCATCGTGGTGCTGGAGAACGTCCAGCGCCACATCGAGGACGGCAAGCCCCGGTTGCAGGCGGCCCTGATCGGCGCCCGGGAGGTCGGCTTCACGGTGATCTCGATGAGCCTGTCGCTCATCGCGGTGTTCCTGCCGATCCTGCTGATGGGCGGCCTGATCGGACGGATCTTCCAGGAATTCTCCGTCACCCTGTCGCTGTCGATCCTGATTTCCTTGGTCCTTTCACTGACCACGACGCCGATGATGTGCGCCCGCCTTTTGCGGGCCGAGGGGCACGGGCGCGCGGCGGGACGCCGGCCGAACATCCTGATCCGCGGCTTGGAGGGCGGCTTCTCCTGGCTGCTCGACGCCTATGCCCGGACTCTGTCGGTGGCGCTCGCCCATCCGCGGCTGGTGCTGCTGAGCCTGCTCGCCACCGTGGGGCTCAACGTCTACCTCTACATCATCGTGCCGAAGGGGTTCTTCCCCGAGCAGGATACCGGCCAGATGATGGGCGGCGTCCAAGCCGACCAGCGCATCTCGTTCCAGTCCATGGAGACCAAGCTCCGGCAGGCCACCACCATCGTGGGCGCGGATCCGGCGGTGGAGAGCGTTGTCGGATTCACGGGCGGCCGCGGCACCAACTCGGCCAACGTGTTCATCGGGCTCAAGCCCATCGGCGAGCGGGCGCCGATCTCGGCCGTCATGGCGCGGCTCCGGCCGAAGCTCGCCCAGGTCGCGGGCGCGCGCCTCTACGTCTTCCCGCGCCAGGACCTGCAGATGGGCGGCCGCCAGAGCTTCGCCCAGTACCAGTACACCCTCCAGGGCGACACCGCCGAGGAGCTGTTCGCCGCCGCCCCGAAGCTGGTCGCCGCCCTCCAGAAGGACCCGACCTTCGCGGACGTCACCTCCGACCAGCAGGAGGGCGGGCTGGAGACCCGGGTGGTGATCGACCGCGCCACCGCGTTCCGGTACGGCATCACCCCGAATAAGATCGACAACACCCTGTACGACGCCTTCGGCCAACGCCAGGTCTCGACCATCTACAACCCCCTGAACCAGTACCACGTCGTGATGGAGATCGCCCCGCGCTACCTGGAATCCCCCGAGACGCTGAAGCAGATCTTCGTCTCGACCTCCGGGGGCAACGCGCCGGGCGCGGCCATCACCAACGCGGTGGCCGGCACCGTCGCGGCAGCGGGCGGCGTCAACACCAACGCGGCCACCGGCACCAGCAGCCCGGGCAGCGGCGCCGCGCCCTCCACGGGGGCCACGACCGCCACGGGGGCGGTCGGCGGCGCGTCCACCGGAGCCGCCGCGGCGGCCGCCACCAGCACGGCCGATGCCGCTTCGAACGCCGCGGCGATCGCCTCCGACTCCGCCCGCAACGCCTCCTCCAACGCCATCGCGGCGAGCAAGGGCGGCGCCTCCTCGAGCGCGCCGGTCTCGGCCGCCAAGGAGACCATGGTGCCGCTCTCGGCCTTCGCCCGGATCGAGCCGGGCAGCGCCCCCGTCCAGGTGAGCCACCAGGGCCTGTTCGTCGCCACGACGATCTCGTTCAACCTCGCACCGGGCAAGAGCCTGTCGGACGCCACCGCGGCGATCGACCGGGCGATGGCGTCCCTGCGGCTGCCGGCGACGATCCACGGCGAGTATGCCGGCGCGGCCAAGAACTACGTGGCCTCGGCCTCGCGCCAGCCGCTGCTGATCCTGGCCGCGATCCTGGCGGTCTACGCGGTGCTGGGTATCCTGTACGAGAGCTTCGTGCACCCGCTGACGATCCTCTCGACCCTGCCGTCGGCCGGCGTCGGCGCGGTGCTGGCCCTGCTGGTGACCGGCACCGAATTCACCATCATCGCGCTGATCGCGGTGTTCCTGCTCATCGGCATCGTGAAGAAGAACGCGATCATGATGATCGACGTGGCGCTGGACGCCGAGCGGACCCGGGGGGCGAATCCCGTGGATGCGATCCGCGAGGCCTGTCTCGTGCGCTTCCGGCCGATCATGATGACCACGCTCGCCGCCATGCTGGGGGCCGTGCCGCTGATCCTGGCCACCGGCGAGGGGGCCGAGCTGCGCCGGCCCCTGGGCATCGCCATCGTGGGCGGATTGATCGTGAGCCAGATCCTGACCCTGTACACCACCCCCGTCGTCTACCTGACCCTCGACCGCCTCCGGCACCGGGTGCTCGCCCGCCGCCGCGGCGCCGGGCCCGGCGGCGCAGCGGCATTGCCGGCCGGAGAGTGATGCGTTCGTTTTCACGTGAAACACCGGCGGCCCCGACGCGCGCGCCTCGCTCTCTCGGCGCCGAGCACGCATCATCGATCGATGGGAGCGACGCTGCGCGCGCATTCCCTCCCCCCTCTGCGGGGGAGGGTGGGCCCCGGAGGGAGTCGGGAGAGGGGCAGCGCGACGGTTCACGATGTGTCGCCCGTCGCGACCTCTCCGGCACCGTCGCTCCCCTCTCCCGACCCGGCCTGACGGCCGTGCCACCCTCCCCCGCGAAGGGGGGAGGGAGACGCGCTCGCGGCCTCGGGCTGCGCCATATTCTCTATCTCCCCCTCATCCCCGCACTGGCCGGCTGCGTGGTCGGCCCCGACTATGCCCGGCCCTCGGTCGAGACCCCGCTCGCCTACCGGGAGGGCGGCAAGCGGGAGGACAGCGCGGCTGTCGTGGCGGCGCGCAAGAAGGGCTGGCGCGAGGCCCGGCCCAACGACGCGGCGGAGCGCGGCGACTGGTGGCGGGTGTTCAAGGACCCGACCCTCGACCGCCTGATCCGCCTCGTGGATGTCGACAACCAGTCCCTCCGGCAGGCGGTGGCGAATTACCGGCAAGCCCGGGCCCTGGTCGCCTCGGCCCAGGCCGCCCTGTACCCGACCGTTGTCGGCGCCCCGAGCATCACCCGGACCGGCAGCGGCAACACCGCGCGCACCAGCGCCGCGCTGCTCGGACAGGCGAGCTGGGAACTCGACCTGTTCGGCGGCACCCGCCGGAATATCGAGAGCGAGGCGGCGCTGGCCCAAGCCGACGCCGCCACGATCGCCGCGACCCGGCTGACCATCCAGGCCGAGGTCGCGGCCGACTACCTGACCGTGCGCTACGCCGACGCCCTCCAGAGGGTGCTCGACGAGAACGTCGCGAACTTCAAGAAGACGCTCGGCATCACCGAGAACCAGTACGCGGCCGGGGTCGCGGCCCGCTCGGACGTGATCACGGCGCAGACCCAGGTCCAGACCATCGAGGCCCAGGCCATCGCGATCCGGCTGACCCGGGTACAGTACGTCAACGCCATCGCGACCCTGATCGGGCGACCGCCCTCGGAGGTGACGATCCCGGTGGCCGGCATCGGCCGCAACCCGCCCACCGTGCCGGTCGGGATCCCGTCCGACCTGCTCGAGCGGCGGCCGGATGTCGCCCAGGCCGAGCGCCTGGTTCAGGGCCAGAGCGAGCGGATCGGCGTCGCGGTCGCCGCTTTCTACCCCACGGTGACGATCTCGGCCCAGGGCGGCATCTCGGGTCTGACCCGCAACGGCCTGTTCTCGGCCGCCAACCAGGTCTGGTCGGCGACCGCCGCGGGGACCGAGGTCCTGTTCGACGGCGGCGCCCGCACGGCGGCGGTGCGCTCGGCCGAAGCCGGCTACGACGCGGCGGTGGCCAATTACCGGCAGGTGGTGCTCGCCGCCCTGGCGGAGGTCGAGAACCAGATGGCGGCCCTGCGCATCCTCGGCCTGCAGCAGAGTGCCCAGGACGCGGCGGTCGAATCGTCCCGCAGGGCCGTGGAGATCACCCTCAACGAGTACCGGGCCGGCACGCAGAACTTCACCACGGTGGTGACCGCGCAGGGCCTGCTCGTGAGCAACGAGATCAACGCCCTCCAGGTCCGGCTCAACCGCTTCACCGCGGCGGTCACGCTGATCCGGGCGCTGGGCGGCGGCTGGGACGTCCGCGCCCTGCCGAGCGATGCCGAACTGAAGGGTCCGACCCTGCCGATCGACCGGGGCGGCCAGGCCGTCCGCCCGGACGAGTGAGGCGCACGATCCCGGACCCTGATGTCGGGCTTTGCCCAGGTATCTGGGGCTCCGCGCCCGTGCACCGCCGAAGGGCTGAGCCCTTCGGGATCCCGGATCAGCCGTGTTCCGCGTGTCCCGGGCAGGGCTGCACCTCCACCGTGACGTGGCTCAAACCGCGCACCCCGGCGAGCCGGGCCTTGTAGTGCGCGGGCGGCTGCGGGTTGTCGCTGACGAGCGCGATCACCGCGGCGCGGTGGCCCGGACCGACCTGCCAGAGGTGCAGGTCGCTCACCCGGTCGCCCTCCGTCTCCAGGCGGGCGCGGATGTCGGCCGTTGCGGCCGGGGACGGCCGGGCATCGAGCAGCACGAGGCCCGCCGTGCGCAGGAGGGTCCAGGACCAGGCCAGGATCACCACCGTGCCGACCAGGCCCATGGCCGGATCGAGCCAGGCGAGGCCGAGATAGCGCCCGCCCAGCAGGGCGGCGATCGCCAGGACCGAGGTCAGCGCATCGGCCATCACGTGGATGTAGGCGGCACGGAAGTTGGTGTCGTGGCCGCAATGACCATGACCACCATGACCATGACCGCCATGGCTGTGGCCGCCCTGGCTGTGGCCGCCCTGGGCGTGGCCGTGATCCCCGTGATCGTCGTGGTCGTCGTGGTCGTCGTGCAGGAGCCAGACGCTGGCGAGGTTCACCACGAGGCCGAGGACGGCGATCGGGATGGCCGACCCGAAGCCGATCGGCGCCGGGTGGAGCAGCCGGACGAGGCTCTCGGCGCCGATCAGCAGGGCGATCAGGCCCAGGATGACCGCGCTGGCGAAGGCCGCCAGATCCCCGAACTTGCCGGTGCCGAAGCTGAATCGCGGATCCTCCGCGTGGCGCCGGGCGAAGCGGTAGGCCAGGGCCGCGATGCCGAGCGCCGCCGCATGGGTCGACATGTGCCAGCCGTCGGCGACCAGCGCCATCGAGCCGTACCAGGTGCCGCCGACGATCTCGACCACCATCGTGGCCGCGGTCAGCGCCACCACCGACCAGGTCCGGCGCGCGTGCCGGTCATGACGGTCTCCCAGGAACACGTGGCCATGGCTCCAGGGTTCGAGGGAGTGGGTATGCATGCGCGATTCTCCACCGCTGTCCGATCGCAGCAGCATAGAGAGACGCTGCCGGAACGGGCATTGCTACCGGTGGGTTGTCACGCCGATTTGCTGCAGTGCAGCCCGAAAGGAGCCAGGCATGGCCGAGCAGACGATAGCCCTCAAGGACGATGCGGCCAGCGGCACCAAGCCGGCGCCGCCCTGCACGCTGGTGATCTTCGGGGCCGGCGGCGACCTGACCAAGCGCCTCCTGATGCCCTCGCTCTACAACCTCGCCGGGGCCGGGCTCCTGCCGGAAGGTTTCTCCATCCTGGGCGTCGATCATTCCGACGGCACCGACGAGTCCCTGCGGGACAATCTCACCCAGACCCTGGAGGCGTTCAGCAAGGATCCGACCTCGGAGTTCCACGCCGACCACATCGACCCCAAGAGCTGGGGCTTCATCCGCGACCGGCTGCACTACCTGAAGGGCGATTTCGAGAAGCCCGAGACCTTCGCGGCGGTCAAAGACAAGGTGAAGGGCAGCGCGGTGTTCTACTGCGCGGTGGCGGCCCGGTTCTTCGGCACGATCGTGGACGGCCTCGGCCAGGCCGGCCTGCTCAAGCAGGAGGACGGCGACTTCCGCCGGGTGGTGATCGAGAAGCCGTTCGGCTCGGATCTCGCCTCGGCCCGGGAACTCAACGCCCGGATCCTGAAGCAGGCCGACGAGAGCCAGTTCTACCGCATCGACCACTTCCTGGGTAAGGAGACGGTCCAGTCGATCATGGCGTTCCGCTTCGCCAACGGCCTGCTCGAGCCGGTCTGGCGGCGGGAATACATCGACAGCATCCAGATCACCGCGGCCGAGACCGTGGGCGTCGAGGAGCGCGGCGGCTTCTACGAGCCGACCGGGGCGCTCCGGGACATGGTGCCCAACCACATGTTCCAGCTGCTTTGCATGGTCGCCATGGAGCCGCCGAACTCGTTCGGCGCCGAGGCGGTGCGCTCGGAGAAGGCCAAGCTCGCCCAGGCCGTCCAGCCGATCCCCCCGGAGGACGCGGTGCGCGGCCAGTACACGGCGGGCACCTCCGAGGGGCGCGACGTGCCGGGCTACCGCGACGAGCCGCACGTCGCCAAGGACTCGGTCACCGAGACCTACATCGCCCTCAAGCTCAACATCGAGAACTGGCGCTGGGCCGGCGTGCCGTTCTACGTCCGCACCGGAAAGCGCATGACCGGGCGGCGCACCGAGATCGCCGTGTTGTTCAAGCCGGCCCCGTTCAAGATGTTCGAGGACACCCCGAACGCCGACCTCGGACCCACGGTGATGCGGATCATGATCGACCCGGACCATGGGGTCGGCACCGAGTTCAACGTGAAGGTCCCGGGCCCGGAGATGAAGATCGGCCGGGTGAGCGCCGCGTTCCGCTACAAGGACTTCTTCGCCGACCAGCCGAATGTCGGCTACGAGACCCTGCTGTACGATTGCATGATCGGCGACGCGACCCTGTTCCAGCGGGCCGACAACATCGAGGCCGGCTGGTCGGCGGTGGATCCGCTGCTCAAGGGCTGGCCGCAGGCGGACGTGAAGCCCTATCCGGCCGGCAGCACCGGGCCCAAGGAGGCGGACGACCTCCTGGCCCGGGACGGCCGCCACTGGCTGGGTCTCGACGGCAAGACGGATTGAGGACCGCACAGCCATGCCGGATCCGACGGCCACGTCATCGGATCCGGTCGTTTTCGAGTTGGCCGCGACGTGTCGCCCTCCGACCGTCATGGAGATGTTCCGTCGAACAAAGGGGCGGCGACTTCGGGCGCGGCGACATTCCCCTTTCCGGTCGATAAACCCTGACGAATGAATTCTCCCAGGTCGCACAGATCGCGACCGTAATGGCGCGAAGCTCCTGCGTGACGTCATGCAGGCATACGTCAGGCCGCAGCGGGACGAGATCGAGCATGACGCTTGGTTGCGCCGGCAGGTTCAGATCGGACTGGATTCTGCCAATAGGGGCCGTGTGATCCCCGCCGAGGGCGTGGAAGCGCGGTTCGCTGCCGGGCGGGCAGCCACACGGCAACGGCTCGATTCCAAGACCAGCGGCTGCCATCGCGCCCGATGAGCGGTTCGCCGAGACGACCGCCCGCTTGGTGGATCGTCCCGCTCTCGGGCGTCCGGGCCGTGTCGCCGGCACACGCGATCTGATCGTCATCGCCGGTACATCATCGTCTACGACGTCGAAGATGTTTCCGTTCGAATGCTCCGGGTCTTGCACGCCGCTCTGCAAGGGCCGCCTCGGTCGCGTTGAGCGTCCGAGACCGAAGCCGATATCCGAAGCGATCTCAGCGTCGCTTGAACGGCAGCATCGCGGCCACGGCGAGCGCGTCGACCCGGTTGTTCAGCGGGTCGCTGGCGTGGCCCTTGACCCAATGCCACGCCACCTCGTGACGGGCGTTGGCCGTGTCGATCCGGCGCCAGAGATCCTCGTTCTTCACCGGCTTCTTGTCGGCGGTGCGCCAGCCCCGGGCCTTCCAGTTGTGGATCCAGCTGGTGATGCCCTGGCGCAGGTACTGCGAGTCCGTGAACAGGTCGACCCGGCAGGGGCGCTTGAGCGCCTCCAGGGACTCGATCGCCGCCAGGATCTCCATGCGGTTGTTGGTGGTGTGCGCCTCGCCGCCCGAGAGCTCCTTCTGGGTATCGCCGAAGATCAGGATCGCGCCCCAGCCGCCCGGGCCTGGATTCCCCGAGCAGGCGCCGTCCGTGTAGATCTTCACCCGCATGGGCTCGGTTGCGGTCTCGGTCGTCTCGGTGCTCATCCGTCCCTCAGGCCTGCCGCCCGTAATCCCGCGCGTCCCGCGCCTGGCGATGGAAGGTGAGCCGACGATCGAACTCCCGCGGGTCCTTGGGCTTCACCAGGGCGCCGGGCGGCACGTTCAGCCAATCGACCAGACGGGTCAGCATGAAGCGGAGCGCGGCGCCCCGGCACAGGATCGGCAGCGCCGCGACCTCGGCGGATTCCAGCGGCCGCACCGCTTCGTAGCCGGCAATCAACGCCGCGGCCATGTCCCGGTGGAAGGTACCGTCGGCCTCGAAGCACCAGGCGTTGAGGCAGACCGCGAGGTCGTACGCGAACGCGTCCGTGCAGGCGAAGTAGAAGTCGATCAGCCCGGAGAGGCTGTCGCCGATGAAGAATACGTTGTCGGTGAACAGATCCGCGTGGATCACCCCGCCCGGCAGGTTCTGGGGCCAGGCGGCTTCCAGCCGTGCGAGGTCGGCGCGGGTGCGCTCCGCCAGGCCCGGCGCCACCGAATCGGCCTGGGCCTCGGCCTGCGCGAAGAGCGGACGCCAGGACGCCACCGACAGGCTGTTCTCGCGCACCATCGCGAAATCGGCGCCGGCCGCGTGCAGCTCGGCGAGGGCCCGGCCGAGTTCCCGGCAATGCCCGACGCCGGGTGTCTTGACCGAGACACCCTCGAGGAAGCTGACGATGGCGGCCGGCCGACCGCAGAGCTCCCCGAGCGCCGTGCCGGCTCGGTCCCGCACAGGCTGCGGACAGGCGAGGCCGCGCGCGGAGAGGTGCTCCATCAGCCCGATGAAGAACGGCAGGTCCCCCGCCCGCACCCGCTTCTCGTAGAGGGTCAGGATGTAGCAGCCCTGGGTGGTCTGCAGGAAGAAATTGGAATTCTCGACACCCTCGGCGATGCCCTTGAAGGAGAGCAGGCTGCCGATGGAATAGGCGGACAGGAACTCGGAGAGCGCCGCGTCGGATACCTCGGTGTAGACGGCCACGTGTTCGCGCTCGGGTTTCTTCTTGGGCGTTTCAGGATCGTCGAAGGATCGCACAGCGACCCGACGGACCCGGTTTTCCGACCCGCTGCCTCATCCTGAGGTGCTGCGGAGCGGCTTCGAAGGAGCGCTCCAGACGGCCGCACGATCCCTGGAGGTCTCCTTCGCGCCCTCCGGTACACCCCATCACCTCGGGATGAAGGGGTTGGACGGGATAGGCCCCCTCCTGGGTCGGGGGCGGGATTCTGGCGCGGCCTACTCGGCCGCTTCGCTGCGCAGCTCGCGCGGCAGCGGGAAGACCATGTCCTCGACCACGGTCGAGACGGTGTCGACGATCACGTCGTAGCGCGCGGCGAAGGCCTCGATGATCTCCTCGACCAGCACCTCGGGGGCCGAGGCGCCGGCGGTGAGGCCGAGCTTGCGGATGCCCTCGAAGGCCGGCCAGTCGATCTCCTCGGCGCGCAGCACGAGGCGGGTGATCGGGCAGCCGACGCGCTCGGCGACCTCGCGCAGGCGCTGGGAGTTCGAGGAGTTCGAGGAGCCGACCACGATCAGGGCGTCCACCAGCGGGGCCACCTGCTTCACCGCCTCCTGGCGGTTGGTGGTGGCGTAGCAGATGTCGTCCTTGTGCGGCCCGGTGATGTTCGGGAACTTCTTCTTGAGCGCTTCGACGATGTGGCGGGTGTCGTCGACCGACAGGGTCGTCTGGGTGACCCAGGCGAGGTTGTTGGGATTCTCGGGCGTCAGGGCTTGGATCTGGTCCAGATCCTCCACCAGGGTGATCGAGCCCTTGGGCAGCTGGCCCATGGTGCCCACCACCTCGGGATGGCCGGAATGGCCGACCAGCAGCACGTGGCGGCCGCGCTTGTGGTGGATCTCGGCCTCGCGGTGGACCTTGGTGACCAGCGGACAGGTGGCGTCGATGGTCGTGAGGCCGCGGGAATCGGCGTTGGCCGGCACGGTCTTGGCCACGCCGTGGGCGGAGAAGATCACCGGGGCGCCGCTGTCGGGCACCTCGTCGAGTTCGCGGACGAACACCGCGCCCTTCCGCTTCAGGCTCTCGACCACGTACTTGTTGTGGACGATCTCGTGGCGGACGTAGACGGGCGGTCCGTAGAGGGCGAGAGCCCGCTCGACCACGTCGATGGCCCGCACCACGCCGGCGCAGAAGCCGCGTGGGGCACAGAGCAGGATCTCCAGCGGCGGCTTGCCGGTGGTGCCCTGAGCGGGCGCGAGGGACGCGAGGTCTGCGGTCATGGTGTCGATGTGGCGAGGGCGGGGCTGTCCTGTCAACGGTCCTGGACTGCGAACCGGGCAGGAAGACGACCGCGGAGCGTCCCTGTAGCACGTTTGCCGCGCGTTTTGGACCCGGGGTGCCCGGATCCTCGACCTAGAGCCGGCGGATCCCGGTCACCGCCCCGAAACTGTTCTCCCGGATCCGGGCCACCGCGCCGGCCAGCGGCTCCGCCGCCACCGCCATGTGGTGGCCGTTGGCGTGGATCAGCGTCTCGGAGTCGCGCATCAGCCCGACATGGCCGCGCCAGAACACGAAGTCGCCCCGGCGCAATCCGTCGAGGGCGAGCGGCAGCGCCCGGCCCAGGCCCCGCTCCTGCATGTCGGCGTCGCGCGGGCAGGGGAGGCCGGCGGCGTCGAGGCAGAGCTGCACGAGACCCGAGCAATCGAGCCCCAGGCTGGTACGGCCGCCCCAGAGATAGGGAATCCCTGCGAGCCGCTCGGCCGTGGCCGCGTAGTCGGGCTCGTGCTGCGCCAGCGGGGCGCAGTGGCGCGCGAAGACGTAGCCGCCGGGGGTCTCGAAATAGGCCCCGGCCTCGCCGGTGACGACGAGGCGCGCGCCGAGGCTGAAATGGGCGCGCACCGGGCGCTTCAGGTCGGGCTCGGGATACAGGAAGGTGCGCACCGCCGTGACCCTGTGGGTCGGCTCGGGTGCGGCGGGGCCGAGGCAATCGGCCGGCAGGTAGCCGACATAGCCGTCCCGGACGAGTTGCACGAAGGCGAACCCATCCTGTTCGGCGTAGAGGTCCACGGCGTCGCCGAGCAGCGCCTCGGTGTCGAGCCCGGCCTCCGCCGACGGCGCCCGGCGCAACGGCGCCGCCGGCGCCACGACCCGGCGCGGGGCGGCGGCGACGAAGCGCTCCGCCGTGACCCGGCCGCGCAACCGGATGTCGGCGATGTCCGGACGGGCCGGGGTGAGGCGGGGATCGAGTGATTCGGCCATGGCGCGCGAGCCTAGCGCATCGTCCGGGGGACCGGATCCCGGCCGATGCGCGCGGCCTCGGGTTTCCGCTCATCCCGGAGGTTCGGCCCACCCGTCGGCACGAGGCTCCGGACGGTCTCCGCCCGGTCCGGGACGGGGATCGCGATCCCCGCTTGGCACCCCGCGCGGGCCCGCGTTATTATGCCGCAGCGCAGCGCCGACCGGCGCGCGGATGATGTTCGCCCTGTGGAGCGGGGGTAACGGCGTGCCGTATGCGGTATTCCAGCCCAAGACATGTTCCCCGGACGGGCAGCCGCCGATTATGATGCACTGCACAACCGGCGCGGAAGGCGCTATGTCTGTTCGATGATGACCGCGAGTCGCCCCGTGAAGAAGACGCAGAAGAGCTTCGCCGACCTGCCGCCGATCCGCGTGCGCCGCGAGCCGCCCACGGTGAACGAGGCGGTCGCCGCCGCCCAGGACCTGGCCGACGATGTCGAGCAGCAGGTCGAGATCGCCGCGGGCCTGATCGGGCTTCCGGTCGACGAGGTCCGCCCGCACGTCCTGGCGGCCAAGAAGGCCAAGCCGGAGCGGATGCCGGAGCGGATCCTGACCCATGCCAGCCCCAGCCGGGCGCCCCGCACCGTGGTGGTCGAGCGTCGCACCCGCCCGACCGTGGTGATCGAGCGCCGCACCCGTCCGCTTGCCCCGCCGCGCTGACAGGGCCGGGGCCACCCCACCGTGCGGGCGTCGGCGCGGCGGCTTCAGCCCCGCGCGACGCAAAGTCCCCGACCATCAATCGGCGGTCTGGACCGACCAGGTGGCGTGGCGGATGCCCGGCGCCTTGGCGAGATCGGCCGTGACCGCATCCAGCTCGCTCGCCTTGACGGCGCTGGCCGTCAGCGTCGCGACCACGTCGACCGCGCCCCCGCCGCGCTCCTCGACCTCGACGTTGCTGACCGGATAGTTCGCCGCCTCCAGGCGCTCGACCAGCAGGTCCTGGGCGGGACCGGCCTCGCCGGGCGCGGTGGTCACCTGGACCTCGTAGGTCGCCTCGGTGGAGGATTCGCGGATCGGGGCGCGGTTGATGGCGTTCACCAGGGGCCGGAGCGCCGTGTTGCAGGTCAGCACCGTGACGGTGACGAACACCGCCTCCAGCGGCAGGTCGGCGCCGCAGAACGCCCCCACGGCGGCGGAGCACCACAGGGTGGCGGCCGTGTTGAGGCCGCGCACGTTCATCCCCTCCTTCATGATCACGCCGGCGCCCAGGAAGCCGATGCCGGAGATCACGTAGGCCACCGTGCGGACCCCGCCGTCCGGGCCGGTCAGCCGCATGCCGAGATCGACGAAGGCCGAGGCGCCGATCGCCACCAGCACCGCGGTGCGCAGGCCGGCGGTGCGCTGCCGGTACTGCCGCTCGGCCCCGATCGCCGTGCCGAGCACGAAGGCGACGATCAGGCCGATGGCGGATTTGAATTCCTCGGGGATGGCGGCGTAGCTGGTCATGGCGGTCTCTTGCGAGGCGAGAGGTGACGAAACCGTGACATCATGGCCGGCTCGGCGCGCCGTCCGGGATAGCGGAACCGGGACGGCGCACCAGGCCCTTGGTTTTGCATCACCTTTTCCCGGAATCCGGTAACCGGCCCCCGGGATGACGCTCGGCACGGACCGGGGGCGGAACCGGCCGGGATTGACGGCCCCACCGGGCAGCGGGCACACCGGCCTCAACCTGAGGATCCCTCATGAATACGGGACCCGGGCCGAGGAGACGTGCAGGATGCAGGACACGGCCCCCGTGGCGGGTGTATTTCTCCGCGCCCGAGCGTTCTTCGCATGAGTGACGCCCTCGCCGAACGCCGTCCCGGGGCCGAACCGGACGCGGCCCTGCACGGGCGGGTCCTGGCCCTGCGCGACGGGTTGGAACGCGGCCTGATCGGCAGCGCCGGCCTGGTCGAGCGCCTGCTGATCGGTCTGCTCACCGGCGGCCACCTCCTGATCGAGGGCGCGCCGGGCCTCGCCAAGACCCGCGCGGTCAAGCGGCTGGCCGACGGGCTCGACGGCTCGTTCGCACGCATCCAGTGCACCCCGGACCTGATGCCGGCCGACCTCACCGGCACCACCGTCTGGCGCCAGGACAGCGGCAGCTTCGAGTTCCTGCAGGGACCCCTGTTCCACGCCCTCGTGCTGGTGGACGAGGTCAACCGGGCGCCGCCCAAGGTGCAGTCGGCCCTGCTCGAGGCGATGGCCGAGGGGCAGATCACGGTCTCCGGGCAGACCCACCCGCTCGCCGACCCGTTCATGGTCGTGGCGACCCAGAACCCGATCGAGCATGCCGGCACCTTCCCGCTTCCGGAGGCGCAGCTCGACCGCTTCCTGCTGCACGTCGTGGTCGAGATGCCCGACGAGGCCACCGAGCGGGCGATCCTCGACCTCGTGGAGGGCGAGATGACCCACCATGTCGAGGCCATGCCGGTGCGCCTGGCGCTGGCCGACGTGCGCGCCGCCCGGGAGGCGGCTCTGGCCACCTACGTGTCGCCGGCGCTCAAGGATTACCTGGTCCGCCTGGTGGCGGCGACCCGCACCGATGCGGCGGCGCCGGACCTGCGGGCGATGATCGAGCACCCGGCCTCGCCGCGCGGCACGCTCGCGCTGATGATGGCGGGCAAGGCCCGGGCCTGGCTGCGCGGCCGGGACCACGTCACCCCGGAGGACGTCACCGAACTCGCCCGGGACGCGCTCTCCCACCGCATCGGCCTGACCTGGCGCGCGGCCGCCGAAGGCAAGACCGCCCGCGGCCTGGTCGGCGAGCTGGTGCAGCGGGTCCGGGCGCTCTGAGGGTGTTCGGGTTTCTGAACGCGCGGCGCCCGAGCCCGTCCCCCGCAAACGGGGACGGGACAGGTGTGGGTTCCGTCCGCATGGCCGAGTCCCGAGAAAATGGCGTCCATCTCTCGGGTGAGGCCCTGATGGGCCTGCGCCACTTGGCCCGGCGGGGCGCGGCGCCGGCGACCCGGACGCTCGCCGGCCTGCCCGGCGGCATCGTCACCAAGCGGCGCGGGCGCGGTTCCGAGCCGGAGGACGTGCGGCTCTGGTCCGAGGGCGACGACCGCCGGTTCATCGACCGCAACGCCACCGCGCGCACCGGGCAGCTGCACGTGCGCACCCATCACGACGAGCGCGACCGCGCCGTGGTGCTGCTCGCCGATTTCCGGCCCTCGATGCTGTTCGGCACCCGCCGGGCCCTGCGCTCGGTGGCCGCCGCCGAGGCCCTGGCGCTGCTCGGCTGGCGGGTGGCGGCCGATGGCGGCCGGGTCGGCCTCGCGGTGGCGGCCTCGGGGGGGCAGACGGTGCTGCGCCCGGCCGGCGGCGAGCGCGCCATGATCGCGGTGACCGGCGCCCTGGCCCAGGCGCATGCGGACGCCCTCGCGGCGGCCGGCGCCGCCGGGTCCGACGCACCCCTGGAGCCGACCCTCGGGCTCGCCCGCAGCCTGCTGCCCGCCGGCGGACACCTGGTCGTCGCCAGCGCCCTCGACGCCCCCGGCCCGGGCTTCGACGAGACGCTGACCCTGCTGGCCGAGCGGGTCGCGATCCGGCTGATCCTGGTGAGCGACGCCTTCGAGCGCGCCCGCCCGCCGGGCTTCTATCCCTTCGCGTTGGCGGATGGCCGGCGCGGCACCGCGCTCCCGACGGCGCTGCCGGGTGAGACCGCCGAGGCGCGGCTGGCCGATTATGCCCGCCGGGGCATCGCGGGGGTGCGCCTCGACGTCGAGGCCGGCCCGGAGGCCTACGCGCCGCTGATGGAGCGCCTCGATGCGGTGCTGTGAGGCTCGGGGCTCTTCCCGGCAGATGGGTGCCGGCTTGCGGACCGAGACGAGGCGCAGACGAAACCCTGCCGCGTCGCCGCGTCTCCCACATCCGGGCCCGGCGCTATGAACCCCGTCGAGATCGCCCCGAGCCTCGACCAGCTCCGCGGCCTGCACCTGCCGGGGGGCGCCGCCGGGGCGGTGCAGGGGGAGGTCGTCGCGGCGGCGGCCTTGGGCTTCCTCGCCGCCCTGCTGGTCGGGCTCGTCCGCTACCTGCGCGGACGGGCCCGGGCGAGCCTGCGCCGGGCGGCGCTCGCCGAGCTCGCCGGCACCCGCGGCCTCGATCCGGCTTCCCGTCTCGTGGCGCAGGCGCGCCTGCTGCGCCGCCTCGCCCGGACGCTCGCGGGGGACGCCGCCGCCCGGGAGACTGGCGCGGCCTGGGCCGCCCGCCTCGACACGCTCCTGGCCACCGACTTCTTCACGCGCGGATCCGGCCGGGTCCTGGCCGACGGGCTGTACCGGCGCCAGGAACCCGACCTCGACGGGCTCGACGCCGAGCTGGTACACCTGATCGGACGGTTGCGGACATGAGCGGCCTCCTCCCCGCCTGGCTCACGGCGCAGCTCTCGGCCTTCGACCTCGCGGTGCCCTGGATCCTGCTCGCCTTGCCGCTACCGTTGCTGGCCGCCCGCCTGCTCCCGGCCGAGACGGAGGGCGGCAGCGGCGCCCTGCTGGTGCCCGGGACCCTGGTCGGCACCGCCCGCTCCGGCGCCGACCTCGCCGCCCGCGGCCGCCGCCGGGCCGCCCTGGTCTGGACCCTCTGGGCCGCCCTGGTGGTGGCGCTCTCCGGGCCCCGCCTGGTGATGCCGGCCGCGGCCCTGCCGGCTTCCGGCCGTGAGATCATGATCGCCATGGACCTGTCCGGCTCGATGGAGCGCCGCGATTTCACGCTGGACGGCGAGACCGTGAACCGGCTCACCGCGGTCAAGCGCGTCGGCACCGACTTCATCCGGCGCCGGGCCGGGGACCGGATCGGCCTCGTGATCTTCGCCGACCAGGCCTACGTCGCCGCCGCCCCGAGCTTCGACACCGCGGCGGTCGCCCGCGCCCTCGACGAGGCGACCATCGGCATCAGCGGCCGTTCCACCGGCATCGGCGACGGCCTCGGACTGGCCCTGCGCCGGCTCGACCCGAAGGACCCCGGGCCGCGTGCCGACGGCCTGGCGGCGCCCTCCGCGGCGCCCTCCGCGAAGGCCGTGATCCTGCTCTCGGACGGCGCCAACAATGCCGGCCAGACCGCCCCCAAGGACGTGGCCGCCCTGGCCAAGGAGCTCGGCATCCGGGTCTACACGATCGCGCTCGGCCCCCGGGACATGGCCGATGCCGACGGCGAGCAGGACGTGGTCGACACCGAGACCCTGCGCGACATGGCCCAGGCCAGCGGCGGCGAAGCGTTCCGGGTCCGCACCACCGAGGATCTCGTCCGGGTCGCCGACGCGATCGACCGGCTGGAGGGCGGCCGCGCCCTCGCGCCCCCCCTGCCGCTGCGCCGGGATTTTTGGCCCTGGCCGGCGGCCCTGGCGCTCGCCGCCGCCGCGGCCCTGCTGGCGACCCGGAGGGGGGTATGATGCGTCCGAATACGGCCTCCCCAACCCACACCCTCTGCCTGAGGTGCCGCGTCGGCGGCCTCGAAGGAGGGCTCCAGCCAGCCGCACGATCCCTGGAAACCTCCTTCGAGGCCTCCGCTGCGCTTCGGCACCTCAGGATGAGGATGTGGGCGGCAGGACAGCCCGCATGAGCGCCCTCGACGCCTTCGCGTTCCTGCGCCCCTGGTGGTTCCTGGCGATCCCGGTCGTGGCGCTGCTGGCGCTCCGCGCCGCCTGGCGGGCGGCGCCGCTCGGCGATTGGGGGCGGGCGGTCGATCCGGCCCTCATGGCCCATCTCGCCCGCGCCGGAGCCGTGCTCGGCGGACGGCGGCAGGCGAACCGGGCCGCCGCCCTGGCCGCCGGGGCGATCGCGCTGGCGCTGACCGGCCCCGCGGTGGAGCGCGCCGATACGGCGACCTTCCGCAATCTCGACGCGACCGTGATCGTCCTGGACCTCTCCCGCTCGGTCACCGAGGGTGGGAACCTCCAGGGCGTCCGCCAGGCCGCCGCCGCGATCGCCGAGGCCGCCGGCACCCGGGCCGTGTCGCTCGTCGTCTATGCCGGCGACGCCTATCTCGCCGCCTCGCCGACCACCGATCGGGACAGCTTCGGCACGACCCTGTTCGCCCTCGATGCCGACACCGTGCCGGACCGGGGCAGCCATCCCGAGCGCGGGCTGGCGCTGGCCCGCCGGACGCTGGCGGAGGCCGACGTCGTCGCGGCCGACGTGGTGCTGATCAGCGACGGCGACGGCATCGGCGAGGCCGCCAACCGGGAAGCCCGCGCTCTGGCCGATCGCGGCTGGCGCCTCCAGGCCCTGTTCGTCCCCGCCGACAAGCCGCTGCCGCCGGGTGCCCCGAAGCCCGACCGGGCCGCCCTCGACGCACTGGTCCGGGCCGGCGGCGGGCGCGTCGCCGACATCACCGAGCCCGGCCCGGTGCTCGACGCGGTCGGGGCGGGGACCGCCCAGCACCTCGCGGCCGGTGGCTACGGCGTGCTCGCCTACGCGGATCTCGGCCGCTGGCTGCTGCTGCTCGCAGCCCTGCCGGCCCTGGTCCTGTTCCGCAGGAGCGCGTGATGGAGCGGTTCTTGTCCAGGACCGGTCTCGCAGTCCCGATCCGCGCCGGCCTTCCCCCGGGCTGGCGGCGGTTCGCCCGGATGGCCGGGCTGGCGCTGGCCGGCCTCGGGCTCGTGGCTCTGCTCGCCGTCTCGCAGCCCCGCACCGGGTTCGGGCGGCTGCTGATGGCGCTCGGCCTGCCCGGGCTCGCCGCCGACCTGATCGTCGATCCGGCCTGGCGCGCCGCCGCCCTGTACCAGGCCGGCCGCTACGGCGAGGCGATCGCGCTGTTCCGCAACGGCGGAAAACGGGCCCGCTACAACCTCGGCAACGCCCTGGCGCGAGCGGGCGATTTCGAGGGCGCGCTCGCCGCCTACGACGAGGCCCTGCGCTTCGACCCGCGCGACGCCGACGCGCAGGCCAACCGCTCCCTGGTCGCCCGGATGGTCGCCGAGGTGATCGACCGCGGCCCCGGCGGCGGCATCGCCAACGGCACCGCGCAATACGGCGCCCGCTACAACAACACCGCCAACCAGGACCAGAACAACGACATCAACGCCGCCTCCAGCGGCGAGGGCCTGGCCGGCAACAAGGAATCCAACGCCAGCGCGTCCCTGCCCGGCAACAGCAAGGTCGCCCGCCGCGGCAAGGCCGAGCAGCAATCGATCGACGCCGGCAAGGGCCAGGCCCGGGGCTCGGCCGGCGACGCGGCCGGGCGCGGCCGCACCGGCGGCGGTGCGGCCATGGTCGCGGAGGCGCCCGAGCGCGAGGTCCGCCGGGTGACCAAGAGCTTCGAGGCCCACGAGATCCGCCCCGACCGGCTCTGGCTCCAGACCCTGCCGGACGATCCCGGCCGCTTCCTCAAGCTGCGCCTGCGCGCCGAGCAGACCCGCCGGGTCGAAGCCGGCACCGCCATCCCGGCCGGGAGCAACCCGTGGTAGTGTTTTGGGACTTTTTCCGCCCGCGTCTGGCTCCCCTGGCGGGCTGCCGGATGGCCACGTTACCGGATGCGGAGCGGGTCCCCCCTCCCGTACGGAAGAGGGAGCTCGTCGTGGCCTGCGCAACGCGATGCGAGCGTGCAGCAGCCGGCAGCCGGAAGCGACAGAGCCGCCTCCTGCTCCTGGCGCTCGCGCTCCTCGCCCCCGTCTCGGCGCAGGCCGAGATCGAGCCCGGCGACCTGACCCTCACGGTCACCGCGGAGTTCAACGGCAACAGCCCGCCCTTCGCCCGCGAGATGGTGCTGTTGAAGATCCATGGGGTCTACAAGCAGCCGATCCTGCTGGAGGAGGTCGTCCAGCCCACCCTCGCCAACTTCTCCTGGACGCAGCTCGGCCGCGACCATTGGAGCAAGACAAAGCTTCCGGACGGCCAGAGCGCCATCGCGTTCGACCGCACCGTGGCGGTGTTCCCGCACCACGCGGGCGACTTCATCCTCGAGCCCTTCACCCATAAGCTGACGGTCAACGACTTCGGAGAGCGGCGGATCGTCGAGGTGCGCTCGAAGCCGATCCCGTTCCCGGTGGCGGCCTGGACCGCCGCCGGAGGCGGCCCGGACGTCAAGGAACCCTGGTGGCTGCCCGCCCGCGACGTGGCGGTCACCGATTCCTGGAGCCCGGACCCCGAGACCGTGAAGCTCGGCGAGACCACCCGGCGGATCGTCACCTTGGAGGTCCAGGGCATGGTCGCCGAGGGCCTGCCGCCCCGGCCGGTGATGCGCACCCGGGGCATCCTCACCTTCGCCGGCCCGGTCACCCGCGAGACCCTGCTGACGCCCTCCGGGCCGGTGGCCCGGGCGACCTACCAGTGGGACGTGCGGCCCGGCGTGCCCGAGGTGATCCCCCTCGACGCCATCGCGATCCCGTGGTTCGACACCAACACCCGCACCATGCGCGAGGCCGAGATCCCGGCCCGGCAGATCGGCGGCGGCCTGCCCGACCGGGAGGGCGACCGGGCGCCGCCCCCGGTGCCGTCCCCGCTGGTCGCGGCCGCCGCGGCGCTCGCGGCCTTCGGCCTGGGGCTGGCCCTGATCGGGTACGGCGCGGGCCGGCCGCGCCTGCGCCTGTCCGGTACCGCCCGCCGGGCCCTGAACCGGGCCGCCCGCGCGGGCAATCCGACCGGGTTCCGCGCAGCCCTGGAGGCCGCCCGCCGGGAGTCGCCGGAACTCGCCCGGACCTGGCAGGCCCGGCCCGATCTCGCGGCGCGGCTCGCCGCCCTCGACCGGGCGGTGTTCGGCACCGCGGGCGCCCCCGTCCCGGACCTGCCGGCCCTGGCCCGGGCGCTGTCGCGGCCCGAATTCTCGGCGGGCGCGCCCGGTCCGGACCGGTTGGCCCCGCTCGACGGGCCGGCGGCCTGATCCGGGCTTCGGCGGCCCCTGCATAGCGTCCAGGCAGGTACGCTTCTTGTGCAACGGCTCAAGTTCTGAGCACGCATCAATGTTTTGCACCGTCTTGCGGGACCTGATTTCGCTTCGTAGTCTTTGCTATCCCAACAACAAAGACTTGATTCGAAACAACAGGGAGGACGCCATGACACGCGCCAACGACGTCAAGGACCGGTTCCGCGCCCGGCTGCAGGATGCCGACGCCCGCAGCAACGACTTCCGCCGGAAGCTGCTGGAGGAGGGCAATCGCGCCCTCGAGCCGGTGGTCGGCGTCCTGAGCCTGATGGCCGAAGTGCTCAACGAGGAGGACAACGTCCACGGCAGCATCACCGGCCTCGAGGCCAAGATCGACCAGGACAACTTCATCAGCCTGTGCGCCAAGCTGCGCGGGACCGACACCGAGCAGAAGATCAAGATCAAGTACGGCCCCGAGCTCGGCGGCAGCAACACCATCTCGGTCTCGGGCCTCAATCAGCGCTACAACGAGCGCCTGGTCCCGGGCGCGACCGGCGCCGCCCTCGGCCGCAGCGTCGGAAGCGACATCCACCTGGACGAGCACCGCGGGACCGACCTGGCCGAGGTGGTCCGCGAGGTCGTCGAGGATTTCTACGCGGCCCAGATCGAGCAGCGCAGCCACTTCGCCGCCGTGCAGTAACGCGACCGCTGATCGTGCGGCGGGGAGCCGGATTCCCCTCGGCCCCGTCCTCGGCTAATCCTGCCCGGGATGGGGATGGGGCTCCCCGATAACCGCCCGGCCGTCGCCAGGCCGGGCTGATGGCTCCTACCGCACGGGCGGCTCCGGACGTCCGCGGTGGGGCCGTGCGCCCGACGCCGCGAAGCGGACGTGACGGCACCGCCCGACCGAAGAGGAAGGGCCGGCATGATCAACACCCTCATCGTCATCCTCGGGGCCGGGCTCGGCGGCGGGGCCCGCCACGGGGTCAACGTCGCGGTCGCCCGGCTGCTGCCGGGCTTCGGGTTTCCCCTCGCCACGATCGTCATCAACGTGCTCGGCTCGTTCCTGATGGGCGTGCTGGCCGAGAGCTTCGCCCTGCGCGGGGCGGCCGGACACCCGGCGCGGCTGTTCCTGACCACCGGGGTGCTGGGCGGCTTCACCACCTTCTCGACCTTCTCGCTGGACGCGATCAGCCTATACGAGCGCGGCCATCTGGCCGCCGCGGCCCTCTACGTGACGGTCTCGGTGGCGGCCGGTCTGCTCGGCCTGCTGGCCGGCATCGCCCTGATGCGGACGGTTCTCAGCGGTGGCTGAAAATGGTCATGGTTTCGAAAGGTCTACGACCTTTTTCCGGGTCCAGGGCAGAGCTCTGGTATCCCGGGGCTGCGCCCCAATCCCCGCCAAAGGGCTGAGCCCTTCGGAACCGCGGACTTGCCTCAGTCGGCGATGAACTTCAGGCGGTGGTCGCGGTAGAGGTCGACGATCGCCGCGGCGGTCTCCTCGATCGAGCGACGGGTCACGTCGATGGTCGGCCAGCGGTTCTTGGTGAACAGCCGGCGCGACATGGTGATCTCGTCGGCCACCGCCGAGCGGTCGACATACATCGAGGATTCGTCGGCGTTGAGGCTCGACAGTCGGTTCTGGCGAATCTGCACGATCCGCTCGGGCGAGGCGAACAGGCCGACCACCAGGGGCTTGCGCGCCCGCTCGATCGCCGGCGGCAGCGGCATGCCGGGCACCAGCGGCAGGTTCGTGGTCTTGAGCCCGCGGTTGGCGAGGTAGATCGAGGTCGGTGTCTTCGAGGTCCGGCTGACCCCAAGCAGGATCACGTCGGCATCCTCCAGGTCCTCCGGCAGGTTGCCGTCGTCGTGGGCCAGCGTGAAGTTCATCGCGTCGATGCGCTTGAAATACTCCGCGTTGAGCATGTGCTGGGCGCCCGGCCGGGCCGTGGTCTCGGCCCCGAGATAGGCGCGCAGCAGGTCGTGGACCGGCCGCAGCACCGACAGGCAGGGGGAGCTGGTCTCGCGGGCGACCTCTTCGAGCCGCTCGCCCAGGTCGCCGCCCACCAGGGTGTAGAGCACCAGGCCCGGCGCCGCCCGGATCTCCGAGATCACCCGGTCGAGCTGCGCCGCCGAGCGCACCAGCGGATAGACGTGCTCGATCGCCGAGACGCCCTCGTACTGCGCGGCCGCCGCCCGGCCGACGTTGATCAGCGTCTCACCGGTGGAGTCGGACACGAGGTGAAGGTGGAAGTAGCTCCGGCCCATCGGGTCGCCTTCGTCTCGCCGGGGGCGTTATCCACTGCCGGCCGCCAGGGAGTCGATGAGTGTGGATAGGATGCGGCTTCGGGCAGGTCCAGGGCGAAGGGGCCGCGCCTTATCGACTCCGCCGTTCACAGGTACGCCGTCGAGGCGCGCGGAATCCGGGCGCCTGGGAGAATCCGGGACGCAACAGGGGCGCGTACCGGACTCGGCGTTCGCAAGCCGCTGTTGGACTTGGCCGTTCTCGCAACATGGAGCGAATCCTTTAAAGCCTCGTTAACGGCGCGGCGGCGGGGACGGCCTGTGGATCCGATTGCACCATCGTGTTGAGGCCCCCCAATAGAAAAAACAGAGTCCTAGAATCTCTCTTTTCTTTTCGAGAGGGGCCTGTGTGGGGATCCGGCGCGCCTCGACTCGACAGGACGGCCGCTGACGGGCATGCGGAATGACGGGGACGGAATGGGAGCGACGATGACGGGGACGGAGCGCGGGTCCGGAGGCAAGTCCGAGCGGGCGGTGCTGCGCGTCCTCGAGGGCGAGGCGATCGGGCCGCCCCCCGCCTGGATGATGCGCCAGGCCGGCCGCTACCTGCCGGAATACCGGGCGAGCCGGGCCGAGGCCGGGTCCTTCCTCGACCTCTGCTACAGCCCGGACTTCGCCGTCGAGGTGACCCTGCAGCCGATCCGCCGGTTCGGCTTCGACGCGGCGATCCTGTTCTCGGACATCCTGGTCGTCCCCCACGCGCTGGGCCAGGACGTGCGCTTCGTCGAGGGCGAGGGCCCGCGCCTCGATCCCCTGGACGGCCGCGACGCCTTCGGGCGGCTGCGCGAGGCCGGCGATCCGGCGATTTTTTCGCACCTAGCCCCGGTCTTCGAGACGGTGAGGCGGCTGCGTGCCGAACTGCCCGGCGAGACCACCCTGCTCGGCTTCTGCGGCGCGCCCTGGACGGTGGCGAGCTACATGATCGGCGGGCGCGGCACCCCGGACCTCGCCCCCGCCCGGGCGCTGGCCGAGGGCGACACCGCCTTGGTCGACACCCTGATCGACCGCCTCGTGACGGTGCAGACCGAGTATCTCGTCCGCCAGCTCGAGGCCGGCGCCGACGCGGTGCAGATCTTCGAATCCCATGCCGGCACCCTGCCGCGCGCCGTGCCGGCCTCCGAGAATATCGTCGAGCCGGTCGGCGACGTGACCGAGAGCGCCCTGCCGGACGACGCGGCCGTGGACGCCCTGACCCGCTGGTCGCTCCGTCCGATCGCCCGGATGATCGCGGGCGTCCGTGCACGGGTCCCGCACGCCAAGATCATCGTGTTCGCCCGCGGCTCGGGCCTCGATGGCCATGCCCGGGTGGTGCCGGAGACCGGCGCCGACGCCGTGGGCGTGGATTGGGCGGTGGACCTGAAGGCCCTGCGCCGGCACGTGCCGGCCACGATGGTGACCCAGGGCAACCTGCATCCCGATACGCTGATCGCCGGCGGCGACGCCCTCGATGCCGGGGTCGACGCGGTGCTGGAGGCCACCGCCGGCCTGCCGCACATCTTCAACCTCGGCCACGGCATCACCCCGCAGACGCCGGTCGCCCATGTCGAGCGCATGCTCGCGCGGCTGCGCCGGTAGAGCCCGTGCTGTACGACTGGATCAAGGCCGGGCACGTCATCAGCCTGATCGCCTGGATGGCGGGCATGCTCTACCTGCCCCGGCTGTTCGTCTACCACGCGAGCCTGCCGCCGGGCTCGGAGGCGCAATCCGCGACCTTCAAGGTGATGGAGCGGCGCCTGCTCAAGGCGATCATGAACCCGGCCCTGATCGCCACCTGGGCGTTCGGGCTGGTGCTGGCCTGGATGAGCGGCTTCTACGCGAGCCCCTGGCTTCAGGCGAAGTTTGTGCTGGTGCTGGCGATGTCGGGCATCCACGGCTGGCTCGGCCGGATGGTCAAGGATTTCGCCGCCGACCGGAACACCCGCGGGCACAGGTTCTACCGGGTGCTCAACGAGGTGCCGACCCTCCTGCTGATCGGCATCGTCATCCTGGCGGTGGTCAAGCCGGGCTTCTGATCCCGGGATCCTGTGATCCGGGGTCCGTTGCGCCGTCGGGGCCGGAGCCTTTCACCGGCCGGGCCGTTGGGGGCCATGACCAAGCTTTTCGCCCTCCTGCTGCCGATGGCGCTCCTCGCCGCCGCCCCCGCCCGGGCCGCGAGCTTCGCCTGCGACAAGGCCGAGACCCCCGACGAGAGGGCGATCTGCGGGCATCTCCCGCTCAACGACATGGATGTCGAGATGGCGACCCGGTTCGCCATCCTGAAGGACGTCCTGCCGATGGGCGGCCAGACCAAGCTGCGCGACGACCAGGAAGACTGGCTCAAGGAGCGCCACGCCTGCGGCGCCGACCTCGCCTGCCTGCGCGGCCTCTACGAGACCCGGTTGAAGGTGCTGCGCGGAGTGCTGGCGGAATTCGCCAAGCAGGGACCGCAATAGAAGCAGGGGCCGCAGCAGACGTTGTGTCGCCGGTTTGACGATCCTCGCACCGCAGGGCCGATCGATCCCGGCGTTCATGCGCGTGCGTGAACTCATCGCCGCCCGACCCAGGGTCTCGTCCGCGGGCGGGAAAATCCTCTCCGGCGTCGGGGTGGAGGGTCGGTTTTGCGGTCGCTCGGCGGGGTGATCCGCCGCCGAGCGGGAGACACGGCCGGTGCAGGCGAGAGTCAGGACGTCCGCGAGCCGGTCGGCACCATGGAGGGCGTTCTAGAGCCGGGCCAGCAGCCGCTCCGCCAGCGGGTTCTCGGCCGCGAAGGCGTAGTCGACCCGCCGGACCGTCACGGCCCGGGCGCCGGCCTCGACCAGGGCGCCCGCGAGCGCGAACACCGCGCCCTCGGGGCAGCGCATCACGATCTCGCCGTCGCCTCCGCGCGGGGCACCGTAGGGCAATTCGGCCTCGTGCAGGCCCGCGATCGTGGCGAGGTCGATCGCGCCGCTCTCCGGCAGGGCCGCCCGGACCTCCCGGGTGGTGCGGGCGCGCTCCTCGGCGGCGATGCGGCCGAGCACGGTGCGCAAAGCCGTCCGCTGGTCCTCGCCCCAGGGCGCCTTCAGCGAGGCGACCAGGTTGGCCTCGGAGCGCAGGATGATGCCGTCGTCCAGCACCTTCAGGGCGTTGGCGCTGAGCGTCGCGCCCGTGGTGGTGATGTCGACCACGATCTCGGCGGAGCCGGCGGCCGGCGCACCCTCGGTGGCCCCCAGGCTCTCGACGATCCGGTAATCGGCCACGCCCTTCTCGGCGAAGAACCGGCGGGTCAGGTTCACGTACTTGGTCGCAACCCGCAGGCGGCGGCCGTGGCGGGTGCGCATCAGCGCCGCGACCTCGTCGAGGTCGGACATCGCCCGCACGTCGATCCAGGCCTGGGGCACCGCCACCACCACGGTGGCGTTGCCGAAGCCGAGCGGGGTCAGGAGTTCGACCTGGCCGCGCACGTCCGGCAGGGTCTCGCGGATCAGGTCTTCGCCGGTCACCCCGAGATGGGCGGCGCCTGATGCGAGCTGCGCCGCGATCTCCGAGGCCGAGAGGTAGCGGACCTCGACCCCCGGCACGCCGACGAGCTTGCCGCGGTAGTCGCGGGCGCCGGCACCCTGGGCGAGCCGCAGGCCGGCGCGGCCGAAGAACGCGCTGGCGTTCTCCTGGAGGCGTCCCTTGGACGGGACGGCGAGGATCAGCGGCATGGCGCCCGGTTCCGAGGGGGTCATCGGCCGGCTCCCGCCACGCGCTCGACCCAGAAGGTGCAGCCCACCGCGGGCAGGGGCGCCGGGCTGCCGAGATGCCCGAGCAGGCCGTCGTAGCGGCCGCCGCCGACCAGCATCGGGCCGTCGCCCTCGTTCACCTCGAAGATGAAGCCGGTGTAGTAGTCGAGGTTGCGGGCGAAGCCGCCCTGGAAGCGGAACCGCTCGATCGGCAGGCCGCGCGCCGCGATGAAGCCGGTACGCTCCTCGAACAGGTCGAGGGCGGCCGAGAGCGCGTCGTGGCGCAGGCCCGCATCGGCGACCAGCGCCCGCAGGTCGCGGGCGGCGGCGTCCGGATGGCCGGCGATGGCCCGGTAGCGGTCGAGCACGGCGCGGTTCTCGGGGTTGAGCCCGGCCCCGCCATTGGCCTGCGCGGCCGCCTTGCCGAGGAAACGCTCGGCGATCTCGCCGGCGCTGCGCCCACCCACCGCCGAGATGCCCGCGATGGCGAGCACGTCCTCCACGAAGGCGCGCACGCCCCGCGGGTCCTGGCCCTGGATCGCGGCGAGCAGGCCGGCATGGGGATCCTCGGGCCGGGCGCCCTCGCCGCCATTGGTGACGTCGTCGAGGGATCGCCCGGCGGCGAGCGCCCGCAGGGTCCGGCGCTTGGCCGCCGGCGGCACCGCCAGCCCGTCGAGCAGAGCCACGGTCAGACCCATATCGCCGAGCCGCACCGCGGGGTCGGTCCGGCCGAACAGCGCGAGGCCTTCGAGCGCCAGCCCCAGCACCTCGGCATCGGCGGCCGGGGTGTCGGTGCGGCCAATCGATTCGATGCCGGCCTGGAAGAACTCGTCCGGCTCGTCGGCGGCCAACCGGAAGACCGGGCCGCAATAGCTGTAATCGGCCGCCCGGCCATCGGCCTGGGCCCGGTGCAGGCGGCAGACGGGGATCGTGAATTCCGGCCGCAGGCACAGCTCGGTCCCGGCCGCGTCCTGGGTGACGAAGATGCGCCGGCGGATGTCCTCGCCGGACAGTTCCAGGAACGGCTCCACCGGCTGCAGAACCGGCGGCGTCACCGGGTGGTAGCCGGCCGCACTCAGATGCGCGAGCAGGCGCGTCCGCGCCGCGTCGCCCGCCCCCGTCTCACCGGCCTCCGGTCGTGTCATGGTGTCCATCCTCGCGGGCGCTCTGTAGCAACCGCAATCGCGCTTGGCGACACGCACGCGCACCCGACCGGCGCGACGGTGTACGCAGGCCTGCCCGGACGGGGCGGGGTGCGTTTCCTCAGAGCGGCCGGGCGCTGCCGAGCCGGGCGCCCCGCGGGCGTCGTCCGGACTTGCGGCGGGTCAGCGTGGCCATGGCGGGGGCACCCGCGATCCCGGCGCTGAGCACCGGAGCGCTGCCGGTCCCCGGGGTGGCGACCGCGGTGGCGCTCGGCAGCCGGTCGGGCACCGAGC
Source organism: Methylobacterium sp. AC315 (assembly GCF_979253755.1). NCBI lineage: Bacteria > Pseudomonadati > Pseudomonadota > Alphaproteobacteria > Hyphomicrobiales > Methylobacteriaceae > Methylobacterium > Methylobacterium sp. AC315. Next base: position 97,524 of record NZ_CEEDEA010000011.1, read on the forward strand.
GGCCCGCCCAGGCCGAGGCCGGCGCGGCGAGCATCAGCGCGGCCGACAGGATCAGGGTCTTGGCCAGCATCCCCGGGTCTCCCAGCCGGTCCCGTCGCGGGTCCGACCGGGGACAACGCGGCCCGACCCGCCGCGTTCGATGCCGCGAGCGGACCAGCCTCAGCGCGCGCCGTCGACGCGCATACCGGTTCGGCGCAAGTGGGCGCGCTGAACCGGGGAACGGCCCTAAACGGCCGGAAAGTGCCGGGCCAGCACGGCGCGGACCTGCGCCACCATGTCGGCCTCGGGGCAGGAGACCTGCGCCGGGCGCGCGGCCTTCCACTCGGCGTTGCTGCCGATGCTCTCGGCCGCCCGCGCACCCTCGATCAGATCCTTGATCTGGACCTCGCCGGCCAGGCGCTCGTTCGAGCCCTGGATGATCGCCGCCGGGGCGCGGCGCCGGTCGGCATACTTCATCTGCGCCTTCATGCCGGCGGAGCCGAGATAGAGCTCGGCCCGGATGCCGTCGGCCCGCAGCAGCGCGACCAGCCGCTGGTAATCGGCCATGTTCTCGCGGTCGAGGACCAGCACCACCACCGGGCCGGGGGTCTCGGTGCCGGCGAGCAGCGGGCTCTTCACCAGCTGCAACGCCGAGAACAGCCGCGAGACGCCGATGGAGAAGCCGGTGGCCGGCACCGGCTCGGCCCGGAACCGCCCGACCAGGCCGTCGTAGCGGCCGCCGCCGGCCACCGAGCCGAAGCGCACGGTCTGGCCGTCCTCGTTGGTGACCGGGAAGGTCAGCTCGGCCTCGTAGACGGGGCCGGTGTAGTATTCGAGCCCGCGCACCACGCTCGGATCGGCGCGGATCACGTCGTGGCCGTAACCGGCGGCGGCGCAGAGCCGCATGATCGCGTGCAATTCGGCGATGCCCTCGCGGCCGGTCTCGGACCCGCCCACCGCCTCGTGCCAGCCGGCGAAGAACTTCTCCCAGAAGGCCATCCGGTCGGCGCCGTCGCCGGCATCGGCCTGGAACGACACGTAGGCCAGGATCCGGGACACCGCATCGGCGTCGAGGCCCGCGCCCTTGGTGAAGTCGCCGCTCTCGTCCTTGCGGCCCGCGCCCAGGAGGTCGCGCACGCCGTCGACGCCGAGCCGGTCGAGCTTGTCGATCGCCCGCAGGACGGTCAGGCGCTGGCCAGCCTTGTCGGGGCCGGCGAGCCCGATCGCCTCCATGACGCCGTCGAGCACCTTGCGGTTGTTGACCTTGACCACGTACTGGCCGCCGAGCCCGAGCCGGTCCAGCGTGTCGGCCATCAGCATGCAGGTCTCGGCATCGGCCGCGACGCTGCCGGCGCCGACGATGTCGGCGTCGAACTGCATGAACTGGCGGAAGCGGCCGGGGCCCGGCTTCTCGTTGCGGAACACGAAGCCGGCGCGGTAGCTGCGGTAGGGTTTCGGCAGCGCGTCGTAGTTCTCGGCCACGAACCGGGCCAGCGGCGCGGTCAGGTCGTAGCGCAGGCTGAGCCAGGCCTCGTCGTCGTCCTGGAACGAGAACACGCCGGCATTCGGCCGGTCGAGGTCGGGCAGGAATTTGCCCAGCGCCTCGGTGTACTCGACGAACGGCGTTTCCAGGGCCTCGAAGCCGTAGAGCTCGAAGCTCTTGCGGATCGTCTCCAGCATCCGCCCCTGCGCGGCGATCTCGTCGGCGCGGCGGTCGACGAAGCCGCGGGGCAGGCGGGGTTTCAGGATTTCGGCCCGGCTCTCGGCCTTCGCGGTTTCGGGCTTGGACATGTGAACGCGTTCGCTTCCCGCGGACCCGGAGCCCGGGTCCGGTGTGAGTCGTCCCCGGCGCGGCGGGGATCCTGGGGCCGGGCTCTAGAGCATGACGGGCGAAAGGGGAATTCGGTTTCCGGCCGGCTCGCTCGGCCGCTCGTGCCGCGCCGCCCTGGAGCATCGTTCCGAAAGATGGCCGCCGGCTCCCGCCTTCGAGGGCGCTCCTGCGCGTCGCCACGCCCGGGTGAGGGGGCGGGTGGGAACGCCCGTCAAACCGTTGAAGAATTCAGTACGGCGCCGTCAGCTTGATCCAGAGCAGGACCGCCAGGCTGATGACGGCGATCGGCATCTGCAGGGGGCGCAGGCGGGCATGGGCGAGCGGCACCTGCCCGGCGCGCGCCGCGATCGGATCCAGGATCCCGATCGCGGCGTAGCCCAGGATCAGCATGGCCAGCGCCGGCACCGCCTTGCCCATCACGGCCGAGAACAGGCTGAACAGGCCGAGCCCGTACAGGATCAGCATCGTCACGATCTGCGCGAGATGCGGGCCGCCCTCGGTGCGGAAGCTGACGCCCCGGTGGACGCCGGCCAGGAACAGCAGGATCGAGGCGGCGTACAGCAGGGTGAACAGGGCCACGAGGTAATCGAGGGGTTGGCCGTTCAGCCACCAGGTCGCGGCGGCGCCGACCGCGATCGGCACCATCGGGCCGAAGCCGAAGACGAGGTCGAGCCACGGGATCCGGCGCGGCTCGTGCGCGGTGATGGTGCGTCCGGTAGCGTCGTCGCGCATGTCTGTGGGGCCGGGCTCTCGGGTTGACGGTTTGCTGCGCTGCGGCGCCGGGACGGGGAACGGCCCCACGGGAACGCGGTTCCGTGCAGAGCGCATTAGCGCCGCCGTGCCGGTTTCGCGAGGTCCGGCGTGCGGAGGCGGTGTTCAACTGATCGTGGCGGGTGGGTTCGGGCCATCGGTATCCGGCCTCCCGAACGACGACGGTCCAGCGCATCGTGCCGGGTACCGGAACCGGCGCGATGCGCTCTAACCTCGAGCAAGAGTGTCTTTTTCCCAAAGCCGGAGGCCACCGGTCGGAACGACGCTCCGGGCTTCAGCGCCGCGCCGCATCCGGGGCGACGTGAATCCGGTGGTTCCTGCGGGGGAGAGCGGCGCGGGTGCAGCAGCCCCGTCCCGCGGCGAGGCGGGCCCGTCGTCACCGATCTCGCGCGCCCCGGACCAACCCCGATCCATCAGCCCCTTGAGTGCAGTGGAAAAACGCGTTACTTTTGCTCTGCCCTCATCACAAGGTCAGCGCCGCAGCGCGCCCGTGAGCCGCGAGGGTCCTGCCGTACACGGTCCAGCCAAGACGATCTTCGGGCCCCTCGCTGTTCCAGCGCGGCCCGCTCTCCGGCGCCCGTCCCCCGGGTTGCTTGGCGCAGAACCGGCCCTCCCACCTTCTTCGTCGGTTGCAAGACACCCCATGACGCCACATCCCGACGCCTTCGCCGACCCCCTGGCCGATCCCGAGACCGCGGATGCGGCCGACGCGCCCGCCACCCCGGGGACCGTCGCCGCCCTCGAGGGCGTGCGCGAGGTCAAGCTGTTCGATCTCAAGGCCAAGACGCCGACCGACCTGATTGCGTTCGCCGAGGAGGTCGAGGTCGAGAACGCCTCGACCATGCGCAAGCAGGAGCTGATGTTCGCCATCCTGAAGCAGCTCGCTGCCAAGGAGGTCGAGATCATCGGCGCCGGCACCGTCGAGGTGCTGCAGGACGGCTTCGGCTTCCTGCGCTCGAACGACTCGAACTACCTGCCGGGCCCGGACGACATCTACATCTCGCCGACCCAGATCCGGCGCTTCGGCCTGCGCACCGGCGACACCGTCGAGGGCCCGATCCGCGGCCCCAAGGACGGCGAGCGCTACTTCGCGCTCCTGAAGGTCAACACGATCAACTTCGAGAACCCGGAGAAGATCAAGCACAAGGTCCACTTCGACAACCTGACGCCGCTGTTCCCGACCAAGCGGTTCAAGCTGGAGCTCGAGAATCCGACCAAGAAGGATTTCTCGCCCCGGATCATCGACATCGTCGCGCCGATCGGAAAGGGCCAGCGCGCCCTGATCGTGGCGCCGCCGCGCACCGGCAAGACCGTGCTGATGCAGAACATCGCGCAGTCGATCACCCTCAACCACCCGGAATGCTACCTCATCGTGCTGCTCATCGACGAGCGCCCCGAGGAGGTCACCGACATGATCCGCTCGGTGAAGGGCGAGGTCATCGCCTCGACCTTCGACGAGCCGGCCACCCGCCACGTGCAGGTCGCCGAGATGGTGATCGAGAAGGCCAAGCGCCTGGTGGAGCACGGCCGCGACGTCGTCATCCTGCTCGACTCGATCACCCGGCTCGGCCGCGCCTACAACACCGTGGTGCCGTCCTCCGGCAAGGTGCTGACCGGCGGCGTCGACGCCAACGCCCTGCAGCGGCCCAAGCGCTTCTTCGGTGCCGCCCGCAACATCGAGGAGGGCGGCTCGCTCTCGATCATCGCCACCGCGCTGATCGACACCGGCTCGCGCATGGACGAGGTGATCTTCGAGGAGTTCAAGGGCACCGGCAACTCGGAGATCATCCTGGACCGCAAGGTCTCGGACAAGCGCATCTTCCCGGCGATCGACATCACCCGCTCCGGCACCCGCAAGGAGGAGCTGCTGGTCCCGCCGGACGCCCTCAAGAAGACCTACGTGCTGCGCCGCATCCTGAACCCGATGGGCGTCACCGACGCGATCGAGTTCCTCATGGACAAGCTGCGCCAGACCAAGAGCAACGGCGACTTCTTCGACTCGATGAACACCTGATCGGGTCCCGGACCCTGTCTCGAGGGCTCCGGCCCTGAATCCCACCAAAGGGCTCGGCCCTTTGGAAACGAAAGGTCGGCGTTGACCTTCTCCTAACCGGCCGCTGCCATGGTCGGCCCTGGGAGCCAGGTTGCGTATCGGCTCCGCGACAGCCCCGCCGGCCGGTTCATCCCGGCGGCGGGGCTCGTCGCAGCCTTGCTTCGCAAGCGCGATCCGTGACACTGGCGCGATGCCCCGCTCGCCCTGGCTCCGTCCGGACCCGCTCCTCCTCGCCTCCACCAGCCCGACCCGACGCCTCCTGCTGGAGAGCGCGGCCCTGCCGGTCGAGACCGCCGCCCCCGATGTCGACGAGCGCGCGGTCGAGGCGTCGAGCCAGGACCTGTCGCCGCCCGACCTCGCGCTGCGCCTCGCCCGCGCCAAGGCCGACGCGGTGGCCGCCCGCCATCCCGGTCGGGTCGTCCTCGGCGCCGACCAGGTGCTCGAGCTCGACGGCACGGTCTTCCACAAGCCCGGGGATGCCGACGAGGCCCGGGCCCAGCTCGCCCGCCTGGCCGGCCGCACCCACGCCCTGCATTCCGCGGTGGCGCTGGCCGGCGCCCTCGACGACGGCTTCGTGGAGACCGCCCGGCTGACGATCCGCCCCCTCGATGCCCGGGCGATCGCGGCCTATGTGGCGTGTGCCGGCGAGGACAGGGTCCGCGCCAGCGTCGGCGGCTACCAGCTCGAAGGACCGGGCATCCACCTGTTCGAATCGGTCGTCGGCGACCACAGCACCGTGTTGGGCCTGCCGCTGCTGCCGCTGCTCACGCGCTTGCGTGAAGCCGGTTACCTGGATTTCTAGAGCATCGTTCCGAAAGGCGGCCGCCTTTCGGAAAAAGTCGATGCGCCGGGCCAGGCTGGGTTTCCAAAGGGCTCAGGCCTTTGGCAGGGTTCCGGGGCGGAGCCCGGAGGCTTGCGGGGCACCGCCCCGGAACCCGCAAAAGGCCCCGGACCTTTTGAAACCATGATCCAACGGAGCACCGTCTTGGCCGGGCACGATCATTCCCACGGATCCCATTCCCACGGCGGCCACGGGGGCCATGGCGGGCACGCTCACGCGCCGAAGAATTTCGGGCCGGCCTTCGCGATCGGGATCGTGCTCAACACCGGTTTCGTGGTGGTCGAGGCGGCCTACGGCTATCTCAGCAACTCGATGTCCCTGATGGCCGATGCGGGCCACAACCTCTCGGACGTGCTGGGCCTGGGCGCCGCCTGGATCGCCGCCATTCTGGTGCGCCGCCGGGCCAGCGCCCGCTTCACCTACGGCTATCGCGGCTCGTCGATCCTGGCGGCCCTGTTCAACGCGGTGTTCCTGCTGATCGCCATGGGGGCGGTGATCTGGGAGGCCCTGGTCCGGCTGGTCCATCCGGAGCCGGTGGCCGGGACCATCGTGATGGTGGTGGCCGCCATCGGGATCCTGATCAACGGCGTCACCGCCTGGCTGTTCGCCAGCGGCGCCAAGGGCGACATCAACATCCGCGGCGCCTTCCTGCACATGGCGGCCGACGCCGCGATCTCGGCCGGGGTCGTGGTCGCCGGCCTGGTGATCCAGCTCACCGGGCTCAGTTGGCTCGATCCCGCGGTCAGCCTCGCCATCGCGGGCCTCGTGGTCTGGGCGACCTGGGGGCTCCTGCGCGACAGCGTGGCGATGTCGCTGGACGCGGTGCCGCCGGAGATCTCCCCGGAGGCGGTGACCGGCTTCCTGCGCGAGCGCCCCGGCGTGGTCGACCTCCACGACCTGCACATCTGGCCGATGAGCACCACCAGCGTCGCCCTGACGGTCCACCTGGTGATCGCCGAGGATCACCCGGCGCACCGGATGCCCGGCAACGGCTTCCTGGCGGAGACCACCGAGGGCCTGCGGACGCGCTTCGGCATCGGCCACGTCACGATGCAGATCGAGGCGGCCGGCGGCCCGGCCTGCCGGCTCGCCGAGGCGTGCGCCGCGTGAGCGCGGCCCCGATCCCCCGGGCCTTCGTGGTCGGCCACCCGATCGCGCATTCGCGCTCGCCGCTGATCCACGGCTACTGGCTCGGCCAGCACGGCATCCCGGGCTCCTACGAGCGCCTGGACGTCGCCCCGGCGGCGTTCCCGGACTTCCTCCGGGCGCTGCCGGATTCCGGTTTCCGGGGCGGCAACGTCACGATCCCCCACAAGGAGGCGGCCTTCGCGCTGGCCGACACCCTGACGCCGCGGGCGAAAACGATCGGCGCGGTGAACACCTTGGTGGTCGAGCCCGACGGTCGGATCCGCGGCGACAACACCGATGCGCCGGGCTTCTGCGCCCATCTCGACCACAGCCTCGGAGCCGGATGGCCGGAGCGGGCCGGCGGCACGGCCGTGGTGCTGGGCGCCGGCGGCGCGGCCCGGGCGATCGTGGTCGGCCTGGCCGAGAACGGTGTCCGCCGGATCCTGATCGCCAACCGCACCCGCACCCGCGCCGAGACCCTGGCGGCCCTGGCACCAGGGGTCGGCGCGGCGCTCGACTGGAACGACCTGCCCGACGCGCTGGCCGGGGCGGGGCTCGTGGTCAACACCACCTCGCTCGGCATGAAGGGGCAGCCACCCCTCGACCTCGACCTCACCCCGCTGCCGGCAACCGCCGCGGTGGCCGACATCGTCTATGCCCCGCTGGAGACGGACCTGCTCGCGGCGGCGCGGCGGCGCGGGCTCGCCGCGGTCGACGGTCTCGGCATGCTGCTGCACCAGGCGGTGCCGGGCTTCGAGGCCTGGTTCGGCCTGCGCCCGGCCGTCACCCCGGGCCTGCGCGACCGGATCGTGGCGGATCTCGCCGGATGACGCAGGGGCGCCCCGCCAGCCGTCCCGTCATCCTCGGCCTGACCGGCTCGATCGGCATGGGCAAGTCGGCCACCGCCACGATGTTTTCGGCGCTCGGCGTGCCGGTCCACGATGCCGACGCCGCCGTCCATGCCCTCTACGGCCCGGGCGGCGAGGCCGCCGCGGCGATCGGGGCCGCCTTTCCCGGCGTGCTCGACTCGCAGGGCGGCGTCGACCGTGCCCGCCTGCGCGACGCGGTGCTCGGCAACGCCGACCGGATGGCGGCGCTCGAACGCCTCGTCCATCCGCTGGTCCGGGCGGCCAGCACGGCGTTCCTGGCCCGGCACGCGGCCGCGCCGCTGGTCGTCCTCGACATCCCGCTGCTCTACGAGACCGGGGGCGAGGGCCGCTGCGACGCGGTCGCGGTGGTCAGCGCCCCCCCCGAGGTGCAGCGCGCCCGGGTGCTGGCCCGTCCCGGCATGACCGCCGACGCCTTCGAGGCGATCCGCGCCAAGCAGATGCCCGACGCCGAGAAGCGGGCCCGGGCCGATTTCGTCATCGACACCAGCCGGGGCTTTCCCGCCGCCGAGGCCGAGGTGGCCCGGATCGTGGCCGCGCTGACGGAGCGCGGTGCGTCGGGACACCCGGCCCACCGGTGACACGGCCCCGCGACGGCATATCTCCCGGTCGATGATCCGGACGCGGGATGGACGACGATGCGGTGTCTCGAACAGATCGGTGAGGCCGCAGGAGCCCGCGCCCTCGCGTCCAGGATCCTCGTCGCGGCGCTGATCCTGCCGCTGCTCGCGGCCGGTCCGGCCCAGGCGTACTATGGCGGGGCCTGCCCGCCGCCGAAGAAACTCGCGGCCGGCGCCTGCGTCACCGCCTGCCCGGGCGGGTACGAGGATCGCGGGCGCGACTGCGTGTACCGCAACCAGTCCCGCTGACCATTCTGTCCTACCCATCGCCCATGAGGCTGATGCCTCCTGGGCCCCGGGCGTCGGCGACCGAGGGCCGTGACGAGTCGAGGCTTCCGGCCGTCGGTCTCACACCCACCCGATCCGCGCGAAAAACCCCGCGATCTCGGCCGCGGCCCGGTCGGGATCCTCCCGGTGGGGGAAGTGGCCGACATCCGGGAACGGCGCCAAATCGAGGTTCGAGAACGTCTCGCCGAGGTGATCGGTCCAGGCATAGGGGAAGATCGGGTCGTGCTCCGCCCAGCGCACGCAGGTCGGCACGGCGATCGGCGGCAGGGGCGGGGCCTCGCCCTTCAGCATCGCGATCCGACCGGCATGGGCCGCCCGGTAATGCGCGAAGCCGCCCGCGAGGTTTCCGGGCTTCCAGAACGTGTCCGTGAAGGCGTCCAGCACGGGATCGAACGCGTCCTTGCGGTGCGACCAGTGCCGCAGGAAGTGGCCGATATAGGCAGCGCAGCTCTCGCGGCTCGCGCCGACCAGCGCCAAGGCCAGGTCCATCTGGTTGAAGGACTGGTACCAGATCTCGCTGAGCCGGTCCGGCTCCCCGAGGCGGGGCCCGATCCCGGGATAGACGAAGTCGAACAGGAACAGGCCGGCGCATCGTTCCGGGTGGGCGCGGGCGAGCGCCTGGATCACGGCCCCGCCGACATCGTGGCCGACGATGCCGGCGCGTTCGAGGCCGAGCGCGTCCAGCAGCGCCGCCATGTCGGCGGCCTGCTCGGGTGGTCCGAAGGCGCCCCCGGGCTTGTCGCTGTCGCCGAAGCCGCGCAGGTCCGGGGCGATCAGGGTGTGGCGCGCCCTGAGCCGCGCCATCACGGGCTCCCAGGTCAGCCAGAATTCCGGCCAGCCGTGGAGCAGAAGCAGCGGCGTGCCCGTGCCGCAGCGCGCGACATGCAGGTCCGCGCCGTTTACCCGGATCGTCAGGTGCTCGATGCCGTCCATCGTCCCTCCATCACGGCCCGGCGCGCCAGCATCTTCGCCTGCAGGCGGCTGCGCCGGGCGGCGATCACCGTGCCGTTGATCTCGCCGCCGAACAGGAACATCGCGGCCAGCCAGTACAGGAACACCAGGAACACCATCGCGGTGGCCAGGCCCCCGTAGGTCGACGCGTAGGCGTTCGAGAAGCGGTCGAGATAATAGCCGAAGCCGAGGCCGGCGAAGAACCACAGGACCAGCGTCACCGCGATCCCCGGCAGCACCGACAGGATCGAGCGCCGGCCGGCGGCCACGAACTTGTGGGCGATGATCAGCACCACCGCGAGCAGCAGTGCCGTGACGGCGATCCGCCCGATCGCCACCGTGAGGCTCAAGGGCTCCAGCCCGGGCGCGACCAGCACGACGTTGCGCCAGATCAGCGGACCCAGCACCACCAGCAGCGCGAAGGCCAGCATCGCAAAGGCGCCGCAGATCACGTAGCCGATCGATTCGAGCCGGGTCAGCCACCACGGCCGGCTCTCCCGCAACCCGTAGGCGCGGTTGAGGCCGACCCGCAGGCTCTCGACACCGGAGGACGAGAAGTACAGGGCGAACAGGGCGCCCAGCGTCAGCACGCCGCTGCGCTGCTCGGTGAGCACCCGGTGGACCTCGCCGACGATCGGCTTGGCGATCTCCCGGGGCCAGGCGTCGAAGATCAGGACGCCGGCCTCGTCGGCGAGCGACTGCGTGCCGAACAGGCCGGCCAGCGCCGCGAGCAGGATCAGGAACGGGAACAGGGAGGTCAGGGTCGAGAGCGCGATGTGGCTGGCGATCGCCCACCCGTCATGGGAGACGAAGCGCTGTGCCGCGAGGCCCGAGACCTGAAATCCGTTGCGGAGTGCGTTCACGGGTGTCCAACGATCCTCGTGGCCGGGCCGCCGATGAAGGACGCCCGGGCCGGCCCGTCAACGCCGCCCAACCGGTCCCGTTCGCAGTCCCACTGCCGGCCCCATCCCTGGGCCCGTTCCAGACCCCGTTCCAGACCCCTTGCGCGGTCCCTTGCGCGGCCCGGACATGCGGGTCTCGGGGCCACCCGTGCGGGCCGATCGGATCGCGGGAGCCGGCGGGCCCGATTTCTGTTGCGACTCGCTTACCCGATGCGCCTTGATACAGCCATGCTTACGTCCGCTCCACGTCCGGCGCTCGCCGCCGGAGCCCTGCCGGTCCTGTTCGTTCCGATCTGGGCGACCGGCTTTATCTCCGCCCGGGCGGTGATCCCGCACGCCGATCCGCTGGGCTTCACGGCGGTCCGGTTCACCGGGGTCGCCCTGGTGCTGGCGCTGATCGCCGTGGCGTCCCGGGCGCGCTGGCCCGGGACCCGGGCGGGCTGGCGCGATCCGATGGTGGCCGGCTTCCTGATGCAGGGGATCTACCTGTCGGGGGTGTTCTGGGCGGTGAGCCGGGGGCTGCCGGCCGGGATCGCCGCCCTGGTCGGCAGCCTGCAGCCGCTGCTGACCGCGCTGCTGGCGGGTCCGCTGCTCGGCGAGCGGGTCGGCGGCCGGCGGGCGCTCGGGATCCTGCTGGGCTTTGCCGGTGCCGGCCTGGTGCTCGCGCCGAAGCTCGGCGCCGCCGACCCGTCCGGGATCCCGCCGGTGGCCCTGGCGGTCAGCCTCGTGGCGGTCCTGGCCCTGACTCTGGGCACCCTCTGGCAGAAGCGCACCGGCGGCGGCGGCGACCTCCTGGCCAACGCGACGCTGCAATTCGTGGGCGGGATGGCCTGCGCGATCCCGCTGGCGCTCGCCTTCGGCCATGCGACGATCGACCCCGTGGCGCCGCTCTGGCTCGGGCTCGCCTGGGCGATCCTGGTCAACTCGGTGGCCGGGATCCTGCTGCTGCTGGCGCTGATCCGGCAGGGCGCGGTGGCGGGCGTCGCGGCCCTGTTCTTCCTGGTACCGCCGGTGGCGGCTGTGCTGGGCTACCTGCTGTTCGGCGAGGTGCTCACCGCCGTGCAGGGCGCCGGGATGGCGGTGGCGGCGGTGGGCGTCGCGGTGGCGAGCCGGGCCTGAATCGTCCGACCTGCGACCGAAGGCCCGGAAACCCTTCACGGCCTCGCGGCTTGATGCGCGGGCCGTTCCGGCCCCGCACCGTGCGAGGCGAGAATGAACCAGGACAAGCCCCGCGAGATCCGCCTCGCCCTCGATGCGATCCCCCTCGGCGGCAAGGCCGAGGGCAAGGCGGGTGAGGACGCGGTGCTGTTCGTGCGCGACGCGGATGGCGTGCGCGCCTTCCAGGCCAAGTGCCCGCATCTCGGAGCCCCGCTTGCCAAGGGCGAGATCTGCGGCAGCCGACTCTACTGCCCGTGGCACAAGGCGGCCTTCGCGATCGCCGACGGCAGCCTCGAGGAACCGCCGGCCCTCGAATCGCTCACCCGCTACCCCGTCCGGATCGAGGGCGGCGAGGCGGTGGCGACGCTGACCCCCGAGCCCGCCCCGGCCAAGCGCGCCGGGACGACCGTCGGGGCTGTCCTGATCGTCGGGACCGGTGCGGCGGCGGTCGCCTGCGTCACCACGCTCCGGCGCGTGGGCTTTTCCGGCACGATCACCATGATCGGCCGCGAGGTCCAGGAGCCCTACGACCGGACCAAGCTCTCCAAGCAGTTCCTGGCGAAGCCGACGCCCCCCGAGGCGATGCTGCTGGAGCCGGATTTCGCCGCCGCACATCGGGTCGAGCGGATCGCGGCCGAGGCAACCCGGATCGACCCGGCGACCCGGAGCGTCACCCTGGCGGATGGTCGGGTTCTCACCGGCGACGCGCTGTTGATCGCTACGGGCAGCCGCGCGGTGAGGCCGGATTTCGAGGGGGTTGACCGCGACGGGGTCATGACGCTCCGCAGCCTCGACGACGCGGTGCGGCTCAGCGACGCGGCGGAGCAGGCCAGGCGCGTGGTGGTGATCGGGGCGGGCTTCATCGGCCTGGAGGCGGCGGCCTTCCTGACCAAGCGCGGCCTGTCCGTCACCGTCCTGTCGCGTGAGGAGATCCCCTTCGCCAAGCACTTCGGCGAGGCGGTGGGGACAGCGCTGAAACGCTACCATGCCGGCAACGGCGTGACCTTCGTGACGGGACGCGTCGCGCGGATCGTCGGCGATGAATCCGTCGCGGCGGTCGAGATCGAGGACGGCACACGGCTGCCCGCCGATCTCGTGGTGATCGGCGCCGGCGCTGCGCCGGAGACCGCGATCGTCGCCGGAGCGGAGCCGGACGCGCAGGGGGGCCTCGCCGTCGGCACCGACCTCAAGCTCGCCGACGGGGTCTGGGTCGCGGGCGACATCGCGGCCTTCCCGGAGCATGGCAGCCGGCTCACCGCCCGCATCGAGCACTGGCGGCTCGCGCAGCAGCACGGCATCCACGTGGCGAGGGCGATCCTCGGAGCGACGGATGCGTTCTCCGGCACGCCGTTCTTCTGGAGCAATCAAGGGGACAAGCGCCTGGATTACGGCGGCTACGCGCCGGATTTCGACCGGGTCATCCTGCAGGGCGATCCGGCGGCGCTGGACTTCATCGCCTACTATGTCCGCGAGAACCGGGCGGTGGCAGCCTGCAGCATCGGGCGCAACCCGGCCTTCACGGCGTTCCTGCACCTGCTCGGCGAGGACCGCGTGCCGAGCCCGGAAGCGATCGAGGCCGGCGCGGATCTCCCCGCCCTGGCGTGATGCTTGTTTCGCCGCGGGCCCTCGGGGGACGCGCGTCGAAGAGACCCAGGACGGGCGAGGCCGCTTGGCGTAGCGATACCAGATCGGGTCGCCGTCACGCGGACGGAACCAGTTCCGGCGGCTCCATCTTTCGGTAGAACGCCGCCCGCCGTCCGAGAAGCTGGGCCATCCTGGGAGGCATCATGAATTCCATCGTCGTCGTGGCCCTGATCTGTGCCGCCTCCGTCCAGACTCCGGATTGTTCGCGCGAGACCGCCTTGGACGTGATCACCGGCCCGGCCCACACGCTTCAAGAATGCCTGATCCAGGGACCCGTGCTGGCGGCCAATGCCGGTTTCAAGGGCGAGGACGGCGCCTATGTGAAGACCCGCTGCGAACAGAAGCACTGAACCGGACGCGTTCCCGACGGACAGGCCCGCGGATGATCAGTCTCCAGCGCGGGGCCCCGTCTCGGGCCGGGCCGGCTTGAACTGCGAAGGGCTGCGCGTCGAGCGGTCCACCGCCGTCTTCAACTTGAGTTCAAGACGCGGCAAATGAAATCTGCTTCGGCCCCGGCGCCGGACGGGTTAGAAGTCATGATCCAATAAAACGCCACGCGAGCCAAAACCATGTCCGCATCCCCCGTTATCCAGACCGAGCCGCAGGACGTCGTCAGCCTCGTCAAGGCAGCCGGCGAGAGCGCGAAGGCCCTCCTGTCGGAAGCCACGCGCCGGGTCCGCACGCGCATCCTCGGGACGGACGGGCGGATCGATGCCGGCAAGCTCGAGGCGCAGCAGCATGCCGCCCACGGGCTCGCGTGGCTCGCGACCTACGCGGAGGCGGTGGCCGAACTCGGCGGCTATGCCGAGCGTCTCCAGGCCGAGGGCCGGTTCGGCGAGACCGAGACGCTGCTCGTGCGGATCGGCGCGGGCGAGTACCTCGACCAGCTGTTCTCCGGCATCCCGATGAGCCAGGGCGAGATGGTCCGCCCGGTCGGCTCGCTGGGCCTGTCGGCCAAGGAAGTCGCGCAGTACCGCACCGACGCGGTCGAGACCCTGATCGCTGAGGGCAACACCCTGGAGCACCGCGCCGCCCTGGTGGCGCTGATGCGTGAGGGCGGCGGCTCCGCCACGGTGGGTGCCTCGGGCCTCGACGAGGACATGGAGGCGATCCGCTCCGAGATGCGCCGCTTCGGCAAGGCCGAGGTGGTCGAGCAGGCGCATGAGTGGCACCTGAAGAACGAATACATCCCCATGGAGGTCGTCACCAAGATGGCCGAGCTGGGCGTGTTCGGCCTGACCATCCCGGAGGAATACGGCGGCATGGGCCTGCCCAAGACCGCGATGTGCGTGGTCTCGGAGGAGCTGTCCCGGGCCTATATCGGCGTCGGCTCGCTCGGCACCCGCTCGGAGATCGCCGCCGAACTGATCCTGTGCGGCGGCACCGAGGAGCAGAAGCACCGCTTCCTGCCCAAGATCGCGTCAGGCGATATTTTGCCGACCGCCGTGTTCACCGAGCCGAATACCGGCTCGGACCTTGCCTCGCTTCGCACCAAGGCGGTGAAGGAGGGCGAGGTCTGGAAGATAACCGGCAACAAGACCTGGATCACCCACCCGGTCCGAGCCGACATCATGACCGTGCTGGTGCGGACCAAGCCCGAGGAGAAGGGCCATCGCGGCCTCTCGATGCTGATCGCCGAGAAGCCCCGGGGCACGGACGAAGAGCCGTTCCCGCTCCAGGGCCTGTCCGGCGGCGAGATCGAGGTGCTCGGCTACCGCGGGATGAAGGAGTACGAGCTGGCCTTCGAGGAACTGGAGGTTCCGGCCGCGAACCTGCTCGGCGAGGTCGAGGGCAAGGGCTTCGCCCAGCTGATGCAGACCTTCGAGTCGGCCCGGATCCAGACCGCGGCCCGGGCCATCGGCGTTGCCCAGTCGGCCCTCGACGTGGCCCTGCGCTACGCCGAGGACCGGGTCCAGTTCGGCAAGGCGCTGGTCAGCTTCCCGCGGGTCGCCGACAAGCTCGCCATGATGGCGGTGGAGATCAACATCGCCCGCCAGCTCACCTACTTCTCGGCGCGCGAGAAGGATGCCGGCAAGCGCTGCGACCTGGAGGCCGGGATGGCCAAGCTGCTGGGCGCCCGGGTCGCCTGGGCGGCCGCCGACAACGCGCTCCAGATCCACGGCGGCAACGGCTTCGCGCTGGAATACCCGGTCAGCCGGATCCTGTGCGACGCCCGCATCCTGTCGATCTTCGAGGGCGCGGCCGAGATCCAGGCCCAGGTCATCGCCCGGCGGCTGCTCGAGGCCGCGTAAAGATTGCTGCCCCCGCACACGGTCCGGGACCGTGTGCGGGGGCGGGCACAGCCCGAGTGCATCGGGGGTCTGCCCCGATAGCCCCGCCCCGAGGGCTGAAACCCTCGGGAACCCGCTACTTGGTGATCTTCACCGAGACCGGGTCGCTCGACGGGAACGTCTCCTCGAGGGCGTCGTCGAGGCGCTCGTCCAGCTTCTCCTGCTTGTTCTCGGGATTGGCCTTGTCGCCCGGCTTGGCGCTGCCCTGCTGGAAGCCCGGCTTGGTCTCGTTCTTCAGCGTCTGGTCGTCGGCCATGTCTGTCGCTCGTCGGTGAGGAGTGCACGCTGGGTGCCTGTGCGCATCAACGCGACGGGCCCCCGGTGTTTCCGATCTTTCCCCCGGCGGCGGCCGCATTCGACCCGGGCGTCCCCGGATCAGGCGGTGGCGACCGCGCGGCCCGGCTGCCGGCGCGCGATCCGGCCCGGCGCGACGGCCTCCCGCATCACCGTTTCGTAGACGCTGGTCAGCCGGTCCAGATGGACGTCCGGGGTCAGCGGCGCGGTCCAGTAGCGGCCATGCGCGGCCCGGCCCATCCGGGCGGCGAGGTCGTCGTCGGACAGGCGGCGCAGGTGGGCGGCCAGCGCGTCGGGATCGCCCGAGCGGAACCAGAAGCCGGTCTCCCCGTCGACCACCGCTTCCCGGCCCGCGCAGGCATCGCTGACGACCACCGGCGTGCCGCAGGCCAGGGCCTCGTAGACGGTGAGCGGCTGGCCCTCGTACCAGACGCTCGGGAAGACCAGCGCCCGCGCCTGCCGCATCAGCGCCTGCACGGCGGCGGGGTCGCGCCAGCCCAGCATCACCGCCTCGGGATAGCGGGCGGCGAGGTCGGCCCGCTCGGAGCCGTCGCCGACGAACACCGCCCGCACCCCGGCCCGCCGGGCGGCCTCCGCGAAGATCGGCGCGCCCTTCTCGGTGGAGATCCGGCCGACGAACAGGAAGTCCCCCGGCGGCCCCGCCTGGACCGGCGCCTGGTCCACGGCGATCGGGTTGTCGACCCGGTGGAACCGGGTGCCGGCGGGCAGCAGCGGCCGGACCACGCTCTCCTGCAGGTCGCTGATCGTGATCACGTGGGCGAACAGCTCGGGCAACCGGGCGACATGCGCGAGCCCGGCATGGCGGACCATCCGGGCGACCTTGCGCGGGTAGCTGCGGGCGTCGCAGTTCGCCAGGATGCAGGAGGCCGACATCGGCACCCGGTGGCAGATCTTCTGCTCCGGATAGGCGTAGAACCCCCCGGTCGGGCAGACCAGGAAGAACTCGTGCATCGTGTAGAGGCAGGGCAGCCCGGAGGCCCGCAGGGCCGGGCCGATGGCGGGCGACAGTGCCTTGGCGAAGGCGTGGACATGGACCAGCGTGTCGCGCGGATCGCAGGCGGCGAGCTCGGCCGCCAGCGCCCGGGCCGCCGCCCCGTTCCAGATCGCCTGGGCCGCGAAGGCCAATTTGCTCCGCGCCGTGGTGACGTCGTCCTGATCCAGGCAGACCACCCGGATTCCGGCGCGCTCCAGCCGCGGATCGACCGGCCCCACGGCCGCGAACAGGCTGACGCGGAAGCCCCGGGCGGCGAGACCGAGGGCGGATTCGATCGCGACCTTGGCTTGGCCGCCGTTGATCGCGGCGTGATCGGCGACGAGGACGACGTGCACGTCAGGAACTCTGCCGCTCTCTTTTCGGGGCGTAAGTCTGTAACGACCCGCGGTTGATCCTCCGTAAACCGGCCTGGACTTATCATCGCCGCAGGTCCTGCCGAGACAATTCATGCATGTCGTGATCCTCGCCGAGTTCGCGACCGCCAGCGGCGGGGCGGAGAAGGTCGCCCTGGAATCCGCCCGCGGGCTCGCCGAGGCCGGCTTGGCGGTGACCTACATCCAGGCGATCCGGGGACCGGTCGATCCCCTGCTGGACCATCCGGGCATTGACCGGATCGAGCTCGGCCTGCCCGACATCTGGACCCTGGGCGGCGTCCGGGCGGCGGCCACCGGGATCTGGCATGCGGCCGCGGCGCGCGCCCTGGAGGCGGCGTTCCGGCACCTGCCGGCGGCGCCGGATTGCCTCCACCTGCATCAGTGGACCCGCAGCCTGTCGCCGGCGATCTTCCCGGTCCTGTCCCGGCTCGGCGTGCCGGTGGTCGTCACCCTGCACGATTACGCCATGGCCTGCCCGAACGGGGTCTATTACCGGTTCGACCGGGCCGAGCCCTGCGGGCTGGCGCCGCTCTCGCCAGCGTGCCTCGCCGCGCCCTGCGACCCCCGCAGCCGGGTTCACAAGCTCGTGCGCGTCGCCCGCGCGGGGGCGCTCCGGCAGGCGCTGCACGGGCGTCCGCTCCACGTCGTCCACGTCTGCGACGCCAGCCGGCGGCGGCTCGGCGACCTGCTCGGCGGCTACGCGCTCACCCATCACCGCATCGACAACCCGGTCCGGGTCGCGGACGGGCCGCCGGCCGACCCCGCCCGGGGCGACGCCATCGCGTATGTCGGCCGCCTGACCCGGGAGAAGGGGGCCGACCTCGTGGCGGACGCCGCCCGGGCGGCGGGGCTGACCGCCCTGTTCGTCGGCGGCGGCCCCCTGGAGGCGGAACTGCGCGCCCGGCCCGGCGTCGAGGTGGTCGGATGGCAGGCGCCCGATGCCGTCTGGGCCCTGCTGCGCGGACGCGCCCGGGCCCTCGCCGCCCCGTCGCGCTGGTACGAGACCGGGCCGCTCACCGTCTACGAGGCCCTGGCGGCCGGCATCCCGGTGGTCGCCTCCGACCGGTCCGGGGCTGCCGAGAAGGTCCGGGACGGGCGGACCGGCTTCGTGGTCGCCCCCGAGATCGGTCCCCTGACGGCGGCGTTCTCGGCCCTGCGGGACGATACCCGCGCCCGGACCCTCGGGGACAACGCCCGGGCCCGGTTCCGGGCCGAGCCGATGACCCTCGCAACCCACGCCGCCGCGCTGCGCGCGCTCTATGCCGGCCTCGTGGGAAGCGGCGCGGGTGCGCTGCACCATGCCGGTGGAGCCGCACGGTCCGCCTAGCGGCCGGCCGTGCCGGATCGACGACCCCTCGATCAGTCTCTGCCCCGGGCGCTGCGGCTATAGACAGCGGACAGCTTTGATATAGAGAGGCATCGCGCCGAGACGATCATGACGAAACGCTCGGTAACGAACGGCGGAGCCGCCGAGCTTTGTCATTGACCGACGCGTTGCCGGCGCAGCGATCCGAACACTGCCGTTTGGCCGCCAGTCTGCACTTTATCGACGTTTCCGTCCCGGCCCGGAACCGCAGATCGGCAGTTGACTTCTTGTTGCAGTGCAACATATAGAAGCGCGTCACCGCGGACGCAGATCGGCGTCCCACCCCGAGACAGCGTGTGCTGGAGACTTCGATGCAGACCCCGAACTTCGAGATCCCGACTGAGATGCGCGACTTCGCCGAGAAAAGTGTCGACCAGGCGCGCAACGCCGTCGGGACCCTGATGTCGAACGCCATGAAGGCGGCCGAGCAGGCCCAGGTCTCGGGCCAGACCCTCCAGTCGACCATGACGGCGGCGGTCTCGAAGGGTTTCGAGCACGCGCAGAACAACGCCAACGCGACCTTCGACTTCGCCCAGAAGTTGGCCCGCACCAAGGACCTGCGCGAGGCGTTCGAGCTGCAGTCCGAGTTCGTCCGCAGCCAGTTCGCCGCCCTTCAGGCCCAGGCCAAGGATTTCGGCGCCCTCGCGCAGCAGAACGTCGCCCGCTAAAGCGCTTGCCGCCGGAGTGGATACCGGTTCGGCGTAAGCGAGCGCGTTGCTCTCAGACACGGCTCCGTCCGCTCCGGCGGACGGAGCGCGGCGGTGCCAGGTCCGACAGGGCGGGCACCGCTGGATCGTCCAGACCCGAGCCCATCAGACCCAGGCGGTCCTCCCCTCCCGGCCGGCGCTCCGTCAGGGGGCCCGACGCAAACGAGGAGACGATCCGCCATGGGCAAGCCGCGTCGACCCAGGAGGCCCCGCTTCACCTGGAACCCGCAGCTCGGCGTCGAGCCGGGTACGGCCGCACCTGCGACCGATACGGCCATCCCGGCGGATGCCGTGTCTAAGGCCACGGAGACCGGTGTCTCTCCGAGCCGGGAGGCCGCCGAGCCGAGCGCGCCGGCCGCGTTGCCGGCGGCCGCCTTCGTCCCGCCCGTCACGGTCGAGCCCGCTCCGACCGGCGCGGTCGCCGCGGAGCCTCCGGCCAAGGGCACGTCCTATCGTCCAGGGAGCGACGGCATCGGCACGACGATCGCTCAGTACATGCAGGGCGAGGGCGAGGCCGCACTGGCGCATATCCGCGCGCTGTCGCAAGCCGGCTCACCGACCGAGCTGATCCGCCTCCAGATGGGCGAGGTCCAGCGCGCCGCCGACGCCTCCCTGACCTGCTGGAGCGCCGTGTTCCGCCAGGCGAGCCGCCTCGTCGCGTTCCGCTGACGGCACGGGTGCGGGCTTGATGCGATCAGGCCGGCGACAGCGTCGATACGAGGCGCTCGCTCACACCGAACCGAGATCGCTTGGGCGGCGACCGCTCCGGCCCCGCCCACCTCGCCGAAGGACCTGAATGGACATGATGTCCAATCCGTCCCTTCCCGAGGTAAGGTCCTGCGAGCCTGGCAGGCAGCCGACGCCAAGCAGGACTTCGGTCGGCTGGTCGATGCGGCCAAGGACGGCCCCCAGTTGCTGCTCCGGCATGCCGAGCCCGTGGGGGTCGTGCCGTCGATGGAGCATCACGAGCGCCTGGGGACCCAAGCCGACGCCGCGTTCGCGGACTTCCTGCTCGCGTCGCCGCTCGAAGAGGCGGATTTCGACAAGGACGTCGGCCTGAGCCTGTCCGGTGACTGAGCCGCCGGCCGGCTGGATCGTGGACACGAACGTGATCTCGCGACCGTCCGCGACGAAGGACGATCCGGATCCGCCGGCCTCGCGCTGGATCCGGCGCAACGCCCATCCGATCCGGATCAGCGCCGTGACCATCGCGGAGATTCGCCGTGGGCTCGCGTTGGAGACCTTGCGGATCGAGCGCTTGAAAGACCCGCGGGCCCGACGACGCGACCAAGCCGTCCTCGACATCAAGGCGGACTGGTACGGACATTTGCGATCCCGCTTCGCCGACCGCAGCGTTTCGATCGACGCCGACGTGGCCGAACGCTGGGCCGACGTCTCGGTCCGGTTTCCCTCCATCCGTGATGGGGACAAGGCGATCCTGGCTTCGGCGCTCGTCCATCGCTACGGGATTGCGACGCGCAATCGTTCGGACTTCAAGGCCTCGTCGGTGCCGCTGGTGGATCCGTTCGACCCGGCTACGTGGTGGGACGACGATCCGGGGCCGACCGACCCCCATCCTGGCCATTGATCGATGTCACCCCGTGATCCGGCGCTGAACCCAGGACCGCCACATTCGGGTTGTCCATCGCGGCAACCCGCCAGGTCGCACCCGCAACCATCGATTAACCACGATCATCCTATGCCTGGGTGGAGGGCACGGGAGATGAATCCGGACCGATGCCGAGCTGTGCGCACCTGATCCGTTCCGCCTTGTACCGCCTCTGCCTCGCCGCGACGCTGGCGGCGACGCCGGTCGTGGCCCAGAACGGCGACAAGCCGACCAATCCGCCCACCGGGCCGGCGCCCGCGGTCGCCATCGGGGCGGATCTCGCCAGCCAGGCCGGCACCACGCGGCTCACCCTGACGCTGTCGCGGGCCGTGGAGGCGCGCGGCTTCGTGATGGAGCGGCCCGACCGGGCGGTGATCGATCTGCCCGAGGTCAACTTCCAGCTCGATTCCGGGGCCGGGCGCCGCCGCGAGGGCGTGGTCCAATCGTTCCGCTACGGGTTGTTCGCCCCCGGCCGCTCCCGGGTCGTGATCGATCTGGCCGCCCCGGCCGCGATCGGGCGGATCGAGACCGTGACCCGGGCCCGGGACGGTGCGGTGCTGCTGACGATCCCGCTCCAGCGGGTCGAGCGCGAGGCCTTCCGCAAGGCCGCCGCCGCCAGCGATCCGGCCCCCGCCCAGGCACGCAGCGCCCCGCCCGAGCCCGCCGACCAGCGCCCGCTGATCATGGTCGATGCCGGGCATGGTGGCACCGATCCCGGGGCGATCGCGGTGGGCGGGGTGTTCGAGAAGGACATCGTGTTCGGCTTCGCGCAGGCGCTGGTCGGGAAGCTCGAAGCCGGGGGCCGCTACCGGGTCCGGATGACCCGCGACCGGGACGTGTTCGTGCCGCTCGCCGAACGCGTGCGCATCGCCCGCGAGGCCAAGGCCGACCTGTTCGTGTCGATCCACGCGGATTCGATTTCGGCGGCCCCGCAGGTGCGGGGCGCCACGATCTACACCAACGCCGAGAAGGCCACCGACATCGAATCCGCCAAGCTCGCCGAGCGCGAGAACCGGGCCGACGCGGCGGCCGGCGCCGACGCCGCCGAGGCGCCCCCGGACATCGCCGACATCCTGCAGGAGCTGACCCTGCGCGAGACCCGCGGCTTCTCGTCGGGCTTCGCCCGCACGCTGATGGGCCAGCTCGCCCCGGTCATGGAGATGAGCGCCAAGCCCCACCGGGAGGCGCGCTTCATGGTGCTGCGCTCCCCGGACGTTCCGAGCGTGCTGGTGGAACTCGGCTATCTGTCGAGCAAGCGCGACCTGGAGATGCTGCAATCGCCCGAGTGGCGGGCGGGCGTCACCGGCTCCATGGCCAAGGCGATCGACCAGTTCTTCGGCAACCGCGCGACGCTCAGGCCCGCGCTGATCACGCGACGGTCGGCCGCCGTCGCCCCAGTTTTACCATAGAGTAAGTGTCGATACGGGACGTCCGAACGCCCCGTCGCACCGCCGTTGAACCGGTAATCCGAGGGGGCTTCACGGGAGCGTCCGGGAGCCGACCGCGTCGAGAATCGACGCCCGTGCCGGATGAGCCGAACCCGGCAGGCGGCCGGGCCAGCGACGAGCGGAACACCGGATGCGTCTGATCCTTCGTTTCTTCGGGATCCTGTTCAGCGCCGCCGCGGTGCTGTTCGTGGTCGGCGCCGCGGCCGGCGGGTACTTCTATTGGAAGTACAGCCAGGACCTGCCCGACCACGCCGCGCTCGCCAATTACGAGCCGCCGGTGATGACCCGCATTCACGCGTCGGACGGCTCGCTGCTCGCCGAGTATGCCCGCGAGCGCCGGCTGTACCTGCCGATCCAGGCGATGCCGAAGATCGTGGTCGCGGCCTTCCTGTCGGCCGAGGACAAGAACTTCTACAAGCACGGCGGCATCGATCCCGAGGGGATCGTGCGCGCGTTCCTGACCAACGCCAAGTCGGGCAAGCGCCAGGGCGCCTCGACCATCACCCAGCAGGTCGCCAAGAATTTCCTGCTGTCGTCCGAGCAGACCTACGACCGCAAGATCCGCGAGGCGCTGCTCGCCCTGCGGATCGAGGCGGCCTACTCCAAGGACAAGATCCTTGAGCTGTATCTGAACGAGATCTTTTTGGGCACCATCGTGCCCGGCCGCAACCTGCACGGCGTGGCGGCGGCCGCGCTGGATTACTTCGGCAAGTCGGTCCACGAATTGACCATCAACGAGGCCGCCTACCTCGCCGCGCTGCCGAAGGGCCCGAACAACTACCACCCCTACCGCAAGACCCAGGCGGCCCTGGACCGCCGCAACGAGATCATCCGCCTGATGGCGGAGAACAGCTACATCACCAAGGAAGAGGCGGATTCCGCCAAGAAGATGCCGCTCGGGGTCAACCCGCGGGTCGCCTTCCCGAACGCCGCCAACGCCAACTACTTCACCGAGGAGGTCCGGCGCGAGATCTCCGAGCGCTACGGCGAGAAGAAGCTCTACGAGGGCGGCCTCTCGGTGCGCGCCACCCTCGACCCGAAGATGCAGGCCTGGGCCCGCAAGGCCCTGGTCGACGGCCTGGTGCGCTACGACCAGGCCCATGGCTGGCGCGGCGCCGTCACCAAGGTCGACCTGACCGGACGCGACTGGGGCATGGCTGCCGCCGAGGTGCCGGCGCTCGGCGATGTGGCGCCGTGGCGGCTCGCCGTGGTGCTCGGCAACGGCGGCGGCGGCGTGCAGGTCGGCCTCCAGCCCCGGCGCGAGGCTTCGGGCCAGGTCGGCAAGGACCGCGAGACCGGCGTGATCACCCCGGACGGCATGCGCTGGGCCGGCCGCCCCAACCTCCAGCCCGGCGACATGGTCTATGTCGAGGCGATCGACGGCGGCCGCGGGCAGTACCGCCTGCGCCAGAAGCCCGAGGTGTCCGGCGCCATCGTGGCGATGGACCCGAATACCGGCCGCGTCCACGCAATGGTCGGCG
This sequence comes from Methylobacterium sp. AC315, assembly GCF_979253755.1. Lineage (NCBI taxonomy): Bacteria > Pseudomonadati > Pseudomonadota > Alphaproteobacteria > Hyphomicrobiales > Methylobacteriaceae > Methylobacterium > Methylobacterium sp. AC315. The sequence continues at coordinate 121,162 of NZ_CEEDEA010000011.1, forward strand.
GCTTCTCGTACGACGAATCCGAGTTCAACCGGGCCACCCAGGCGATGCGCCAGCCCGGCTCCTCGTTCAAGCCGATCGTCTACTCGGCGGCGCTCGACAACGGCTACACGCCCGCCTCGATCGTGCAGGACACGCCGATCACCATCGAGGGCGGCCCCGGCCAGGAAGCCTGGACGCCCTCGAACTACGACGGCAAGTCCGGCGGCCCGCACACCCTGCGGTACGGGATCGAGCATTCGAAGAACCTGATGACGGTCCGGCTCGCCAAGGATGTCGGCATGCCGCTCATCGCCGAGTACGCCCGCCGCTTCGGCGTCTACGACGACCTGCTGCCGGTTCTGCCGATGTCGCTCGGCGCCGGCGAGACCACGGTCATGCGCATGGTCACGGCCTACTCGATGCTCGCCAATGGCGGGCGCCGCATCCGGCCGACCCTGATCGACCGCATCCAGGACCGCATCGGCGAGACCATCTACCGGCACGACAACCGCAAGTGCATCGGCTGCGACGCCGAGAAATGGTCGGGCCAGGACGAGCCGAAGCTGGTGGACGATTCCGAGCAGGTGCTCGACCCGCTCACCGCCTACCAGATGGTCTCGATCATGGAGGGCGTCGTCCAGCGCGGCACCGCGACCCTGCTGAAGCAGATCGGCAAGCCGCTCGCCGGCAAGACCGGCACCACCAACGACGCCAAGGACGCGTGGTTCGTGGGCTTCTCGCCGGATCTCGCGGTCGGCATCTATATCGGCTTCGACAAGCCGCGCTCGCTCGGTGACCGTGCCACCGGCGGCGGCTTGGCGGCCCCGATCGCCCTCGAGTTCCTGAAGGTCGCCCTCAAGGACAAGCCGCCGACCCCGTTCCGCGTGCCCCCGGGGATCAAGCTGATCCGCGTGAACCTCGGCTCCGGCACCCGCGCCGGCTCGGGGGAGGGCGCCGGCACGATCCTGGAGGCCTTCAAGCCGGGCACCGCGCCGCCCGATTCCTACGTCGCCCCGGCCCAGAGCGCTGCCCCCGCTTCGGTCCCGGCGGATCCCGACCGGGCCGCCCAGGCCGGCGGGCTCTACTGAGAGCCGGAAGCGGGATCTGACCCACCGTGTCATTCCGGGGTGCCGCAGGCGAACCCGGAATCCATAACCGCCGACGGTGCGAGGTCTTGATCTGTCGGCGGTTATGGATCCCGGGTTCCGCCCTGTGGCCCCGGGATCCCAAACTCGGGTGCGGTGCCGGCTGCTGATCCCTCCAAGACAGAAAAAAGCCGCCCGGTTGGGGGCGGCTTGGGAGAGTCATCAGGGAGGCATCAAACAGAGCGGACGGAACCGTCCAACTCGATATCCAGAACTCTGGATGTCTCTTTATGCCCCGTGAACCTTAATCGCCGGTTAAAGATCGGTCTTGCGCCCGAAACTCAGGCGGCGAGACTGTCGAAGAGACCGCGTCCGTCGGTGCCGCCGATCAGGCCTTCGACGAAGTTCTCCGGGTGCGGCATCATCCCGAGGACGTTGCCGCCCTCCGAGTAGACGCCCGCGATGGCGTTGAGGGAGCCGTTGCGGTTGGCCTCGACCGTGATCGTGCCGGCGGCGTCGCAGTACCGGAAGGCCACGCGGCCCTCGCCCTCGATCCGCGCCAGTGTGTCGGGGTCGGCGAAGTAATTGCCCTCGCCATGCGCGACGCAGACGTCGATGACCTGCCCCTGTTTGTAGGCGCTGGTGAAGCGCGTGTCGGTGCGCTCGACCCGCAGCGTCTGGCGGTGGCAGATGAAGCGCCGGTTGACGTTGCGCATCAGGACCCCCGGCAGGAGGCCGGACTCGCACAGGATCTGGAAGCCGTTGCAGATGCCGAGCACGAGGCCGCCCCGGGCCGCATGCGCCCGCACCGCGTCCATGGCGGCCGCGCGTCCCGCGATCGCGCCGCAGCGCAGGTAGTCGCCGTACGAGAAGCCGCCCGGCAGGACGGCGAGGTCGGTCCCGGCCGGCAGATCCGGATCGGCGTGCCAGACCATGCTGACCCGTGCGCCCGACAGGCGCAGCGCCCGGGCGACGTCGCTCTCGCGATTCGAACCCGGAAAGACGACGACCGCAGCGTGCATCAGAGGATCTCGATCGCGTAGTTCTCGACGACGGTGTTGGCGAGCAGCTTCTCGCAGGCCGTCCGCAGGGTGGCCTCGGCGGCCGCGCCGTCGGCGGCGGAGACCTCGAGGTCGAACACCTTGCCCTGCCGGACGCTGTCGACGCCTTCGACGCCCAGCGACCGGAGCGCGGCCTCGATCGCCTTGCCCTGCGGGTCCAGCACACCGGTCTTCAGGGTGACGATGATACGGGCTTTCATGGATCTTCCGGTCTCACGCGCAGCCGAAAACGTGGGCGCGACCCGCGGCGTCGTTACACGGGCGGCCATCGCGCGTTCCCTAGCAGGAAGGCCGCCGGCCTGTCGAACGCCGTGTCGGACGGACGGACGGGGCGGCTAGCGGGGCGTGGCCCGGGTGCGGATCGGCTCGATGCTGGTCGCCCGGCGCCAGAGCTGGAGCATGATCCAGGCGGCGAACAGGCTGAACAGACCCATCAGCACGTGGCCGACCCGGTCGCCCAGGTCGAACAGGCCGGCGAGCGCCCAGCCGGCCGCGATGGCGACGGCGAACACCTCGGTGCCGACGAGGACCATCATGCTCACGATGGTGATGGCGTTGCGCCCGTTCACGAGACCCGTCTCCCGGTCGATTGCGAGGCCCCGAAACGAAATGATCCCGGGACCCACGCAGCTAGCCCAGAGGCGAGGGGCTATGCAACCGCGGGAGCCGGGATCGTCCGGTCCCTGACGTCAGCGCGGCGCGCGCTTGGCCAGGATCCGCTGCAGGGTCCGGCGGTGCATGTTCAGGCGCCGGGCGGTCTCGCTGACGTTGCGGCTGCACAGTTCGTAGACCCGCTGGATGTGCTCCCAGCGGACACGGTCCGCCGACATCGGGTTCTCGGGCGGGTCGGCCCGCTCGCCGGGCTGCGCCATCAGCGTGCCGTGGATCTCGTCGGCGTCGGCGGGCTTGGCGAGGTAGTCGAACGCGCCGAGCTTCACCGCCGTGACGGCGGTCGCGATGTTGCCGTAGCCGGTCAGGATCACGCCCCGCGCCTCGGGGCGGCGCTCCTTGAGGCGGGCGATCACGTCGAGGCCGTTGCCGTCGCCGAGCCGCATGTCGATCACCGCGAAGGCGGGGGGGCGAGCCTCGACCGCCGAGACGCCGTCGGCCACGCTATCGGCGACCTGGACGTGGTAGCCGCGGCTTTCCATGGCCCGGGCGAGCCGCGTCGAGAACGGCTTGTCGTCGTCCACGATCAGCAGGCTGCGATCGGTGAAGGCGGCGAGGGGATCGGCTTCGTTGATCACGGCAGGATCGATCGCTGTCGTGGTCCCGGGCTGCGTCAGCATCCGGTACTCCTTTCGGGTTTTCGTGAGGGCGTTATTCGGTCAGTTCTTGGTCTGATCCTCATATAGGGACGACATCGCCCGGGGGCAGGGGCGCGTGGATATTGAGTTCCGGCGAATGACGCGGGGCTGCCCCCCGCTCGAAGATGTGGCGGGCCCAGGAGACGCGCACGATCGCCCCATGGGCCTCAGGTGCCGAGACGTTCATCAGCGCGATCTGGGCGCCCGAGCGCTCGATCAGGGTCTTGGCGATGAACAAACCGAGGCCGAGGCCGGCCCCGACGGTCCCGCCGGTCTGCGCGCGGTCGGCGCTGCGGGTGGTTACGTAGGGCTCGCCCGCCCGCAGCAGGACCTCGCTGGAAAAACCCGGACCGTCATCGCGGATCTCGATCCAGACGCGCTCCTGGGTCCAGCGGCCTTCCACGGTGACGCGCGAATCGGCGAAGTCGACCGCATTGTCGAGGATGTTGGCCAAGCCGAACATCACCCCGGGGTTGCGGCGGCAGGCGGGCTCCGGGCCTTCGCCCAGGCTGGAGATGTCGAGCACGGCGCCAAGCGCGCGCTGGGGCGCCACCAGCTCCTCGACGAGATGGCTGAACGTCACCGTCTCCAGGAAGCCGACGCCGTCGCCGTCGAGGGACGTGAGCTTGCCCAGGATGCCTCGGCAGCGGTCGACCTGCTCGCGCAGCAGGTTCAAATCCTCGGCCACCGCCGGCGAGGCGGTCGGCCCGAGCTGGCGGATCAGCTCCTTGGTCACCAGCATGATCGTCCCGAGGGGCGTGCCCAATTCGTGGGCAGCCGCCGCCGCGAGACCGTCGAGCTGCGACAGGTGCTGCTCCCGGGCCAGCACAAGTTCGGTGGCCGCCAGGGCCTGGGCGAGGAGCCGCGTCTCCTCGGCGACCCGCCACGCGTAGACGCCCGTGAAGGCGGTCCCGAGCAGGATCGCGGTCCAGACCCCCGAGACGTACAGGAACGGCAACTCGATCCGCCCGTCCGAGAACCAGGGCAGGGGCCGGTGCACCAGGGCGAGCAGCGTCGCCAGCCCCACGGCGAGCAGGCCGAGCGCCAGGGTCCGCTCCGGCGGCAGCGCCGTCGCGGAGATCAGCACGGGGGCGAGGAACAGCAGCGAGAACGGGTTCTGCAGGCCGCCGGTGAGGAACAGCAGCGCTGCGAGCTGCACGATGTCGAAGGCCAGCAGCAGGGCCGCGGAATCGTCGCTCAGCCGGTAGCTCGCCGGGAAGCGGATGCGCAGGGCCAGGTTCAGCCAGGACGAGGTGGCGATCACCAGGAAGCACCAGCCGAACGGCAGCGCCAGGCCCAGGCCGAACTGCGCCCCGACCACGGCGGCGCTTTGGCCGGTGATGGCGAGCCAGCGCAGGCGGACGAAGGTGTCCAGCCGGAGGTGCCGGGCGTTGCGGACGAGGCCGTTGAGATTGCTGTCGGGCATGCGTGCATCGATGCAGCGCCGGGTGAATCCTCACCGACGCAGAGCTTGGGCAGACGTGCGGCCCCGTCGAGCCGACGGGGTCGTGACGGGCAAGTCGCCCCGGGGCGCGGATGTTCCGCGATCGTTCAGGGTGGAACCTTAGGCTGTCACCGCGGGTTGCGTCAGGCTTTTCGCCCGCCGGCGCTCCGCCGGCAGTCCCGGGACGCGAGGTGGCGATGCTTCTGGCTTACGCGATGTTCGAGGGCGCCCGCGCCATGATGGCGCCGGCCCGGCTCGCCGCCGACCTGACCCGCCACGCGCTCCAGATGCCCGGCAATCCCCTGGCCTACGGACCCTATGCCCGGGCGGTCAGCGCGGGCTGCGAGATGTTCGAGCGCGCCACCCGCCGCTACGGCAAGCCGGCCTTCGGGTTCACCGAGACGCTGATCGACGGCGCAGCGGTCCCGGTCAGCGAGCGGGTCGTCTGGGAGCGGCCGTTCTGCCGGCTGGTGGCGTTCGAGCGGGCCTTCCTGACCCCGCCCGCCGAGCCGGAGCCGAAGCTGCTCATCGTCGCGCCGATGTCGGGGCACTACGCCACGCTGCTGCGCGGCACCGTGGAGGCGATGCTGCCGAACCACCGGGTCTACATCACCGACTGGAACGATGCCCGGATGGTGCCGCTCGCGGCGGGGCGCTTCGATCTCGACACCTACATCGACTACCTGCAGGAGATGTTCGCGCTGCTCGGGCCGGACCTGCACATCATGGCGGTGTGCCAGCCGGCGGTGCCGGTCCTGGCCGCGGTGGCGCTGATGGAGAGCAAGGACGGCCAAGGGGAGGGCGACCCGGCGGTGCCGGCTTCCATGACCCTGATGGGCGGCCCGATCGACACCCGCCGCTCGCCCACGGCGGTGAACTGCCTCGCCCAGGAGCGCGGCCAGACCTGGTTCGAGCGCAACACGATCAGCCTGGTGCCGCCGATCTTCCCGGGGGCCTGGCGCCGGGTCTATCCCGGCTTCCTGCAGCTATCGGGCTTCATGGCGATGAACCTCGACCGCCACGTCACCGCCCATTCGGACATGTTCGACCATCTGGTGAAGGGCGACGGCGACTCGGCCGAGAAGCACCGGGACTTCTACGACGAGTACCTCGCGGTGATGGACCTGACCGCGGAATACTACCTGCAGACCGTTCAGACGGTCTTCGTCGACCATGACCTGCCGACGGGCCGGATGCGTCACCGCGGCACCCCGGTCGATCTCGGGGCGATCCGCCGCTGCGCCATCCTGGCGGTGGAGGGCGAGAACGACGACATCTCCGGGGTCGGCCAGACCAAGGCGGCCCTCGACCTGACGCCGAACCTGCCCGAATCCCGCAAGGCGTACCATCTCCAGGCTGGCGTCGGGCATTACGGGGTGTTCAACGGCTCCCGCTACCGCACCGTCATCGCACCGCGGATCGCCGCCTTCATCCGCGCCCAGCAGGCGGAAGCCCGGACGCGCGGATCGCATCTGCGCCAGGTGGGCTGACGAAAGGTCCGGTGTCGAAAGGTCCGAGACCGTTCGCGGGTCCAGGGCGGAGCCGGTTTCCCAGGGCCTCCGCCGGAAGGCGGCGAGCCCACTGAAATCCCGCTTCCGATCCCGCGATCCCGCCGTGCATGGCCGGCGCGCGCTGCATTTTGAATTCTCTTCCACCCACGGTGGCGCGAGGCTTGCGAGGTCGCCGGCGTGAGCACGATGACCGCCGATCCTCCACCGCCCCTCCGCGTCCCCGGCCGGACTCCATCCAGCCGGATGAGGCCGTGCGCGAACAGGATGCGGATAACTGGAATTCGATCCCCCAAAACCGTCTTGCGGTAGCAGGGAACTGGCGCATGTTGCTGATCGTGTGAAAATCCAGCCTCCCCCGGCCGCGATACACGGCCGGGTCCTTCCGTCGACCGATTCACAGACGCACCCGGAGTGCGGGCCGGTGGCCGGGATCGAGATCCCGCCGGCCAGGGAGATCACGATGGACCGCAGGACGTTCCTCAAGGGCTCGGCCGCACTCGGGCTGGCCGCCCCGCAGGTCGCGATGCCGGCCGTGGCGCAGGGCGCCAAGGTGCTGCGCTTCGTGCCCCAGGCGAACCTCGCCAATTTCGATCCGATCTGGGGCACGCAATACGTGGTGCGCAATGCCGGCACCCTCGTGTGGGACATGCTGTACGGCGTCGACGCCCAGCTGAAGCCGCAGCGCCAGATGGTCGAATCCGAGGAGGTCTCGGGCGACCAGCTGACCTGGACCTTCCGGCTGCGGCCCGGCCAGACCTTCCACGACGGCGAGCCGGTGCTGGCCAAGGACGTGGTGGCGAGCCTCGGACGCTGGATGGCCCGGGACCCGATCGGCCTGATGATCCGGGGTATCCAGGACGACCTCGCCGCGGTCGACGACCGGACGTTCCGCTGGCGACTCAAGAAGCCGTTCCCGAAGCTCCTCTACGCGCTCGGCAAGACCAACGCCCCGATGGCCCTGATCATGCCGGAGCGGATCGCCAAGACCGACCCGTTCACGCAGATCACCGAGTATGTCGGCTCCGGCCCGATGACCTTCGTGCGCAACGAATGGGTGCCGGGCGCGCGCGCCGTGTTCCAGAAATTCGGCGGCTACAAGCCCCGCGAGGAGCCGAATTCGTGGCTGGCGGGCGGCAAGCACATCCTGGTCGACCGGGTCGAGTGGGTGATCATGCCGGACGCGGCCACCGCGTCGGCGGCCCTGCAGAACGGCGAGGTCGACTGGTGGGAGAACCCCATCTCCGACCTCGTGCCGCTCCTGCGCAAGAACGCCAACCTCAACGTCGACATCGCCGACCCGCTGGGCAATGTCGGGTCGTTCCGGATGAACCACCTGCATCCGCCCTTCGACAACCCGAAGATCCGCCAGGCCGTCATGACCGCCATGAGCCAGGAGGATTACATGCGGGCGATCGTCGGCGACGACGACACCTTATGGAAGACGCTGCCGGGCTTCTTCACGCCGGGCACGCCGCTCTACACCGAGGCGGGCGGGGGCAGCGTCGGAAAGGGCGACATCAAGCTCGGCCAGAAGCTGCTGAAGGAAGCCGGCTACAAGGGCGAGCCCGTCGTCTGCGTGGTGGCGCAGGACCAGGGGATCACCAAGGCGCAGGGCGACATCACCGCCGACCTGCTGAAGCAGATGGGCTTCAACGTCGACTTCGTCGCCACCGACTGGGGCACCACCGGCACCCGCCGGGCGTCCAAGGCGCCGCCGTCCCAGGGCGGCTGGAACATGTTCCACACCTGGCACGCGGGCGCCGACTGCATCAATCCGGCGGGCTATCCCGCGGTCCGGGCCAGCGGCGACAAGGCCTGGTTCGGCTGGCCCAACGTCCCGCCCGTGGAGGCCGCCATCGCCGAGTGGTTCGACGCGGCCGACCCGGCCGCCGAAAAGGCCGCCATCGACAAGGTCAACGCCGCCGCCTGCGAGGGCGTGGTCTACGTGCCGACCGGGTTCTTCCTCGGCTACCAGGCCTGGCGCAAGAACGTCTCCGGCATCGTGAAGGGGCCGATCCCGTTCACCTGGGGCGTGTCGAAGGCCTGAGGCCAGGAGGCGTCCCATGCTCGGCTATATCGGCAGGCGCATCCTGGCCACCATCCCGGTGATGGCGGTGGTCGGCTTGTTCGTCTTCAGCCTCCTCTACTTCGCCCCCGGCGATCCGGCCGCGATCATCGCGGGCGATCAGGCGACACCGGACGACGTCGCGCGCATCCGCGCCTCGCTCGGCCTCGACCGGCCGTTCCTGGTCCGGTTCGGCGAATGGTCCTGGCAGATCCTGCACGGGGACCTCGGCACCTCGATCTTCACCAACCTGCCGGTCACCACGATGATTGGGCAGCGGGTGCAGCCGACCGTCTCGCTGATGCTCGTCACCCTGATCCTGGCCGTCGTGGTCGCGGTGCCGCTCGGCGTCGTGGCGGCCTGGAAGGCCGGCAGCCTGATCGACCGCCTGGTCATGGGGCTCGCCGTGATGGGCTTCTCGGTGCCGGTCTTCGTGGTCGGCTACGTGCTGGCCTACGTGTTCGCCCTCGAACTCGGCTGGCTGCCGGTGCAGGGCTACACGCCGATTGAGCAGGGCCTGTGGCCGTGGTTCGCGAACCTGATCCTGCCCGCGGTGACGCTGGGCCTCGTCTACATTGCGCTGATCGCCCGGGTGACGCGGGCGACCATGCTGGACGTGCTGCAGCAGGATTACGTGCGCACCGCCCGGGCCAAGGGGCTGGCGCAGGGGCCGGTGCTGTTCATCCACGCCCTCAAGAACGCCGCGGTGCCGATCGTCACCGTGATCGGCATCGGCATCGCGCTGCTGATCGGCGGCGCCGTCGTCACCGAGACGGTGTTCGCGATTCCCGGCCTCGGCCGCCTCACGGTCGATGCGATCCTGCGGCGCGATTACCCGGTCATCCAGGGCGTCGTCCTGCTGTTCAGCTTCGTCTACGTGCTGGTGAACCTCGCCATCGACCTGTTCTACACCTTGCTCGACCCGAGGATCCGCTATTGACCGCGACCGTCGCGCCTCTCTCCGGTCCGTCGCGCGCCGCGGACCCGTCGCTCAAGGGCCCGCCGCACAAGGGGCCGCCCCCCGCGGGGCTCGCCGTCGCCACGCCGCTGCCGGACGTGATCCCGGCCCGCAAGCGCCGGGGCCGGGTCTGGACCTATGTGCGCCGCAACCCGACCATCGTGGCCGGCGGGGGCCTGCTCCTCGTCGTGTTCCTGATGGCGGTGCTCGCGCCCTATCTCGGCACCGTCGATCCCACCGCCCTGGCGCCGGCCAAGCGCACCCGCGTGCCCTCGGCCCAATACTGGTTCGGCACCGACATGCTCGGTCGGGACATCTATTCGCGGGTGGTCTACGGAGCCCGGGTCTCGCTGCTGGTCGGCTTTTCCGTGGCGCTCCTCGCCTCGGTGGCGGGGCTCGCGGTCGGACTCGTCTCCGGGATGGTGCGCTGGCTCGACGGCATCGTCATGCGGATCGTGGACGGCATGATGTCGATCCCGCCGATACTGCTGGCCATCACCCTGATGGCGCTCACCCGCGGCTCGGTCCAGAACGTGATCGTGGCGATCACCATCGCGGAGATCCCCCGGGTCGCCCGGTTGGTCCGGGGCGTCGTGCTGTCCTTGCGCGAGCAGCCCTATGTCGAGGCCGCCGTAACCACGGGCACGCGCATGCCGGCGATCATCTGGCGCCACATCCTGCCCAACACCCTGGCGCCCATGACCGTGCAGGCGACGTACATCTGCGCCTCCGCGATGATCACCGAGGCGATCCTGTCGTTCATCGGCGCGGGCGTGCCGCCGTCGACGCCGTCCTGGGGCAACATCATGGCCGAGGGCCGGGCCCTCTGGCAGGTGAAGTTCTACATCATCCTGTTCCCGGCGATCTTCCTGTCCATGACGGTGCTCGCGGTGAACCTCGTCGGCGACGGCCTGCGCGACGCCCTCGACCCCCGCATGGCCAAAGACGCGTGAGGACCAGCAGCGTGAGCGGCACCCCCCTCCTGTCGATCGAGAGCCTGCAGGTCCACTTCCGCACCCCCGACGGGGTGAACCGGGCGGTGGACGGCGTGTCCTTCGCCATCCAGGCGGGTGAGACCCTGGCGATCGTCGGCGAATCCGGCTGCGGCAAGTCGGTGACCGCGATGTCGATCCTGCGCCTCCTGCCCGAGCCGCCGGCCAGCATCGCCGGCGCCATCCGGTTCGAGGGGACGAATCTCCTCGACCTGCCGACCCGCGCGATGCGCAAGATCCGCGGCAACGACATCAGCGTCATCTTCCAGGAGCCGATGACCAGCCTGAACCCGGTGCTGACGGTGGGCCGCCAGATCGGCGAGACCCTGCGGCTGCACCAGGGCCTGAGCCGGCGCGAGGCCGAGGCCCGGGCCGTGGAGATGCTGACGCTGGTCGGCATCCCCGAGCCCGGGCGCCGGGTGCGGGAATACCCGCACCAGCTCTCGGGCGGCATGCGCCAGCGGGTGATGATCGCCATCGCGCTCGCCTGCTCGCCCAAGCTCCTGATCGCCGACGAGCCGACCACGGCGCTCGACGTGACCATCCAGGCCCAGATCCTCGACCTGATGCGCGACCTGAAGCATCGCGTCGGCGCCGCGATCATGCTGATCACCCACGATCTCGGCGTGGTCGCCGAAGTCGCCGACCGGGTGGTGGTGATGTATGCCGGCCGGAAGGTCGAGGAGGCCTCGGTCCGTGACCTGTTCCGGGCGCCGCGCCATCCCTACACCCGCGGCCTGATGGGGGCCGTGCCCAAGCTCGGCGCTGTCGAGCACGGCGCCACCGAGCGGCTCGCCGAGATTCCCGGCATGGTCCCGAGCCTGAAGCAGCGGATCGAGGGCTGCGTCTTCGCCGGACGCTGCCCGGACGTGACCGACCTGTGCCGCGCCTACGCCCCGGCCCTGGAGCCGAAGGCCCCCGCGCATCTCGCCGCCTGTCACTACGCGCCCAAGGACGCCCTCGCGGCATGAGCGTCACCCCCGCGCCCACATCCCGCACCCTGCTGGAGGTCAATGACCTCAAGAAACACTTTTCCCTCGGCGGCGGCCTGTTCGGCCGGTCGACCCGGGTGCTCAAGGCGGTGGACGGCCTGTCCTTCACGGTGGACCGGGGCGAGACCCTGTCGCTGGTCGGCGAATCCGGCTGCGGCAAGTCCACGGTCGCCAAGGCGCTGATGCGCCTCTACACGCCGACCGCCGGGCAGGTGGTGCTGGCCGGCCGCCGCATCGACGACCTCTCGGCCGGCACCCTGCGGCCCGTGCGCCGGCGGATGCAGATGGTGTTCCAGGACCCGTTCTCGTCGCTCAACCCGCGGATGCGGGTGCGGGCGATCCTGGCCGAGCCGATCCGCAATTTCGGGCTGGCCAAGGGCTCGGCCGACATCGAGGCGAAGCTCGCGGCCCTGATGGAGCGGGTCGGCCTGCCGCGCGAGGCGTTGGGGCGCTGGCCCCACGAATTCTCCGGCGGCCAGCGCCAGCGCATCGGCATCGCCCGGGCGCTCGCCGCCGAGCCGGACCTGATCATCTGCGACGAGGCGGTCTCGGCGCTCGACGTCTCGGTGAAGGCCCAGATCGTCAACCTGCTGCGCGACCTGCAGCGCGAGCTCGACCTCGCGATGCTGTTCATCTCGCACGACCTCGCCATAGTGGAGCACATGACCCACCGGGTGGCGGTGATGTATCTCGGCAAGATCGTCGAGATCGGCCCGCGGCGGGCGCTGTTCCTGGCCCCGAAGCACCCCTACACCCAGGCCCTGCTCTCGGCGGTGCCGATCCCCGAGCCCGGGGCCGGGCGCACCCGCATCGTGCTCAAGGGCGACGTCCCAAGCCCGATCAATCCGCCCGCCGGCTGCCGCTTCCACACCCGCTGCCCGCAGGCCTTCGAACGCTGCCGGGTTGAGGAGCCCCGCCTCGATCCGGTGGGCGCCGGCCACCTGGCCGCCTGCCACCTCAACGACGACGCGTCCGCACCGGCGGTCGCGGCCTGACACGATCCCGGAGACAGCCGTGCCGCACGACCTCATCCTCAAGGGTGCGCGGATCATCGACCCGTCCCAGAACCACGACGGGATCGGCGACGTCGCCTTCGCGCAGGGCCGGGTCTCGGGCTTCGGCCGCGATCTGGTCGCGGGCCCGGGCACGCAGGTGCGCGCGATGGCGGGCGCGATCGTCACGCCCGGGCTGATCGACCTGCACACCCACGTCTACTGGGGCGGTACCTCGCTGGGCATCGACGCCGACGCGTTCTGCCGGACCTCCGGGGTGACGACCTCGGTCGATACCGGCAGTGCCGGGCCCGGCAACTTTTCCGGATTTCGCACCCACGTCATCGACCGCTCGGAGGCGCGGATCCTGGCCTACCTGCACGTCTCCTTCGCCGGCATCTTCGGCTTCTCGAAGACCATCATGGTCGGCGAGAGCGAGGATCCGCGGCTGATGGCGCCCCGCGAGGCCGTGGAGGTGGTCGAGGCCAACCGGGACGTCATCGTCGGCATCAAGGTCCGGGTCGGGCGCCACGCCTCCGGCGACCAGGGCACCGCGCCCCTCGACATCGCCCTGCAGGTCGCGGAGGAGACCGGCCTGCCGCTGATGGCCCATATCGACGAGCCGCCGCCGAGCTACGAGGCGGTGCTGGCCATGCTGCGCCCCGGCGACGTGCTGACCCACGCCTTCCGGCCGTTCCCGAATTCCCCGATCACCGCCCAGGGCGCCGTGAAGCCCGCCCTGCGGGAGGCCCGGGCGCGCGGCGTGCTGTTCGATATCGGCCACGGCAAAGGCTCGTTCGCGTTCAAGACCGCCCGGGCCATGCTGGCGGGGGGCTTCCTGCCGGACACGATCTCGTCCGACGTGCACCAGCTCTGCATCGACGGGCCGGCCTTCGATCAGGTCACCACCATGTCCAAGATGCTCTGCCTCGGCATGAGTCTGCGCGACGTCGTCGCCGCCTCCACGGTCAACGCCGCGGTGGCGCTCAAGCGCATGGAATACGGGACCCTGAAGGTCGGGGCGCTCGGCGATGCCACCGTGCTGTCGGTGCAGGACGGGGCGTTCGACTACGTGGACACGCGGGGCGAGCACATGACTGGCGCCCAGCGGATCGTGTCGGAGGGCGTGGTGCTGCGGGGTCGATGGTGGCACCCGGTTTGAGATGGGGACGATGCGGTTTTCCGCCGAAGGGCTCGCAGGCCGCCGTCCTTGGGAGCGGAGGACCATCGATCGAGCGCGCCTGGGAACCGTACGAAACAGAACCTCCAGCGCCGCGTCCGAACCGGCATAAGCGGCCGATTCCACACCCGCGCAGTCGCTCAAGACCGACGCAACGAGCGGGTTCAACCGGACAGCAATCCTAGTTTATTAAGAATACACCGCTTTACAGCCTCGCCGCATCGATCCTACACTTTCCCGTGAGGTCCGGACCATCGCCGGACGATCAGCGACACGCGGCTCAAGCCGCGGCGCCAGGGAGGATGGATGGATACGGGTCAGCCTCTGCTGGAGGTCGACGGCGTCACGCTCCGCTACAAGACGCCCGAGCACCTCGTCACGGCCACCTACCGGGTGAGCTTCCGGATCTGGCCCGGGGACCGGTTCGTTCTGCTCGGACCCTCCGGGTGCGGGAAGTCGACCCTGCTCAAGGCGGTGGGCGGCTACATGGCCCCCACCGAGGGAGAGATCCGGCTGAAAGGCCGCCCGGTGACCGAGCCCGGCCCCGACCGGATGATGGTGTTCCAGGAATTCGACCAGCTGCTGCCATGGAAGACGGTCCGGCAGAACGTGGTCTTCGCCCTCGAAGCCTCGGGCCGGCTGAAGGGACGGGAGGCGCTGGAGCGGGCGAACCTCTACATCGACAAGGTCAACCTGACGAAGTTCGCCGACAGCTACCCGCACACCCTGTCGGGCGGCATGAAGCAGCGCGTCGCCATCGCCCGCGGCATGGCGATGGAGCCCGACATCCTGCTGATGGACGAGCCGTTCGCGGCGCTCGACGCGCTCACCCGGCGGCGCATGCAGGACGAGCTGCTGATGCTCTGGGAGGAGACGCGCTTCACGGTGCTGTTCGTGACGCACTCGATCCCCGAGGCGATCAAGGTCGGCTCGCGCATCCTGCTGCTCTCGCCCCATCCGGGCGAGGTCAAGGCCGAGCTCAACAGCGCGGCAACCCCGGAGGCGGCGCTGCGGCTCGAGAACCGCATCCAGCAGATGCTCTTTTCGGAAGAGATCCCGGAGGCGGAGAATGTCTAGCGCGCGCGTGTTGACCGGCGCTCCCCTGACGGTGCCGCCGCGCCCCGCCGCCACGGATCCGGCCCGCCCCGAGATCGTGCGGGAGACCGGCCACGCCCACGGCGCCCCGGTTGTGGAGAAGCCGCTCTCGGCGTTCGAGCGCCTCTACAACCAAGCCTGGCTGCGCAAGATCCTGATCCTCGTCCTGCTGGCGGGGATCTGGGAGGCCTACGGGCGCTACCTCGACAACGACCTCCTGTTCCCGACCTTCTCGGCCACCATGGAGGCGTTCTTCCGGGCGGTCGCCGACGGGACGCTGCCGGCCCGGGCCTGGAGCTCGCTGAAGGTGCTGCTGATGGGCTACGCCGCCGGCGTCCTCCTGGCGACCCTGCTCACCGGCATCGCCATCGCGTCGCGGATCGGGACCGACCTCCTCGAGACCCTGACGTCGATGTTCAACCCGCTGCCGGCGATCGCGCTGCTGCCGCTGGCGCTGATCTGGTTCGGGCTCGGCAACGGCAGCCTGATCTTCGTCCTGGTCCACTCGGTGACCTGGGCGATCGCGCTCAACACCCATTCGGGCTTCCTGTCGGTGAGCCGGACGCTCACGATGGTCGGGCGCAATTACGGGCTGTCGGGCCCGCGGCTGATCGGCAAGATCCTGATCCCGGCCGCGTTCCCGTCGATCCTCACCGGCCTGAAGGTCGGCTGGGCCTTCGCGTGGCGCACGCTGATCGCGGCCGAGCTGGTGTTCGGCGTCAGCTCCGGGGCGGGCGGGCTCGGCTGGTTCATCTTCGAGAACAAGAACATGCTCGACATCCCGAACGTGTTCGCCGGGCTGCTCACCGTGATCCTGATCGGCCTCGTGGTGGAGAACCTGATCTTCCAGACGATCGAGCGGCGGACCATCCAGCGCTGGGGCATGCAGGCCTGATCCCCTGACGCCTGATCCCCTGACGCCTGATCCTCAAGCGGCGCGGCTTCGGGTATGCCCCGCGGATCCTTCGCGGTGACCCGGAGCCTCGACCACCATGCCGACCCTGTCCCTCGCGGAGGCCCACGCGCTCGCGGCCGGCGCCTTCCGCCGCTGTGGCGCCGCCCCTGCCGCCGCCGACAGCACCGCCCGCGCGCTGGTCGCCGCGGAGGCGGACGGCCTGAAGGGCCATGGCCTGTCGCGGGTGCCGGGCTACGCCGCGCAGCTGCGCACCGGCAAGGTCGTGGGCGATGCCCGCGTGGTGGTGAGCCGGCCCCGGCCGGGACTCCTGGCGATCGATGCCGGCAACGGCTTCGCCTACCCGGCGCTCGACGCGGCCCTGGCCGAGCTGCCGGATCTGGCACGCCGGCAGGGGATCGCGGCGGCCGGGATCCGCCGCTCGCATCATTGCGGGGCGGCCGGCCTGCCCGTCGAGGCGCTGGCCGAGGCCGGGTGCGTCGCGATCCTGTTCGCCAACACCCCCGCCGCCATGGCGCCCTGGGGCGGCAGCCGGGCGGTGTTCGGCACCAACCCGCTGGCCTTCGGCTGCCCGTTGCCCGGTCGGGCGCCCATCGTGATCGACCTCGCCCTGTCGAAGGTCGCCCGGGCCAGCATCGTCGGCGCGAAGCAGCGCGGCGAGGCGATCCCGGAGGGCTGGGCGCTCGATGCCGAGGGACGCCCGACCACCGATCCCGCCGCCGCCCTCGACGGCACGATGGCGCCGCTCGGCGACGCCAAGGGGACGGCGCTCGCCTTGATGGTGGAACTCCTGGCGGCCGGGCTCACCGGTGCCCGCTTCGCCGCCGAGGCCAGCTCGTTCCTCGACGCGGCGGGCGACCCGCCCGGCACCGGACAGCTGATCCTGGCGATCGACGCCACGGCCCTCGGCCCCGACGCCCCGGAGCGCTTCGCCGTCCTGGCGGCTTCGATCGAGGCGCAGGACGGCGCTCGCCTGCCGGGAAGCCGGCGCCTCGACCTGCGGGTCCGCGCCGCGCGGGACGGGCTGACGGTTCCGGACACCCTCGCGGCCGAGATCGAAGCGTTGGGGTGACGGCGATGCGGTGTTTCCCGTGAAACACGCACGCTGCGGGGCGAAGCGGTTCGGGCAAGGGAAAGTCTGATACACCGCCACGGCAGGGGCGCTCGAGACGGCCGGATCGCGGGGCGTCCGCGCAGGATCGCTCGGTATGCCGGGACGGCGGATGAAGGACGCGACGATGGCTCATCTCGACAGGCGCCGCGTTCTCCAGGGCGGCCTCGGCGCGCTGGCTGTTGCGGCGACGCCCTTGCGCGCCCGGGCTGAGGAGGTCGTGCTTCCCTTCGGCAACGGCACGCGCCCGCTGGTCGCCTATCCGGGCAAGCGCCCGCTTCTGCAGACCACGGCCCGGCCGCCCCAGCTGGAGACGCCGTTCGCGGTGTTCGACGAGGGGGCGATCACCCCCAACGACGCCTTCTTCGTCCGCTATCACCTGGCCGACATTCCCCTGGAGATCGACCCGGACACGTTCCGGCTCGGCGTCGCCGGCCACGTCGACCGGCCGCTCTCGCTGTCGCTCGCGGAGATCAAGGCGCTGCCGGGGCGGAGCGAGATCGTGGCGGTCAATCAATGCTCGGGGAACTCGCGCGGCTTCTTCGAGCCGCGCATGGCCGGCGGTCAACTCGCCAACGGCGCCATGGGCTGCGCGCGCTGGACCGGCGTGCCGCTGAAGAGCGTGCTCGACCGCGCCGGGGTGAAGGCGGGCGCCGTGCAGGTCGCGTTCGACGGGATGGACGGGCCGGTCCTGCCCGAGACCCCGGACTTCGTGAAGGCGCTCGGCCTCGACCAGGCCCGCGACGGCGAGGTGATGCTGGCCTGGGGCATGAACGGCGAGGACCTGCCCTGGCTCAACGGGTTTCCGCTGCGCCTCGTGGTGCCGGGCTTCTACGGCACCTACTGGGTCAAGCACCTGAACGCGATCACGGTGCGCGACACGCCGTTCGACGGCTTCTTCATGAAGAGCGCCTACCGCATCCCGGACAATGCCTGCGCCTGCACGGAGCCGGGCCAGGCCGCCAAAGCCACGGTGCCGATCGGCCGGCTCAACGTGCGGTCGTTCCTGACCAATCTCGCCGACGGGGCGGACATCAAGGCCGGTCCGGTGCACGTGCGCGGCATCGCGTTCGACGGCGGCTCCGGGATCAAGACGGTCGCGGTGTCCACCGACGAGGGCCGGACCTGGACGCAGGCCGCCCTGGGCCAGGATTTGGGTCCCTACGCGTTCCGGCCCTGGTCGCTCACCCTCGACCTGGCCGCGGGCGCGCACAGCGTCCGGGTCCGGGCCACCGCCAACGACGGCAGCACGCAGCCGATGGACTCGCTCTGGAACCCGTCCGGGTACATGCGCAACGGCGTCGAGATCACCCGGGTCCGGGCGGCGTGAGGGGGAACGGGATGCGCGCGCTTTTGATCGGATCGATGATCGCCGGCCTTCTCGCCGGCACAGCCCTCTCGGCCCCGCGCCGCTACACGGTGCCGGATCCCACGGCCGAGTTGCGGGCCCCGAAGGACGGTGCGTCGGGTGGCCAGGCGCAGGGCTTCGCCGCAGCGCAGGCCAATTGCCAGACCTGCCACTCCGTCGATTACATCGCCACCCAGCCCCCGGGGCGGGGGAAGGCGTTCTGGGAGTCGGAGGTGACCAAGATGATCAAGGTCTACCACGCCCCGATCGACGAGGCGGACGGCCACGCGATCGCGGCCTACCTGGCGGACACGTATTGAGCGACGGCCGCGCCTCAGCGCAGCGTCACGGCCTGCGCGGCGTAGGACGCGACGCTCTGCACCACCGGCAGGTCGTAGGCGTAGATGCGGCCGGCCAGGATCGTCAGGGCGAGGGCCCAGAACACGGCACCACCGACCCGGCGCGCGGTCCGGTCGCCCGAAGCGGTCGGGCACGCCTCGGCCACGCCCGCGGCGACGGGCTCGCCAAAGGGGTCGAACGCCATCGTCGTCGACCGAGTATCCGGGGTGGTGCGCATGACGGTGAATGTCGCGCTCGGGACCCCGCGCCGCAATGGACGGGACTTCCGAAGTTTTCTCGTGCCGGAGAGCGTCCTTCTCTCTTGTGCGCTCGCGACAAACGTTTTCTTCCCTTTGCTCGGATGTCGACCGTGGAGCGACCGGCGTGAGCCCCAGATCATCGGCCCGGACGGGTGAAACCGGGACCACCGTGCGGGACGGGGCGGCCACCTCCGTACTGCCGGGCATCGGCCTGTGCGCGGCGATCACCGCCCTGGCCATGGCCGCGCAGGCGCTCGAGGAGCGGGTTGCCGGCCATCCCTATGTCGAGGCCCTGGTGCTGGCGATCCTGATTGGGATCGCGATCCGCACCGCCTGGACGCCGGATGCCCGGTTTCGCACCGGCATCGCGTTCTCGGCGAAGCAACTCCTGGAGGTGGCCGTCGTACTGCTGGGCGCCTCGCTGAGCCTCGGGGCGATCCTGGCCTCCGGTCCGGCGCTGCTCGCCGGCATCGTCGGCACCGTTGTGATCGGGATCGGCGCCAGCGTGGGGATCTGCCGGGCGCTCGGCCTGCCGCCCAGGATGGCGATCCTGGTGGCGTGCGGCAACGCGATCTGCGGCAACTCGGCCATCGCCGCGGTGGCGCCGGTGATCGGGGCGCAGCCCAAGGACATCGCGGCCGCCATCGCGTTCACCGCGGTGCTCGGCGTGCTGATGGTGCTCGGCTTGCCGCTGTTCGTGCCGCTCGCGGGCCTGAGCGACAACCAGTACGGCGTGCTGGCCGGGCTCACCGTCTACGCGGTCCCGCAGGTGCTGGCCGCGACCGTCCCGGTGAGCCTGCTCTCCACCCAGGTCGGCACCCTGGTCAAGCTCGTGCGCGTGCTGATGCTGGGACCGGTGGTGGTGGCGTTCTCACTGATCGCCCCGCGCCTGCCGCGGGAGGCCGGGCAGGACGCCGAGGCGGAATCGACCCGCGCGAAGGGCCGGCCCGGCCTGACCAAGCTGGTGCCGTGGTTCATCCTCGGCTTCCTGGTCCTGGCGACGTCCCGCTCCATAGGGCTGATCCCGGATGCGGCCGTCAAACCGCTGACGCAGCTCGCGGGCGTGCTCACGGTGCTGTCCATGGCGGCCCTCGGCCTCGGCGTCGATGTGCGGGTGCTCGCCCGGGTCGGAGGCCGGGTCACCCTGGCCGTGACCGCGTCGCTGGCCGTCCTCGTCGCGGTCAGCCTCGGCCTGATCCGCGGCCTGGGGATCGGTTGAGGGCGTGGACAAGCTTAAAATTGTGTTCTGAGTCTTGTATTTCGAATTCCTGCCGAATCTAAGCTTGGGTCCCGCAACAAAGCCGCCGGGCGTCTGAGTGAAAACACTCTGTCCAGACAGCGTTGTCTAGAGTGTCGGCATTAAAATGCTGCCGTTTCGGGCAATCGGCTGAACAGACCATCTTGACACTGCGATGGTTTTTGCTTTGGAACCAATGCGTCATCCACGAAAGCTTAGATCGGAACTCGCGCCGTGCCCGAAACGCATCCTGAGAGCAGCACCGAACTCGCCGTGCTGGTCGGCGACGTCGTCGCGGCTTACGTCTCGAACAACCCCGTCCCACCCACGTCCCTGCCGGCGTTGATCGCCAGCGTGCACGGCGCGCTGATCAACCTCGACCGCAAGGTGCCCGTCGAGGTCGCACCCGTGATCGAGCCGCCGACCGCGGCGCAGATCCGCAAGTCGGTCCAGCAGGACGGGATCGTCAGCTTCATCGACGGGCGGTCGTACAAGACGCTCAAGCGGCATCTCACCGCCCACGGCCTGACGCCGGAGCGGTATCGCGAGCGCTATAGCCTGCCGACGGATTACCCGATGACGGCGCCGGGCTACGCCGCGCAGCGCTCCGCCCTCGCCAAGGCGATCGGCCTCGGTGTTCCGGGCGCCCGCGCCGAGCAGCGCCGGACCGGCACGAACGGCTGATCGCCGGCGTTGACCAGGGTGCGCGTCAGCGCCTGCGGAACGGCAGCACGCGTGCGGTCATTCCGGGCAGGCGGGCGCTGGGCGGGCGGCCAAAGGTCTGGGCCCAGCTCAGGTAGATGATGCGGGCGCCGACGGCCACGGCGGCCACCTCCGGCGCGGGGGGGACGTGGCGTTCGCCGGTTGCCGGCCCGCGCACGGCCCGTTGCGCCGATCCCTGGCGCCGGGACGGTTGCCCGTCCGGCAGGGACCGCCTGCGCGGGGACTGGGGCTTATCGGGCTTGGCTGAGAACGACACGTCAAAAAGTCCCCGTCCGCGTTCGAGGCGCGAGCGGGGACGGACGGTTCGGTCGGCCGTAGGTCCGCCGGGGCGCTCGACCCTCGACAACGTGGCCATTCTACCGGATGGCCCGAAGCACGACAGACCGACTTCGTCCAAAAAACTTGTCTCTGTGTCCCACGGCATCCCGCGGCATCCTTCGAAAGGCGACGGGACGGGCCTCGGGCGCCGCCCTGCGATGCGGGCCCGACGCGGCGCCTCGATGGGCCGCGGACAAGCGGAGGGCGGTGGACGCCCCCTCCCTCAACCCACGAAGCGCCGCTACGAAGCGCGGGCGCCCGGCACCGCGGCCAGGAGGCTGCGGGTGTAGGCGTGCTCCGGGGCCGCGAACAGGTCGGCGGTGGTGCGCATTTCCACGATGGCGCCGCGATGCATCACGGCGATCCGGTCGCAGATCGTGGCCGCCACCCGCAGGTCGTGGGTGATGAACAGCATCGCCAGCGACAGCCGCTGCTTCAGGTCCTCCAGGAGATCCAGCACCTGGCGCTGGACCGAGACGTCGAGCGCGGAGACCGCCTCGTCGGCCACCAGCACGTCCGGCTCCATGGCGAGCGCCCGGGCGATGCCGATGCGCTGGCGCTGGCCGCCCGAGAAGGCGTTCGGGTAGCGGGCGGCCGCCTTCGGGTCGAGGCCGACGAGGTCGAGGAGGCTCCGGGTGCGCTCCCGCGCCTCCGCGGCCGGAACGCCGTGGGCGACCGGGCCCGCCATGATGATCTGCTCCACGGTGCGGCGCGGATTCAGCGAGGCGAACGGGTCCTGGAAGATCATCTGGATGCGACTGCGCTGAGCCCGCAGGTCCGCACGCCGGAGCGCGGTGTAGTCGAGGCTGCCGAGCCGGACGGTGCCGCCGTCGGGCTCGATCAGCCGGATCGCGAGCCGCGCCGTGGTCGACTTGCCGGAGCCGGATTCGCCGACCAGCCCCAGGGTCTCGCCGCGCCGCACGTCGAAGGCGACCTCCTTGACCGCCGCGACCACCCGGGGGTTGCCGAACAGGCCGGCCTTGGTGGTGTAGGTCTTGGACAGCCCGATTACCGACAGGGCCACGGGGGAGGCCTGCACGCTGGCCCGCACCGGCGGGGTCAGGCTCGGCACCGCGGCGAGCAACGCCTTCGTGTAGGGGGCCTGGGGATCGCGCAGCACCGCCTCGGCGCTGCCCGATTCAACCAGCCGGCCGCGCTGGAGCACCGCCACGTGGTCGGCGATCTCCGCGACCACGCCGAAATCGTGGGTGATGAACAGGACGCTCATCCCGCGCTTGCGCTGCAACTCGCGGATCAGCTTCAGGATCTGGGCCTGGGTGGTGACGTCGAGCGCCGTGGTCGGCTCGTCGGCGACCAGGACCGACGGCTCCAGGGCGAGCGCCATGGCGATCATCGCGCGCTGCCGCTGGCCGCCGGAGAGCTGGTGCGGATAGGCCCGCACCGCCTCCTCGGGGTTGGACAGCCCGACCTCGGTCGCCAAGGCCACCGCCCGGGCCCGCCGCTCGGCCCGGGTGAGCAGGTTATGCGCCTCGAACATCTCGGCGATCTGGTCGCCGATGCGCATCACCGGGTTGAGCGCGGTCATCGGCTCCTGGAACACCATGGCGATCCGCCGGCCGCGCAGGGCGCGCCAGGCCGGCTCGTCCAGGCTCAGCAGGTCCCGTCCCTCGAACAGGATCGAGCCACCCTCGGGCTTGAGCGCCCGGGGCAGGAGGCCGGTGAGCGCGTAGGCGCTCATCGACTTGCCGGAGCCCGATTCCCCGACCACGCAGAGGATTTTGCCGGGCTCCAGGTCGAGGTTCAGGCCCTCGACGGCGTAGGGACGGTCGGCGCCCTTGGGGAGCGCGATCGTCAGGTCACGGATGCGGACGACCGGCTCGCTCATGGTTCAGCTCCTCGCGGCGCGGCGGCGCAGGATGTCCGGCCCGGCCTCGCCGAGATCCCAGAACAGCCCGGCCATGATCGCCAGGCCCTCGCGGGTGCTGGAGGCGAGCATGTGCTCGTCCGGCCCGTGCTGGCGGCAGGCCGGGTAGGAATGCGGCACCCACAGGGTCGGCAGCCCGAGGATCTCCGAGAAGGCGTCGTTCGGCAGCGAACCGCCGAGATTGGGCAGCAGGGCCGGTTTTTTTCCGGCGCTCGCCTCGATCGAGAGAAGCGCCCATTCCACCCAGGGGTCTTCCACCGGCAGCCGGGTCGCTTGAAAAACCTCCGAAGCCCGGGCCGGCCGGACCTCGATCATCGGAAAACCGTTGGCGTCGAGATGCGCGCGCACGTTCTGGATCAGGTTCTGCCAGTCGGTGCCGACCACGAAGCGCAGCTGCAGGGTCGCCTTGGCGTGGGGCGGCACCGCGTTGAGCGGTCCGTCCGGATCGCCGGTCTTGAAGGCGAGGACTTCCAGGGTGTTCCAGGCGAAGACCCGCTCGGCCGGGGTGAGCCCCGGCTCGCCCCAATCGGAATCGATCGTCGGGGCGGTCGGATCCTCGCCGACCCGGATGTCGCGGAGCGCCGCGCGCACGCCCTCGGGGATGGGCGGCGGCCGCAGGGCCTCGACCAGGATGCTGCCGCGGGCATCGACCATCGAGGCGATCGCCGAGGCCAGCACCGTGCCGGGGTTGCGCAGCAGGCCGCCCCAATTGCCGGAATGGTGCGGACCCTCGCGCAGGTTCAGGCTCAGTTCGAAATTGTAGGCGCCGCGGGAGCCCAGGAACAGGGTCGGGCGCTCGGCGCTGAGCCGCGGCCCGTCCGAGGCGATCAGCACGTCGGCGCGCAGGGCCTCCGCGTGCGCGCGGCAGAACGGACGCAGGCCCGGCGAGCCGGATTCCTCGCCCATCTCGATCAGCAGCTTCACGTTGAAGCCGAGGCGGCCGTCGCGCGCCGCGATCACCTGCTCCAGGGCCGCGAGGTTGAGGACGTGCTGGCCCTTGTTGTCGGCGGTGCCGCGCCCGTACCAGCGGTCGCCCTCGACCACGATCTCCCAGGGGCCCAGCCCCGTGCGCCACTGCTCGGGATAGCCCCGCACCGTGTCGCCGTGGCCGTAGATCAGCACGGTAGGGAGGTCCGGTCCCTCGTGCCGCTCGGCGATCAGGAACGGGCCGTGCACCCCGTCCGGATTGTCGTGTTTTTTGGGTGTCTCGAAGCCGAGGCGGGTGACGAGAGGCGTGATGAAGGTGTCGAGATAGGCGTGCAGGGCCGCCTCCTGGCCCGGCGCCTGGCTCTCGGTCGGGTAGGCGACCGCCTCCCGCAGGAGTGCGAGGAACGCCCCGGCGTCGAAGGTGTCGGTTGCGCGCGCGATGGCGTCGTCTCGCGTCATGGTGTGTTTCCCGTGAAACATTGCGGTTCTGGCCGGAATGGATCCCGCGCTGCCCGAGCCTGTCGGCCGGCCCGGGGCACTTCCGGACGTCTGGTCAGTGCCGGGCTTCGGGGGCGGTGATGTCGCGCAGGCCGTCGCCCAGGAGATTGATCGCCAGCACGAGGAAGAGGAGCGCCACGCCCGGGATGGTGATCACCCAGGGCTGGAAGAACATGTACTGCTTGCCCTCCGCGATCATCAGACCCCAGGACGGCAGCGGCGGCTGCACCCCGAGCCCCAGGAACGACAGGGCGGCCTCGAGCAGGATCGCGTGCGCCATCTCCAGGGTCGCCACGACGATCAGCGCGTTGAGGATGTTGGGCAGGATCTCCTG
Organism: Methylobacterium sp. AC315; assembly: GCF_979253755.1. Taxonomy (NCBI): domain Bacteria; kingdom Pseudomonadati; phylum Pseudomonadota; class Alphaproteobacteria; order Hyphomicrobiales; family Methylobacteriaceae; genus Methylobacterium; species Methylobacterium sp. AC315. The sequence goes on from NZ_CEEDEA010000011.1 coordinate 145,716, forward strand.
CAGGATGATGCGCAGGTCGGTGAGGCCCGAAGCGCGGGCGGCCGAGACGAAATCCTGGTTGCGGATCTGCTGGGTGGCGGCCCGGGTCACCACGGCGAAGCGGTCCCAGAGCAGGAAGCCCAGCACCAGCACCACGACCTTGAGCGAGCCGCCGACCAGCGACGCCATGGCCAGCGCCACCAGCACCACGGGCATCGCCAGACGCGTGGTCACGATGTAGCTCACCACCGAATCGACCCAGCCGCCGAAATAGCCGGCGCAGAGGCCCAGCACCGTGCCGATCAGCCCGGAGATCAGCGCCGCCGAGATCCCGATCAACAGGGAGATCTGGCCGCCGTAGAGTAGGCGGCTGAGGTAGTCGCGCCCGAGCTTGTCGGTGCCGAGCGCGTGGTCCCAGGTCCCCTTGGCCTGCCAGATCGGCGGGATCAGGCGGCGCGAGACGTCCTGCGCATAAGGGTCGTGCGGGGCGATCAGCGGTGCGGCCAGCGCGGCCAGCACGATCACCCCGAGGATGCCGGCCCCGATCAGGAAGCCGGCGTGATGCAGGCCGCGCCGGAGCACGAGGCCGGTCGGCGAGCGCACCGGCGCCAGGGCGGCCGGCACCCCGACGTCTTGGGGGAGGGCGGGGGCGGCGAGCGCCGCCGTGTCGGGGGGCAGGCTCATGGGGCGAGCGTCCTCACGATTGGCGCAGGCGCGGATCGAGGAAGGCGTTCAGCAGGTCGGCCGCGAGCGTCAGGGCGATGTAGATCATCGCCAGAACCAGCACGATCGCCTGGACCACCGGGAAGTCGTTGCGGGCGATCGATTCCCAGGCGAGCTGGCCGAGCCCCTGGAGCGAGAACACCGCCTCGATCACGATCGAACCGCCGAGCATGAAGCCGAACTGCACCGCCGCCAGGGCGATCACCGGGATCACGGCGTTGCGCAGCGCATGCCGGACCAGGATCTTGCGCGTCGGCAGCCCCTTGGCCCGGGCGGTCCGGACGTAATCCGAGGCCAGCACCTCCAGCATGCCATTGCGGGTCAGCCGCATCACCGCCGGCATGGCGTAGTAGCCGAGCGCCACCGCGGGCAGGACGAAGTTCTTCCAGCCGGTGTTGCCCGAGACCGGCAGCCAGCGGAGGTTGACCGAGAAGATCAGGATCAGGGTCAGCCCGAACCAGAAACTCGGCATCGCCTGGCCCAGCACCGAGACCGACAGGGCGAGCCGGTCGATCCAGGTATCGCGGCGGACGGCGGCGATCACCCCGAGCGGCACCGCCACGAACAGGGCCACCGCGAGCGCGATGATCCCGAGATAGAGCGTGATCGGCAGGCGGGCGGCGAGCAGGTCGATCACCCGCTCGCGGAAGTAGAAGGAATTGCCGAAATCGAGGTGCAGCGCCCGCCAACCCCAGGCGAGGAACTGGGTCAGCAGAGGCTGGTCCAGGCCGTAATCCTTGCGGATCTGCACGATCTGGGGCCCGGTGGCCTCCGGCCCGCCAATCGCCGTGGCGAGGTCGCCGGAGAGGTGGAGCAGCATGAAGCTCGCCACCGAGACCGTGAAGGCCACCGCCAGGGCGACCAGGATGCGCCGGAGCGTGAAGGCCAGCACGCGAGCGGCCTACTTCCAGGACGCCGCGTAGAAGCGCGGCACCTCATCCGGCTGGGCGGTGAAGTTCAGGTCCGACGTGAAGGCGTAGTTGGTGGCGTACGAGAACATCGGCAGGGCGTAGGCCTGGGCGGCGATCCGCTGGAGCGCCTTGGCGTAGGCGGCCTTGCGCTTGTCCGGGTCGGTGGAGCCGTCACCCTCCTGCAGGTCGGCGATCACCTGCGGATCCTTGGTCAGGTCCTCCTCGCCGCCGCGGAAGAAGACCCCGTCGAAGGCCGAGACGTCGTAGACCGAGAACGAGCCCCAGGTCTGATAGCCGATCGAGACCTTGCCGCTCCGCAGGGCATCCCGGAACGCGGCGTAGCGCAGGTAGTTGAGCCGGACCTTGATGCCGACCGCCCCGAGATAGCCGATCACCGCCTCGGCGTAGTCCCGCTCGCGATAGGCGCCGAGGTCGATCTCGAACCCGTTCGCGTAGCCCGCTTCCTTGAGCAGGGCCTTGGCCTTGGCCGGGTCGTAGGGGTAGCGCATCACCCCCTGGTCGTTGCAGCCGAACTGATCGACGAAGCACAGCGCGTTCATCACCCGCGAGGCGCCGCGCACGAGGTTGTCGACCATCGCCTTGCGGTCGATGGCGTAGGAGATCGCCTGCCGGACCCGCACGTCCTTGAGCGGCGAGTTCTCCTTGGCGCGGCCGAGCGTGTCGAACTGCAGGAAGCCGACCCGCATGGTCTCGGAGTTGAGCACGGTGACGTTGGGCGCGGCGCGCAGCTGCTCGGCCTGGTCGCTCGGCACCCGCCAGATCCAGTCGACACCCCCGGTCATCAGCTCGGCCATCCGGCTCTCGCCGTCCGGGATGACCCGGAACTGCAGCTTGCCGATCTTCGGCGTCCCGAGCGGGCTGCCCGACCAATACTTGGCGAAGCGCTCCATGGAGACGCCGCGCCCGCTATCGACCTTGGTGATCCTGTACGGGCCGCTGCCGATCGGCGCCTTGGCGAAGCCGTCGAGGCCGACCTTCTTGAAGTAGGAGGCCGGGAAGATCGGCATGGGCCCGGCGAGGTATTCCAGCGCCGCCGGGAACGGCGCCTTGAGGTGGATCCGGGCGCTGTGCGGGCCGGTGACCTCCACCGACTTCATCCAGTCGACGTTCTGGCGGGTGACCGTGCGGGCCTCGGGCGTCAGCATGAAGTTGAACGTGAAGGCGACGTCCTCGGGCCCGAGCGGGTCGCCGTTGTGGAAGGTCACGCCCTCGCGGATCGTCAGGTCCAGGGTGGTGTCGTCGGCCCAGGTCCAGGCGGTGGCGAGCATCGGCTTGTAGGTGCCGTCCGCGGGGTCGCGCCACAGCAGCGTGTCCCAGCAGTTGCGGGCCAGGATGACGCCCTCGCGAGCGCTGTTGTGATAGGGGCTGACGTTCTCGGGCTCGCTGTCGGAGGCGTAGACCAGGGTGTCGTCGGCCTTGCCGGCCAGGGCCGGGCTCGCCGCGACCAGTGCGATCAGGGAAGCCGCCAGCGACGCGGTGAGGGTGATCGTCCGTACCGGCATGTCGATTCCGTCTCCGACGACGACGGGCAGGATGTCGGGGAGGATCTCCGCGACTGCCGCCTTTTTCACCCTGCGATGATGTTGTGCATCTGGGATCGCAACAAGTAGAATTTGGCGAGCGGTGCGTTGCCATCTGGGCAACGGATATGCGCCATAAGTGATATCGAGGCAGGATAATGCAGACGACAGGGCTGCGCTACTTCCTGGCCGTGGCCCGCACCGGCTCGATCGCGGCGGCCTCGGCCCAGCTGAACGTCGCCGCCTCGGCGATCAGCCGGCAGATCGGCAACCTGGAGGCCGAACTCGACTGCGTGCTGTTCGAGCGGCGCCCGCGCGGCATGGTGCCGAGCCCGGCGGGCGAGCTCCTGGCCCAGCACGCGCACCAGATGCTGATCCGGTCCGAGCAGGTCGTCACCGAGATCCGGGAGCTGGAAGGCCTCGCCCGCGGCCTGATCCGGGTGGCGAGTTCCGAGGGGTTTTCGCTCGACATCGTGCCGAGCACCGTGGCGTCCTTCCACGCGGCGCATCCGGGCCTGCGCTTCGAGGTGACCGTGCTGCCCCCCGCCCAGGTGACCCAGATCGTGGCCGCCGGCGAGGCCGACCTCGGCATCACCTTCGCACTCGCGCCGTCCACCCAGGTCGAGGTGCTGTATGACGAACAGGTCGACATGCTGGTGCTCGCCGCCCCGGACCATCCCCTGGCGCGGGCGAAGGTGGTGCAGCTGTCCGAGTTGCCGAACTATCCCATCGCCCTGCCGACCCGGGACACGACCCTGCGGCAGGTGTTCGACGCCGCCTGCCTGCAGGAGGGCATCGTGATCGAGCCGGTCCTGACCGCCAACAACCTGGCCACCCAACTGCCGTTCGTGCGCAGATCCCGCGGTCTCGCGCTGATGTCGGCGCTCTCGATGCGCACGCCGCTGGACCTGAACGCCCTGGTCAGCCTGCCGATCCGCGCCCGGGCGAGCCTCTCAAGGAACATCCAGATCCAGGCGATGCGCGACCGGCGTCTACCTCGGGCGGTGCGGGGCTTTTTGCGCCAGCTCCTGGACGCGCTGCCGCCGCCGGCAGGTTCTGCGTAGAGCCGTGCCCGATCGCGTTGCAATCAAGCACGGCTCTAAGTTCTTGTTTTGCCGCGTTCTCTTGAGGCGAACCGGTCTCCACTTCGTCGGAGAACGCTCGAGGCCGCCGCGTCAGGCGCCGCCGCGGCCCGACGCGATGGCGCAGCTATGGTCCATCACGTCCTCCGCGCTGGCGCTCGGCGCCCGGTAGGCCAGGAGCAGAAAACCCGGCTCGGGATCGCCCGGCGGCGTGGCGAGTGCCGCGAAGCTCGTCCGGTGCAGGTCCGGCCGGGGACCCGGCAGGGTGCGCAGGGCCGCGAACGGGTTGAAGCGCTCGGCCTCGGCTTCCGGCACCCGCATCGCGTGGTAGCGGTCCCCGGCGAGCGGCACCGGGAAGCGGGTCCAGGTCCCGCGGATCTGGCGGCCATGCGCCTTCACGGCGGCCAGCACGCTGGGCTTCAGGCAGTCGAGGTGGATGTGGAGCTGGTCCTGGCTCCGCCCCCGGGCCGAATTGACCGCCAGCCCCACGGCCTCGGGCGGCAGCTTGCCCTTGAGGGCGTCCGACACGAACGGACGCGCGGCCAGCGCCGCCCGCCAATAGGCGGCACCCCGCTTCCCGCGCAGGACCGGAGCCTCCAGGCCGGCGGTGGTGTCGGTGGGCATCACCACGATGTGGGTCGGCTCGCCGGGCGCGCGTAGAACCGCCGTGCCGGGGCGGTCCTTGTCGCCGAGATCCACCGAGAGGCACGGGAAGGTCCGGTCGGCGAGCCGCTTGGCGAGCACGCAGGTCTTCAGCGCGGCCCACAGGACGTCCCGGCTGGGATCGGGCGCCGCCGCGGCCGGCATCGCGAGCACGACGAGGAGGGCGGTGATCGGCGCACGGCGCATGAAACATCCCAGTGACGGCGCACCTCCGGGGCTGCCCGGTTCGCCGCGCTTGCGATAACCGATCCGGGACTGCGCCGGCAAAGCGTCCGGCGCCCCAATGGGAGCCCGTGATGCCGACTGCGCTCACCCCGGAGATCGGCGCCCGCTTCGCCGCCGTCGCTCTCGGCCATCTCACCCGCGAATATCCCAACTCGCCCGGGCACGTCCTGGCGGGCCCGGAGGACGCGCGCACGCCCGCCGCGCTGCATCCGGTCTTCCACGGCAGCTACGATTGGCATTCCTGCGTCCACGGCACCTGGCTGCTGGCCCGGGTGCTGCGGCTGTTCCCGGACGGCGCGCAGGCCGGGGCGATCCGCGCGCATCTCGATGCCCAGCTGGTGCCCGAGAAGGTCGCCGGGGAATGCGCGTATTTCGCCGCGCCGGCCGCCCGGGGGTTCGAGCGGCCCTACGGTTGGGCCTGGCTCCTGAAGCTCGCCGACGCGCTGTCCCGCCTGCCCGAGCGCCGCTGGGCCGAGGCCCTGGCGCCGCTCACCGGCCTGATCGCGCAGCGCGTCCGGGACTTCCTGCCGATCGCCCCCTATCCGGTGCGGGTCGGCACGCATTTCAACACAGCCTTCGCGCTGCGGCTGGTGGCCGACTACGCCGACGGGGCGCAGGACGCGGCCCTGTCCGGTCTGCTGCGAGCCACCGCCGAGCGCTGGTACGGGGCCGACGTGGATTGCCCCGCCTGGGGCGAACCGGGGGGCGACGACTTCCTGTCCTCGGCGCTGATCGAGGCGGAATGCCTGCGCCGCCTCCTGTCGCCGGAGCGGTTCCGGCCCTGGTTCGACCGGTTCCTGCCGGACCTCGCCGCGGGGCGGCCCGCGACCCTGTTCCGGCCCGCCCGCGTGACCGACCGCAGCGACGGCAAGATCGCCCATCTCGACGGGCTGAACCTCAGCCGCGCCTGGTGCTTCCGGTCGCTCGCCGCCGCCCTGGGCGGGGACGATCCCCGCCGCCCGCGGCTCCAGGCCGCCGCGAAGGCGCATCTGGAGGCCGGCCTCCCGCACGTGACCGGCGACTACATGGGCGAGCACTGGCTCGCGTCCTTCGCGCTGCTGGCGCTGGACACCGAGACGCAATCCGGCCCGCTCGCGGCTTAGGGCACCTGCCGCCGCAGCGGATGGCACCTGCCGCCGCAGCGGATGCCGGTTCGGCGTCAGCGAGCGCGCTGAACCACGAACCGATAGCCGCTCCCCTCGGCGAGGCGATCGGAAACGGCTGCAAAGATGAGAGGTTTTTGAGAACCTTTTGCCGCAGGCGGCGTTGTTCCTCGCCGGCCGCACGCGCGACGCACAAAAAAGGACCGCCCCCGAAAGAGCGGTCCGAAGTCTTGGGAGGAAACGCCCACGAGGGGCAGCAGCGCGGCGACGCCATCGCCGTGCTGCATCGCGTCAACCGGAGAGCGGGGACCTTGTTCCCCGCCCGTCCCGGCGCTGGGTCGCCTCGTGGAGCACCTTGGCGAGCTGCTCGGCCGAATAAGGCTTCCGCACCAGCGTGAATCCGTGCGCGTCGTCGGTGGCCAGGACGTGGCTGTAGCCCGAGGTCAGGACCACCGGCAGCTCCGGGCGGGTGACCTGCAGGGCCCGGGCGAGGGCGACGCCGCCCATCCCGGGCATGACCACGTCCGAGAACACCGCATCGAAGCGATCCGGCGTCCGCTGCAGCTCGGCGAGGGCCTCCTCGGCGGATTTCGCCCAGATCGGCGCGTGGCCGAGATCCTCCAGGATCTGGGTGCAGAAGCGCCCGACCCCGAGATTGTCCTCCACGACGAGGATGCACAGGCTCCGCTGCGGCTCCGGCTCGCGGCGGTCGTCGCGGCCCGGATCGGCCACCTCCACGGGGGCGTCGACCTGCGGCAGGTACAGGGTGAAGCGCGTGCCGCTCCCGGGCAGGCTCGCCACGTCGATATCGCCGCCCGACTGCTTGGCGAATCCGATGACCTGGCTGAGCCCCAGCCCGGTCCCCTTGCCGATCTCCTTGGTGGTGAAGAACGGCTCGAAGATCCGGCCGAGATCCGGTGCCGGAATGCCGGTTCCGGTATCGACCACCATCACGGCCACGAACGGTCCCCGGGCGCCGGCATGGCCGCGGATCGGCGGCATCGGGCGGCCGCTCTCGAGGTGCAGGGTCAGGCTGCCTTCCCCGTCCATCGCGTCGCGGGCATTCACCGCCATGTTGATCAGCGCGGTCTCGAACTGGCTCTCGTCCGCCCGCACGAAGCAGGGCGTGCCCGGCAGCTCGGTCTCCACGCGGATGCGCGCGCCCGTGACCGAATCGAGCATGTCGGAGATGCTGCGCAGCCGGGCGCAGATGTCGAACACCTGGGGCTTGAGCGCCTGGCGCCGGGCGAAGGCCAGGAGCTGCCCGGTGAGCTTGGCCGCCCGGTCGACCGTGTCCGAGACCGCGTCGAGGTAGCGGCGCCTGCGCTCCTCGGCGAGTTCCGGCCGGCGCAGGAACTCGACCGACGAGCGGATGATGGTCAGCAGGTTGTTGAAGTCGTGGGCGACGCCGCCGGTAAGCTGGCCGATCGCCTCCAGCTTCTGCGATTGCCGCAAGGCTTCCTCGGCCTGGCGCTGCTCCGTGATGTCGCGCCCGAAGCCGTAGAACAGCCCGTCCTCCGGGACGACGGTCCAGAGCACCCGCCGCCGGTCGCCGTCGCGGGTCGTGCAGGCCAGTTCCACATCCTCCACCCGCTGGTCCTCGCAGAGGGGCTTCAGCGCCTCGCGCGCCGCCTCGCGGTCCGTGAGGGCGATGAAATCCAGGGCGGTCCGGCCCAGCGTCTCGTCCTCGGACCAGCCGAGCGCCCGGCTCCAGGACGGATTGACCGACTGGACCTGCCCGTCCTTGTCCGAGACGATCTTCAGGACCGGCGACAGGGTCCAGACCCGGTCGCGGTCCCGGGTCTGGGCGGCGACCTGCGCCTCCAGGCGCTCGGCGCGGGACTGCAGCAGCGCCTCGTCCCGGTGCCGGGCCATCGCGGCGGCCCGGGCCTCCAGCAGGTCCATGAGGGTCCGGGCGAGGGCCTCGAGGACGAAGACCTGCGGCCCGGTCAGGCTGCGCGGTTCGCGGTCGAGGACGCTGAGCGTGCCGATCGGCCAGCCGTCCGGGGTCACGAGCCGGACGCCGGCGTAGAAGCGCAGGCCCGGTTCGCCCGCGATCGGCCCGCAATCCGTCAGCACCAGCGCGCCGTCCCGGCTCAGGGTCTCGAGGCCGAGGCCGGTCTCGAGGGGCCGGTCCGGCGCGTCGTGGCCGAACGCGGCCTTGGTCCAGTGCCGGTCGGCATCCGCGAAGGTGATCCGCGCCATCGTGGTGCCGCAGGACGCAGCCGCGATCTGCGCGATCTCGTCGAAGGCGGGCTCGGGCGCGGTGTCGAGGATGGCATAGCCGCGCAGAGCCGCGAGGCGCTGGGGATGATGGCGTTCGAAGCCGGACGGGCAGGACATGGTCTCGTTCCGCGACACGGCTGCGTCATATCCCACGGCAACGACCCTCCCAAATCGGATCGATCAACCACAGCTTGACGGCTTGGTGAGCCGGCCCTTCCTACAACGCGTGGCTTCGGGTTTGAGGCAGGTCCGACCGATGCAGATCGCCGCGTCGCCGGGTGCTGGGCGCCGTGGCCGCGGACCGATGGTTTGCGATGCGCAGTATCGTCGCACGGCGTATCGATGGCGGAGGCAGCGAGTTGCTTCGTCAGATCATCGCACCGAAAGATGGTTCCCTCCCTTCTGAACACGATGTCGCGAAGCTTAAAAGACCTGGCGCGCCGCCCCGGCGATCGGGTGCGGGACGACGCGCTGGGCTCGTCATGACCGGAGCAGGTGTGGACCTCAGACTCAACGATATCGCCTGGGGCACGCGCGGCGATCCGGTTGCGGCGGCCCGCGCGGTCGCGGCCGGTGCGGCGCGTCGGGCGGGACGCCACGACCACGACGGCGGCTTTCCGGCCGAGGATGTCGCGGAACTCGCCCGGGTGGGGCTGCTGGCCGCGCCGGTGCCCCATCGCGCGGGCGGCGCCGGTCTCGGCGAGGAGCCGGACGGGGCGATTCTCCAGGCCGTGCTCACCCATGTCGGGTCCGGCAGCCTCGCGCTGGGGCGCGTGTACGAGGGCCATGTCAACGCGGTGCAGCTCGTCGCCCGCTATGCCGACGGCGAGGCGCGCAGCGCCTTGCTGGCCGATGCCGTCCAGGGCCATCTGTTCGGGGTCTGGAACACCGAGCCGCCGGGCGACGGCCTCAAGATCGACGCCACCGGAGGCGCCCCGACCTTACGGGGCGTGAAGACCTTCGCGTCGGGGGCGGGGTTCGTGACCCGCGCCCTCGTGACCGCGCAGCCCGACTCGCCCGGGTCGCAGATGATCGTCGTCGCCCTCGAGCCCGGCGAGCGGGCGGATCTGTCGGCTTGGCGCGCGCAGGGGATGCGGGCCTCGGCGACCGGAACCGTGGATTTCACCGGGCTCGGCGCCGACCGCTTCACGCCCGTGGGCGCGCCCGACGACTATCAGGTGCAGCCGCATTTCTCGGGGGGCGCCTGGCGCTTCCTCGCGGTGCAGCTCGGCGGCCTGGAGGCGCTGCTCGACGCGTGGCGCGGCCATCTCGTCGCCACCGGCCGCGGCGAGGACCCGCACCAGCTCGCCCGCCTCGGCGAGGGCGTGATCGCGGCCGAGACCGCCCGCCTCTGGGTGACGCGGGCCGCCGCGATCGTGGGCGAGGAGGGCGATCCGGACGGGATCATCGCCTACGTGAACCTCGCCCGCCTCGCGGTGGAACGCGCCGGGCTCGACCTGCTGGAACGGGCGCAGCGCTCGGTCGGGCTGCAGGGCTTCCTGCGCGACCACCCGCTGGAGCGCTTGACCCGGGATCTCGCGACCTACCTGCGCCAGCCCGGCCCCGACCGGGCGCTGACCGAGGGCGCCCGCCACGTGCTGCGCGACGCGCGGGCGAGTGGCGACCTCTGGTCGGGCGAGGCCTGAACCCGGAAGGCCCGGATTCGAGACGCAAGCGTTTTCGAATGCGGCATCGCGTCTGTGAATCCGGGGCCGGCAGCCGGGAGCCCTCACGGCCAGCCAGCGTTTGCAGCATCCGGGACAGGTTCGGATCAGCATGGCCAAGCGCAGGACGAAGACGGTCGCCCACCAGGAGACCGAGGACGCGCCGCTGATGCCCACGGGGGCGCTGGCGGTGGCACTGCTGGATCTGGCCGAGGACGCGGCCCCGCTGGTCCACGTGGCCCGGGATGCCCGGCGGCTGGAGGAGCTGGCCGCGACGCTCAAGGCCCTCGATCCCGACATCCGGGTCGCCGTCTACCCGGAATGGGATTGCCTTCCGCTCGACCACGCCTCGCCGTCGCGGGCCACGATGGGCGCCCGGGCTGCCGTGATGCGCTGGCTGACCGACCGCGACGCCCTGCCGGACTTCGTGCTGACCACGGCTCCGGCACTGATCCAGCGGGTGCCTCCGCCGGAGACCTGGGCCGACGCCCGGGTGACGTTCCGGGTCGGCGACCCGCTCGACGTCGCCGCCGTGATGGCCGGCCTCAAGCGCCTCGGCTACATCCTCGACGAGCGGGTCGACGAGCCCGGCGAGATCGCCGTCCGGGGTCGCACCGTCGAGGTGTTTCCGGCGGCCGCCCCGCGGCCCTGCCGGATCGAGCACGCGGACGGGCGCGTCACCGCGATCCGCTCCTACGATCCGATCTCGCAGCGCTCCGTCGCCGAAGTCGCGGATCTGGTGATCGACCCGGCCAGCGAGATCGTCCTAGCCCCGGATTCCGGCCAGAGCTTCGAGCCCTTCACCGGGCAGGAGCACCGCCTGGAGCGCTACTATCCGCGTCTCGTCACCCTGCTCGATTACGTGCCGGGGGCCCGCTTGGTCGTCGAGGACGGGACGCAGGCCCGGGTCGACGCCTTCTACGAGCAGATGGAGGAAGCCGGCGCCCGCCGGGCGCCCCGCGGCGGCCGCGCCGAGGGCGGCGACGGTCTCTACCTCGCGCCGAAGGCGTGGCGGGCCGTCGTGGCCGAGCTGACCCGGGCGGTGGCCACCGACGCGGCGGGTGAGCCGCTCGGGGTCCCGGTCTTCGCCCGGGAGCGGCGGCCCGAGGCGGCCTTCGCCAAGGCGATGCGCGAGCGGCTGAAGGCGGGCGACGTCGTCGTGCTGGCGGGCTCGCGCCAGCCGCTCCGGCGCCTCGTGCGCCAGGCCGGCAAGATCGCCGAGCGCCCGGTCCGGCTGATCGACGGCTGGTCCGACCTCGCCGACGCGGCGCCGGGCGACATCCTCGCCCTGGAGGCGCCGATCGGCGCCGGTTTCAAGGTCCAGGGGCGGGGCGCGACGGTGTTCGCCGCCGCCGACCTGTTCGGGCCGGACGCCGCGGTGTCCGGCACCGCCCGGGCGATCCTGCCGATGGGCGAGGTCGACCTGCGCCCCGGCGACGTCGCGGTCGATCGCGACCACGGCCTTTGCGTGTTCGAGGGGCTGGAGCCCGTGTCGAACCCGCTGGGCGTCGGCGCGGAGGACGAGCCCTCCGAGGCCTTGCGGCTGCGCTTTGCCGGCGACGCGATCCTGATGGTGCCGGTCACCCAGGCCGACCGGATCTGGCGTTACGGCCCGGAGCCCGACGCGGTCACCCTCGACAAGCTCGACGGCGGGACCTGGGCCCGCCGCCGCCTCCAGGCCGAGGCCACCATGGCCCGGACCGCCCGGGTTATGCTGGAGGCCGCCCGCGCCCGCCGGGATACCGAGGCCCCCGTCCTGGCGCCGCCGTCCCGCGACATGGAGCGGTTCGCCGCCGGCTTCGGCTTCGCCCCGACCCCCGATCAGGCCGCCGCGGTGGACGCGCTGATGGCCGACCTCGCCTCCGGGCGTCCGATGGATCGGCTGGTCTGCGGCGATGTCGGCTTCGGCAAGACCGAGGTCGCGCTGCGGGCCCTGGCGGCGACGGTTTTTGCCGGCAAACAGGCGGCGCTCATCGCCCCCACCACGGTCCTGGCCCGCCAGCACGTCGAGACCCTGCGCCGCCGGTTCGGACGGTTCGGCATCGAGGTCGCGCAGCTCTCGCGCCTGGTCTCCCCGGCCGAGGCCAAGCGGGTGAAGGCCGGTCTCGCGGACGGTTCGATCCGGCTCGTGGTCGGAACGCAGGCGCTGGCCGCCCGCGGCGTGGGCTTCGCCGATCTCGGCCTGACGGTGATCGACGAGGAGCAGCGTTTCGGCGCCAAGATGAAGGCGGACCTGCGCCGCCTCGCCGAGGGCGGGCACGTGCTGACGCTCACCGCCACCCCGATCCCGCGCACGCTCCAGGCGGCGCTCGTCGGCCTGCAGAGCCTCAGCGTGATCGCCACGCCCCCGGTGATGCGCCAGCCGGTCCGGACCGTGGTGGCGCCCTTCGATGCCGACGCGGTGCGCGAGGCCCTGATCCGCGAGCATCGCCGCGGCGGCCAGAGCTTCGTCGTCTGCCCGCGCATCGAGGATATCGGCCCCATGGCCGAGCGCCTGCGCGGCCTCGTGCCGGGCCTGAACGTGCTGGTGGCGCACGGGGACCTGAAGCCATCGGCGATGGACGAGGTCATGGTCCGCTTCGCCGACGGGGACGGTGACGTCCTGCTCGCCACCGCCATCGTGGAGAGCGGGCTCGACGTGCCCCGGGCCAACACCATGCTGGTCTGGGAGGCCGCCCGGTTCGGCTTGGCGCAGCTCCACCAGTTGCGCGGCCGGGTCGGCCGCGGCCAGCGGCGCGGGGTCGTCCACCTGCTCAGCGATCCGGCCGCGCCGCCGGCGCCCGCTGCCCTCCAGCGCCTGCGCGCCCTGGAGGCCCTGGACCGGCTGGGTGCCGGCTTCGCGGTCAGCGCCCGCGACCTCGACCTCCGCGGGGCCGGCGATCTCGTCGGCGAGGATCAGGCCGGCCACGCCAAGCTCGTCGGGCTCGGCCTCTATCAGCACCTGCTGCAGCTGGCGCTGACCGCCGCCAAGGGTGAGCCGGCCGAGGATTGGAGCCCGGAGATCGAGATCGGGCTGCCGAGCCGGATCCCGGCGGATTACGTGCCCGAGCCCGAGATCCGCCTGAGCCTCTACACCCGGCTGCTGCGCCTGCGCGACGGCGAGGCGATCGAGGCCCTGTCCGGCGAGGTCGAGGATCGCTTCGGCGCAGCCCCGGCGCCGGTCCTGGCCCTGTTCACCCTGGCGCGGCTGCGCGCCGCCTGTTGCGGGCTGGGCGTGGCCCGGCTCAGCGGCGGTCCCCAAGGTGTCGCAGCCGACATCCGGTCCGACCGGCCATTGCCGCCGATGCCGGCCGAGGACGGGATCATCCTGCGCCAGGGCCGCGTGGTCTGGCGGCACGCCTGTGCCGACGCGCAGGCGCGGGCCGCGTTGGCGGCCGACCTCCTCGACCGCATCCGGGCCGCCCGGGAGCGGGCCGCTTGAGCCTGGTCCACGCCCGGGCTGCGCTCACGCGTTTGTGAGGGCTGCCCGGACCGGACCGGTACAATCGTATCAGTGACAGCAGGGCTGCCGGTGCCCATCTGCGGCGGGCTACACTCCGACCGAGCGCCCCGTGCCACCCGGTGGTGCGCCGGCCCGGTCGGGTCCCGACGTTGTACCGGGGTCTCTTGCCCTTTCGTCTCCGGTACGGCCGCACGGCCGGGCGCCCATGACCCCGTGCAAGGCGGGTGCCCGGCCTGTCGTCCGCCGATGTCCGGCGGGGCAATTGGCGTGATCCGGAGTTGACCGGCGCCGTCCGGTCGGGCCTTCTCGCGCAGAACGGGAGGCGCCCCGAGTCCGCTGGAATTTCTCCGCGACTCTGCGCTGGCCCGGGCCGATCAAGGGAGGCACCATGCACGTCACGATTGAGCAGGCCGAGCGGGCAATCGCCGCGGCGCGGGCGAAGGCGAAGGAGCTGGACACCCAGATGTGCATCGCGGTGGTCGATTCCGGCGGCAACCTGAAGGCGTTCCATCGCATGGACGACGCCTGGGTCGGCTCGATCGACATCGCCCACAAGAAGGCCAAGACCTCGGTGTTCTTCGGCATGATGACCGGCCAGATCGGCCAGCTGTCCCAGCCGGGCGGCCCGCTCTACGGCATCGAGCATTCCAACGACGGGCTGATCACCTTCCCGGGTGGGATCCCGATCGTCGATGCTGACGGTGTCATGTCGGGCGCGATCGGCGTCAGCGGGTCGACGGTGGAGAACGATCACGCCGTGGCGGAGGCCGGCGCCAAGGCGATCGGCCGCACCGAGCTTCCCGCCCATCCCTGGCGCACCTGAACCCGCCCTACGGCTCCCGCTGCGCGAGCGCCCGGCCGATCCCGAGCAGCAGCATGCTCGAGATCAGCCGGAGCTGCGGGTTGCCGTAGCGCTCCAGCGCCGAGTGGACCCGGATGCAGTTGTCGGCGGCCGCCTCCAGGTGCTTGACCTCGATCGGAGGCTTGACCTGGATCGGGTTGCCGTCCCGCCCCGGCGGGGTGCCGCCGTACAGGTCCGTGACGTCGATGTAGGCGCCGCGCCCACGCAGCGCCCCCGTGGTGTCGGGGGCCAGCCGGCCGCGGGTGAGGATCCAGCGGACGTCGCCGGTCTGGCTCAGGACGCGAAACTCCAGCGAGACCGGGCCGCCGGTCCGGCGCACCTTGCGGATCTCGTCGAAGACCCAGCCGCGATCCTCGGGATGGACACGTCCCAGGGCGACGTCGAGCGGCAAAGGCTTGCCGGCAAAGCCCTCGTTCCCGGACAGCAATGCGGCCGCGCCCGCGTCGAGGACCGATCGGCCGGCGGAGACATCCGTATCCCAGGTACCGACGAAACCCGCATCCTGCAGGGCGGAGGCCGCCATGGACGCCAATGCCATTCCATCCCCCAAACCTGGTTGCGGCCCGCCCATCCCCGGGACAGCCGGCAGCCGCGTGCGACACTTGCAACCGACAAGCACTTAGGCAACGGATCGATCCAAATCGTCCATGCCCCGCGCCCTGACATGTCGTCACGGGTCTCCGGCCCCGGCTCGACAGCGGCGGGGATCAAGCCTGAGCGCCTGAAGCTGCATTCGCAGTGCACAAACCCGGCGTAAAGCTTTTCATGGCGCAGTCTGTCCGTCACCGAACGCGCGGGCATTGCTGCGATGAGCGTGCCGACGGCGCGGATACCGTGTCGGCCCAGGACTTTCGATGCGCAGATACATTTTCAGAGCGATACGCCGGGACCCGGACGGGATGCTTGGCCCGGACCTGTACCGGCAGACCTTCGAGGCCGCCGACGACGCGGGCGCGGTGGCGGCGGCCAAGCGGATCGATCTCGATCTGGCCGCGCTCGGCGCCAACGCGGTCTACGTCTCCGCCGCGGACGGACGGGCGATCTGGAGTCTCCACGCGCAGGATTTCCCGGATCCGAGCCTCTGAGGACCGGTCGGCGACGGAGACCGGAGCCGGGAGGATGTCCCCCAACCCTGCTGGTGCCGGGCGGGATCACGGCCTAACGTCGCGGACGCCGGTACAGGGTCGGCCGGGGCGCGCGCGGGACCGCATCGCTATGGATCGCACCAACCTCCCGCTCTCGCAGGACCGCCTCTGGGACAACCTGATGGCGCTCGCCCGGATCGGCGCGCTTCCCAACGGCGGCAACGACCGGCAGACCCTGACCGATCGGGACGCCGAGGGGCGCACCCTGTTCCGGCGCTGGGGCGAGGCGGTCGGGCTGACCCTGACGGTGGACCGGATCGGCAACATGGTCTTCCACCGGCCGGGGCGGGACCCGGGCCGGAAGCCCGTCGCCATCGGCAGCCATCTCGACACCCAGCCCACCGGCGGCAAGTTCGACGGTCCGCTGGGCGTGCTCGCCGGGCTGGAGATCATGCGCGCCCTGCACGAGGCCGGGATCGAGACCGAGGCGCCGCTCCTGCTGATCAACTGGTGCAACGAGGAGGGCTCGCGCTTCGCGCCGCCCATGAGCGGCAGCGGCGTCGCCATGGGGATCGTCTCCGAGGCCGACGTTATGGCGACCCGGGATCTCGCCGGCCACGTGTTCGGTGAAGAGCTGCGCCGGATCGGCTGGCAGGGGGACGCGGATCCGGCGGATCTTCGCGGGCTCGGCGCGTATTTCGAACTGCACATCGAGCAGGGCAAGCGCCTGGAGGATGCCGGCCTCACCATCGGCGTGGTCGACCGGGCGCTCGCCCAGATCTGGTACGAGCTGACCGTGCTGGGCGAGGAGGCCCATGCCGGCAGCCCCATGGCCGGCCGGCGGGACGCCATGATGGCCGCCGCCGCGCTGATCGGCTCGCTCGAGGCGATCGCCCGGGACGCGGTCGGCCCCGAGGGCGAGCGCGGCCGCGCCACCGTGGGGGTCCTGAAAGCCGAGCCCGCGAGCCGCAACATCACCCCGGGCCGGGTCTGGTTCAGCCTCGACACCCGCCACGGCGACCCCGGTCAGCTGGAGGCGATGCGGGAGCGGATCCTGGCCCGGGCCGACGCGCTCGCCGCCGAGCGGGGCGTCGCGATCCGGGTGGAGGAGTTCTGGCGCGCGCCGCTCACCCCGTTCGATCCGGTCCTGGTGGACCGCGTCCAGGCCGCGGCCGAGGCGCGGGGCCATGCCTGGACCCGGATGCCGACCGCGATCTATCACGACGCCGTCTATTGCGCCCGGACGGTGCCGGCGGCCCTGGTGTTCTGCCCGTGCCACGGCGGCATCAGCCACAACGAGGCCGAGAGCATCACGCCGGATTGGGCCCGGGCCGGCATGGAGGTGCTGGCCGACGCTGTGCTGGCCACGGCCGGCATCGCGCGTTCCTGAGGAGGCTGGTTCGGCATGCCCGACGACGACAACGTCATCCGCCCGACCTTCGGCGCGCCTCGCCCCGCACCGCCGGAGCGGACGGAGCCCGAGCCCGATCAGCCGCCGCTACGACTGTTCGGCGCGGCCGCGGGCCACCGGGTCGGCCTGATCCGCGATCCGGCCGCTCAGGAAGGCGACGTGTTCCGGATCGTGGTCGGCCCGGAGGACGAGCACGCCGTCGAGACGGTGGCGCTGCTGCCGGCCGCCGGCGATGCGGAGGGCGAGGCGGAGCGGATCGGCTTCGCGATCCTGCGGGCGCTGGAGGTGGTCGAGGGCGCGGTCTGAACCGGAAGCCCGCGCGGCGGGACGGTCAGACGTCAGACGACCGGCTTGGGCTTGATGATCGGCGAGCGCGTCAGGCTCTGGATCTCGCGGCCGGGCCGTCCGGCCTTGAGGGCAATCTCCTCTTCCTGCTCGGCGATGATCTGCCGGGCCGGCTCGTCGCCGTCCAGGCCGCCGAGGATCTCGGCCGGCACACGGCGGTTCGAAGCTCGGGAGCCGTCCTCGAAGACGACGTCGAACAGAATGAAGCCCCGTTCCTGGGGTCTCGACTTGATGCGCTTAGCCATAGGTGCTGATACGCCACCGCGATCCCGCGCGGCAGGGGGCACCGGCGCGCAGGGGGTTGCGCCGCGCGCAGCGCCGAACCTGCCCGCGGCCCCGCTCTCGCCGTGATCTTTCGTGCCGACGGTCCCCGACCGACCGCACCGCCAATCGAGGAAACGTCCGTGATACCCTGGGTTCATCTCGACACCGGAGCCGTCCCGGGGGGCGGTACCGACCTGCGCCTGATGCAGCGCGGCGACGAATTCTCGATCCTGGCCGACACCATCGAGCTGATGAACAACCGCCGCAGCGGCTCGGAGGCGGCGCTCGCCGCGATGACCTGCGAGCGGCTGAAGGACCGGCCCCGGGCCCGGATGCTGATCGGCGGCCTCGGCATGGGCTTCACCCTGCGGGCGGCCCTGGAGGGCCTCGGCCCGGATGCGCGGGTCGTGGTAGCCGAGCTGGTGCCGGCCGTGATCGCCTGGGCCCGCGGCCCGCTCGCCCACGTCTTCGCCGATTGCCTGGACGACCCCCGGGTCGACGTGCAGGAAGCCGACGTGAACCGCCTGATCCAGGCGGGGCCGGGCCAGTACGACGCCATCCTGCTCGATGTCGACAACGGCCCGGAAGGGCTGATGCGCCGCTCGAACGACCGGCTCTACGACAATTGGGGCCTCAAGCGGGCCCGCTGGGCCTTGCGGCCGGGCGGCATCCTGGCTGTCTGGTCCGGCGCTCCGGACCGGAAGTTCAAGGCCCGCCTGCTTCGCTCCGGCTTCGCGGTCGAGGAGGCCCGGGTCCATGCCAGCGGCCGCGGCAGCGGGCCCAAGCACGTGGTCTGGCTCGGCACCCGCACCGACGGCCCGGCCGAGCCGTCCCGGCCCGAGGCCGGTCGCGGGACGCCCGCCCGGTAAGGGTCCGGCTGCCGCCCACGGTCGCACCCCCTGGGCCGGCGCAGGGGAGTTCGCACATGCGAGGCATGGGTGCGAATGGCGGGCATCTCTACACGGTTGAGGTCAGGCCGAGCCGGCACGACCCGGGCCGTTTCACGTGGGCGATCCGGGACCGCGGCAAGCTGGTTCGGGGATCGTACCGCCCGCACGCCTCCGAGGGTGTGGCCCGCGCAGTCGCCCTGGCCGAGGTCGAGCGGCTGATCGGGCACGACGAGCCGCAGAACGACGGCTGATCAGCGTCTCGTCATGATCTGAGTGCATGCCTGTGGATCGGTCGGGTGTCGCTCATGCATAAGCAAACGGCTCCCGGTCGGTTGCATGCCGCAATGCGGTAGCCTATCTGTGCAGTGCGGGATGGCGATGGCGTCGCGATCCCGCTGCCCTTCTTGGGCGTTTCCTCCCTAGACTTCGGGCCGCTCCTTCGGGAGTGGCCTTTTTTTCTGTCCTGTATCCTCTTTTTCAGTCCCGTCCCCGTGGCGGCGGACAGCGATCCGGACTTTGAAGCTCCGGCCGGAGGTTTCGGCCAAGCGGAACCATGACCTTGGCTGTCCGTTTTGCCGTCATGGAACACTATAGATCCACCCTTGCGACGACTGCGATCGCCGTATTCGGCTTGGTCGTGGCGGCCCATACTCTTCATCCGGGCAATTACGAGGCGCAGCAGCGCCCGGTCCGGACTGTCGCAGCGCAGGCTGCTCCATCGGGTTGGGCGGATCCGCCGGCCCGGCTGGCCAGCCCCGGCAAGTCCGACCTCCCCGCAGCGGAGAACGGGCGTGCGCCCGCCCCCGACCTGCTGGCGCCGCGATCGGCCGCCGCACTGCCGCCGGGTGCCATCGCGGCTCCGGCGCTGCCGAGCGAGATGGCCGCCCCCGCCGAAAAGGCTCGGAAGACGGTGGTGGCACACCGGTCGAAGGTGGCGGATCGCAGCCCCCGCCGGACGGCCCGCCTGCGCAACGCCGGCCTGGCCCGCACGGCAGCCGTCGAGCCGATGACCGCACCATCGGCGCCCGCGCCGGCGCCCAGGAAAATCGATCCGATCGGCGATCTGATCCGCGGGCTCGGCCTCGGCCGCGAGGGCTGACCGCCCCGCGCCCTACTGGACGTGGATGGTCAGCTTCATCTTCGGGTGGATGCCGCACTGGATGACGAAATCCCCCGCTTCCGCCAGGACCAGCCGGGTCTCGGTGCCGGGTTCCTGATCGCCCGCATCGAACGAGAACCGGTCCGCCTCGATGAAGGCGTGGTGTGTCTGGCTGGAATCCTCGTTGCGCAGGGTGATCGTATCGCCGCGCCGCAGGAACAGGTCGGTCGGCACGTAGTGGCGTCCCTTCTGCAGCACGACGCGGGTCGTGCTCGACAGCATCGCCCAGGCCGCGTGCGGCGCGGCGCACAGACCCGCCAGAACCAGCGTTCCGACGAGGAGCAAGGGCCGGAGGCGCCGGTTGCGAAGGGGCATGTTGGGTGTCCGCTGGGTACTGGATACGCCCGGGCAGGGGATTGAGGCGGGATCGACCGCCGAGCGGCCCGGGCTGCCGCGAAGCGCCATGGTGCGCCGAGGTCCTGAACACCCCGCTAAGCCAGACCGTAAGATTGTCCCGATCGTTCAGTCAATAAGGCGCCGATATTTAGTCTCTACAAGTCTTGATTGTATTGATCGCTAGAGTGCGTCTCCCCAGCATCTGGACCGCAGGCCGTCAGCGCCTCGCGTACATGGTCCCGGAAGACCTGGACCCGTGCCGGCAGGTCGCGCCCGGCCAGCGTCACGGCGCGCAGGACCCCGCCGCGGCTGGCCCAGGGGGCCAGCACGCGCACGAGCTGGCCCGCCGCGACAGCCCGGGCGGCCACGAGGCTCGGGATATGGCCGATCCCGGCCCCTGCCAGGGTCAGGCGGTGGACGGTCGCGAAGTCGCTGACCCGGATGGCCGGGCTCATGACGACCTGCTCGGACTGGCCGCGCCCATCGGTGAGGGGCAGGGCCCCCGAGCCCAGCCGCTCCCGGGACAGGATCAGGTCGTGGCCGTGCAGCCCGGCCAGGTCGGCCGGCGCGGGGCGGCGCAGCAGGTAGGCGGGCGCGGCGTAGAGGCCGACCGCCAGGGTCGCCAGGACGACCGCCCGGTAGCCGGTCTCCTCCGCGCCGCCCAGCCGCAGGGCGAGGTCGATCCGGTTGGCCGCCAGGTCGAGGCGGGCATCGGTGTTCAGCATCTCGACCGTGATCTGCGGATAGGCCGCCCGGAAGCTCGCGACGATCTCGGGCATCACCTCGATCCCGAAATCGATGGAGGTGGTCATCCGCAGGTGCCCGGCCGGCACCGTCCGGGCGTCGCGGGCGGTCTCGGCGGCCTCGTCGAGCAGGGCCAGGCTCTCGTGGGCCTTGGCGTAGAACGCCAAGCCCTCTGCGGTGGGCGAGACCGCCCGGGAGGTTCGGGCCATCAGCCGGGTGCCGAGCGCCCGTTCCAGCCGGGAGAGGCGACGGCTGACGCTGCCCTTGGTTTCCCGCAGGCTCGCGGCCGCGGCCGTGACGGTGCCGAGATCGACGACCGTGCAGAAGGCGCGCACGTCGTCGAGTCCGCCCTGGAAGGTTTCCGTTCTCGCAACCATGGGGTTCCGGATAGCAGGCTCAACCGCGGCCGTGAACGGGTCTACAGCGCTGCTGCGGCGCACCGAATCGCGCATGATCGTCGCCTGTAGGAGACACCCTTGAAGTCGATTCTCGCCTCCGGCCTTCTAGCCGTCCTGGTCGCCACCCCGGTCCTGGTCGCCACTCCGGTCCTGGTCGCCACCCCGGTCCTGGCCCAGACCCCGCCGACCCGTGACCCGGCCCAGATCCAGGCCGGCACCTACGCGGTCGATCCCAACCACACCCAGGTCGGCTGGCGGGTCTCCCATATGGGCTTCTCGAACTATGCCGGCGGCTTCTCGGACGTGTCCGGGACCCTCGATCTGCAGCCCAAGAACCCGGCGGCCGCGAAGCTGTCGATCAAGATCCCGGTCGCCTCGGTGACCACGACCAGCGCCAAGCTCACGGACGAGCTGAAGGGCGACCAGTGGCTCGACGCGGGCAAGTTCCCCGAGATGACCTTCGTGTCCACCAAGGTCACGCCCGAGGGCAAGGACAAGGCGAAGGTGGCCGGCAACCTCACGCTGCACGGCGTGACCAAGCCGGTGACGCTGGACGTCACCCTGGTCGGGGCCGGCGTGAACCCGCTGAGCAAGAAGGTCACGGTCGGGTTCGACGCCACCGGCACGGTCAAGCGCTCCGAGTTCGGGGTGAAGACCTACCTGCCGCTCATCGGCGACGACCTGCACCTGACCATCGCGGGCGCCTTCGAGCGTCAGGACTGACCCGGACCGACGGGACGGGAGGATGGCGATGGCATGGGTCGCATCGGCGCGGCGCTACTCCGCGGTGGCCATCCTGCTGCACTGGGCGAGCGCGCTGGGCGTGCTCGCCCTGATCGGCATGGGCCTGACCATGACGCATGCCGGGCTGGCGCCGATGCGCCTGTTCCCGCTCTACCAGTGGCACAAGTCGGTCGGGATCACCGTGCTGGTCCTGACCGGCCTGCGCCTCGCCTGGCGGCTGTTCCACCGGCCGCCCCCGCACCCGGCGGGCATGCCGGCCCGCGAGCGCCGGGCGGCGGGAGCGGCCCATGCCATCCTGTACGGGCTCCTGATCGGGCTGCCGCTCACCGGCTGGGCGGTGGTCTCGCTCTCGCCGTTCAACATCCCGACGGTGCTGTACGGGCTCGTACCCTGGCCGCACCTGCCGCTGGCCCCGCTGCTGACCGACCCGGCGGGGGCGGAGGGGGCCGTCAAGCTGCTGCACGCCTACGGGGCGTGGTTCCTGACGGCGTTGCTCGTGCTGCACGTGGCGGCCGCGCTGCGCCACCATCTCATCCTGCGGGACGGCGTGCTGGCGCGGATGCTGCCGGGCCGCGCCGCCGCGCTGCCTCCCGAAACCCTGGACTCGACCCGATGACGCTGCGTCTCGCGTGCCTCGCCCTGTGCCTGTCGGCCGCCCTCCCGGGGGCCGTGCGGCC
This sequence comes from Methylobacterium sp. AC315, assembly GCF_979253755.1. Taxonomy (NCBI): domain Bacteria; kingdom Pseudomonadati; phylum Pseudomonadota; class Alphaproteobacteria; order Hyphomicrobiales; family Methylobacteriaceae; genus Methylobacterium; species Methylobacterium sp. AC315. The sequence goes on from NZ_CEEDEA010000011.1 coordinate 168,190, forward strand.
GGCCGCCTCCGCCGAGTGGGCGGTGGATCCGGCCAAGAGCGCGATCCGGTTCTCGGGGGTGCAGGTCGGGACTCCGTTCTCGGGACGCTTCGAGCGCTTCGACGCCCGGGTGGCGTTCGACCCTGCCAAGCCCGAGGCCGGCCGCGCCACGGTGCTGGTCGATCTCGGCAGCGCCCGGACCGGCGATGCCCAGCGCGACGCGGCTCTGCCGCAGAAGGACTGGTTCGACGTGACCAGCGCCAGCCACGCACGCTTCGAGGCCAACCGCTTCGTCGACAAGGGCCGGGGCGACTACGAGGCGGTCGGCGACCTGACGATCCGGGGCGCGAAACGCCCGCTGACGCTGCCCTTCCACCTGGCGCTCGAAGGCCCCCAAGCGCATGCCACCGGGCATGTCGGCCTCGTCCGCACCGATTTCGGCGTCGGCCAGGGCGCCTGGGCCTCCGGACAATGGGTCGCCCTTGAGGTCGGGGTCGATATCGAGCTGGTCGCCACGGCAAAGCCCGCCGCTGGGGCCGACGGGCACTGACCGGTCCCGTCGCTGCCTACGTCCCCGGCTGGTCCTCGGAACCGGTGCCCAGCGCCCGCTGCACCATCACGCTGTCCGACCAGCGGCCGTATTTGAAGCCCACCGCCTTCAGGTAGCCGACCTGGACGAAGCCGCAGGTCTCGTGAAGGCGGAGGGACGCGGCGTTCTGCGCGTCGATGTAGCCGATCATCTGGCGGTAGCCGCCGGCCGCGCAGGCCTCGATCAGGGCCGGCAGGAGGCGGCGCCCGATCCCGGCATGGAGGTGGTCGGGATGCACGTAGATCGAGTGCTTGAGCGTGTAGCGGTAAGCCGGACGCTTCCGGAACGGCACCGCGTAGGCGTAGCCCGCCACCTGGCCGCCGCGCTCGGCGACGAGGTGGGGCAGCCGCTTCTTGCGCATGGTCTTGCGCCGGCGCTTCAGGTCGTCGGGCAGCAGGCGCGCTTCGTCGTCGAATTCGGCGACGTTGCCGACGCCCTTGCCGATATGGTGCTCGTAGATCGCCACCATCGCCTCGACATCCGCGTCCGAGGAGGCGCGGATGATGATGTCCGGGCTCGGCCGCGCCGGGATCGGGGCGCCCTCTTCGGGCTCGATCTCCATCAGGCGCCGTCCCGCACGACGTAGGTGTGGAAGCGGATCCGCCCGTCCGGCTCGACCTCGCGGTAGACCCCCTGGATCTCGGCCTCGAAGCCGGGGAACAGGTTGGCCGAGGCCTCGAACATCTTGAAATATTCGAGCATCGGCTTGGCCCTGTCGTCCAGGCGCTCGCCCGGCAGGACGGTGCCGATGCCCGGCGGGTAGACCAGCATCAGGGTCGAGGCGATGCGCCCCTCGGCCTCGGCGATCGGCACGTAATCGACCTTGTTGCGGGTCAGCATCTGGGCGGCGCGCTTGGGCGGCATCACCATCTCGGGCAGGTGCTCGGGGGCGAATTGCCGACGCTGGAGCATGGAGGTGTTGGCCTCCCGGTGGAAGGCGTGGAACTCGGCGCAGAGGTCGCGCAGGCGCACGCCCCGGTAGCGGTTGGGCCGGCGGTTGACGAATTCCGGCATCGCATCCTCGAGCGGCACGTTGTCGTCGTGGTGCCGCTTGAACGCGACGAGGCCGGAGATCAGGGTTCCGGCCTTGGACGACTCGACGCCCGGCGTCAGCAGGAAGAGCAGCGAGTTCAGGTCGTTCTTCTCGGCCACGATCCGGTTCTCGCGCAGGTACTGCGCGACGATCGGGGCCGGCACGCCGTGGTCGGCATAGGCCCCGGTCCGCCGGTCGAAGCCCGGGGTGAGCACCGTGAGCTTGTTCGGGTCGGTGATCGCGTAGCCCGGCGCCACATGGGTGAACCCGTGCCAGCGGGCGCCGGGCTTCAGTTCCCAGTGCCGCGGGTCGGCGGCGAGCTCGTCGGTGGGCACCTTCTCCCACGGCACCTCGGCCCCGTCGGCGTTGGTGGTCACGTCCGGCACGAACGGGTCGAAGAACCAGCGCCGCAGTGGATCGGCCTCGTTCTCCTCGAACTCCCGACGGATCGCCCGGACCTTCTTGCGCCATTCGATCCCGAGTCGGATCGTGTCGTCCCACAGGATCATGCCCGAGCGGCCCTTCATCATCTGGGCGCCGACATCGAGGGAGGCGAAGAGCGGGTAGAACGGCGAGGTCGAGGCGTGGACCAGGAAGCTCTCGTTGAGGCGCTTGTGCTCCACGCGCCGGGTCTGGCCGCGGATATGGCCGTCGCGGGTGTGGATCTGCGAGGCCTGTGAGAAGCTCGCCAGCTGCTTGTGGGTCGATTGCGTGGCGACGATGCCCGGCGAAGTCTCGTCGAGGCCGGTGAGTCCCATGGCGAAGCGGCGCGCGAAGAGCGGGTGGAACTTCATGAAGCCCGCCCAGGCCTCGTCGAACAGGATGTAGTCGCAGAGGTGGCCGATCCGCTCCAGGATCTCCTGCGCGTCGTAGATCGTGCCGTCATAGGTGCATTGCTCGATCACCGCGACCCGGAACGGCCGCTCCCGGCGCCAGGCCTCGGGGTCGGTGACCAGCGGGTTGGCGCGGATCTTTTCCCGGATCCGGGTCTCGTCCAGGGCCTCGTGATAGATCGGACCGATCAAGCCGAAGGCGTTCCGGTCCGTCTCCAGGAAGATCGGGATGCCGCCGCCCAGGAACAGGGCGCCGTGATGGGCCGCCTTGTGGTTGTTGCGGTCGAACAGAACGAGGTCGTCCTCGGCCACCAGCGAGGACAGGACGATCTTGTTGGAGGCCGAGGTGCCGTTGAGGACGAAGTAGGTCTTCTCCGCCCCGAAGATCTTGGCGGCCTCCTTCTGGGCCTTGAGCGCGGGCCCTTCGTGGGTCAGCAGGTCGCCGAGGTCGAGCACCGAATTGTCGAGGTCGTCGCGAAAGATCGCCTCGCCGAGGTGCTCCACGAAGATCCGGCCGATGGGTGAGCGGTTGTAGAAGATGCCGCCGTTGTGCCCCGGGCAGGTCCAGAGCTGGTTGCCCTTCTCGGCATAGTCCACGAGCGCGCCGAAGAACGGCGTCTTCAGGGTCTCGGCATATTGCGTCACCCGGCTGACCAGGCCGCGGGCGATGAATTCCGGCGTCTCTTCCGCCAGGAAGATGTAGCCGTCGATGAAGTCCAGGAGCTCGACCGGGATGTCCTCCAGCCGCTTGCGGCGGACCATGATGACGATCGGCATCTCCAGGCCGCGCTTGCGCATCATGTCGATGAGCGCGGCGGCCTTGCCGTCGAGACCGCGCTTGCCCCAGTCGACCACCATGCAGCCGATGGCCGCATCGGTCTGCACGGCGATCGCCGCGTCCTCGACCCGCCGGGCCCGCACCACCTCGAAGCCGCGATTCTCCACCGCCGCCACGATCTGGGCGACGCGCGCGCCCTCCAGGTCGTCCGGATCGAAGGCGGGGGCGCACATCAGAACCGTGAAGCGACGGTGGAAATCCATAGGGCCTCTCAAAGCCTCGTAAGCAGCGAGTGGCTTTCTGGCCCATCTGCGACGTTTGCATGACGGTGAGGCGGATCGCGGCCGAAACCGGACGGAATCGGCGAACTCAGGCGCCGATCGCGCGACCGATCACCTGGGCCATCGGCCTGATGGCGATCCCCAGGGCGGCCAAGTCGGACCGCACCCGCGCGGCCATCGCGACCGCGCCCGGTGTGTCGCCGTGGACGCAGATGCTGTCGATTCGGGCCGGGATGCGTCGCCCGGACAGGCACGTGATGGCGCGGTCCTCGATCATCCGCACCACGCGCTCCGCCGCCTCGGCCGGATCGTGCAGGACCGCGCCCGGGTGCGTGCGCGAGACCAGGTTGCCGGTCTCGGCGTAAGCCCGGTCGGCGTAGATCTCGCGCGCCAGCGGCAAACCGAGCCGCTCGCCGGCCCGCTCGGTCTCGAGGCCGGGCATGACCACGAAGATCAGGTCGCGGTCCAGCGTCCGGATCGCCCGGGCCACCGCCAGGGCGAGATCCGCGTCCGCGTTGGCGATGTTGCCCAGCGCCCCGTGGGTCTTCACGTGCCGCACCGGGCAGCCGGCATCCTGGGCCAGCGCCAGGAGGGCGCCGACCTGATAGAGCACGACCTTCTCGACATCGGCCGGGCGCTCGCCGTGGATCGGGCGCCGGCCGAAGCCCCAGAGATCGAGGAAGCCCGGATGCGCCCCGGCCTGGACCCCGGCGCGGGCGGCGAGCGTCAGGGTCTCGTGCATGACCAGCGGGTCGCCGGCGTGGAACCCGCAGGCGATGTTGGCCGAACTGGCGATCGCCAGCATCCCGGCATCGTCGCCGAGGCGGTAGACGCCGAAACCCTCGCCCATGTCGCAGTTCAGGTCGACGATCATCGAGGTCCCTCGCGTGCGCAGCGGTTGCGCGCATTCAAGGGTCGGACCAGTTGCCCGCCGCCGCCTCCGAGGCGGGAGCCACCTCTCTACTGAAGCGGGTACCGGCTCAGGATGTCCTCGGTCCGCTGGACGGTCTTGTCGTACCTGCAGGCATACAGCGCCCCGGTGGTGCCGCTGCCGTTGTTCCACTCGCTGAAAGTGAGATCGCCGCAATCGGCGTCCCGGAAGGCGATCCAGGCGCGCTGGGCCGCCGTGAACTGGGCCTTCCAGGTCGCCTTGGCGTCCAGCGGGCGGTCGTCCTGGTCGATGACCGACAGGGCCTTCTTGTAGGCGGCGTTGAGCTTCGCGTCGGCCGCGTCGAGGGCCTTGTGCAGGCAGGTCTGGGTCTCTGGCGTCGAGGTCGCGGCCCGGCACAGCTTGGCCGAGGGCTGGTCGGCCCGGGCGCTCGCGAAAGGAAGGGCGCAGGTCCAGAGCGCGGCGAGGGCAAGGATCCCGGTCGAGCCGGCCACGGTGAAGGGGTTCGAGGGCATCGCGGTCTCCCCGGAGGCGAATCAGGCCGGCGCGGATGCGCGGCCGGACCGCGGAACGCTGGCCGGAAAGGCATGAACACTTCTTTGGCATGCGGAACGCCCGGGCTGCCGGACTGGGCACGGCTCGATCTCGGCCTGCGCCACGCCGCGGTGCTCGACGGTCGCCGGACGACGTTCCGGGCCAATGTGCTGAACGCCACCGGGACGCGGTGCTGGACCGGGGTCGCCGCGTTCGGCACCGTCTTCCAGGGCGGCCCACGCACCTCCCTGCTGTCGATGTCGATCGACCTGTAGGCATCCGAGGGCGCGACCTCCTGCCCCGGCGGCGATGTTTCACGGGAAACACTGTCTTAAGTCTGCCGGCCCGAACCTGTGGCCCGGATGCCGTCGCCTTCCCGTGCGTCGCGCGCTAGCACGGCCGGGCATGACGGCATCGAACACGACATCCACTTGGCGTGACCAGAAGAACGCCAAGGCCCAGGCCCGGCTGGAGCGGGCCCTGCCCGCGATCTTCCCGCCGCCAATCCTGCACCATGCGCTGACGCGGCCGCTGATCCCGCCGACTCCGCGCCTGGCGGTGGAGAGCTACTGGCGCAACCACATCCTGCGGGCCGACCGGCTGGCCCGGGCCCTGGCCGCGCGCTCGGGGACGCCGGAGGGCTGGACCTGGCAGCTCGGCGAGGGCGGCGCCGGCGGCCGCCCGGCGAGCTTCCGGATCCCGCCCGCCCCGTTCCGCGAGCCGGCCTTCGCCCGCGGCCGCGGCGCCTGCTGCATCTGCGGCCAGCCGGTCTACCGGTTCGGCTGGCACCGCGACCTCTGGGGGCAGGGCGTGCCCAACGGTAAGGCCGCCTGGCACACCGCCTGTGTCGCCGCCTGGAAGTTCTGGATCGCGCCGCACGAGCAGGTCCGCGTCCTGAAGCGCCATCAGGGGCATCGCTGCAAGGCCTCCGGTAAGCGGCTGCTGCGCACCGCGGAGGTGGACCACGCTGTGCCGCTCTACCGGGTCTGGCGCGAGCACCGCGACGCGCCCTGGCCGGAGCTGCTCGGCTACTGGGGCGCGCCGAACCTGCAGGTCGTCAACCGGACCGCCCACGTCCTGAAATGCCGGGACGAGGCGGCCGAGCGCTCGCAGACCCTGCGCCTCTCCCGGTACCGGGTCGTCGAGGACGAGTCCGGGTTCAGCGTGATCGAGGAGGAGTGAGCCGCCGGCTCAGCCGCGCGTCACCGCCTCCAGGCCGTGGGACAGGTCGGCCAGCAGGTCGTCCACGGCTTCCAGGCCGATCGAGAGGCGCAGCAGCCCGTCGGTGATGCCCGCGATGGCACGCGCCTCGGGATCCATCGCCGCATGCGTCATGGTCGGCGGGTGCGCGATCAGGCTCTCGACCCCACCCAGCGATTCGGCCAGCGTGAACACCCGCAGGGTCTCCACCAGGGTCTTCACCGCAGCGCGGCCACCGACGAGCTCGAAACTCAGCATGGCGCCGAACCCGGCCTGCTGCGCCTTGGCGATGGCGTGGCCCGGGTGGGACGCCAAGCCCGGGTAATGGACACGGCTCACGGCCGGATGCGCATCCAGGAAGGCCGCGAGCAGGGCGGCGTTCTGTTGCTGGCGCTCCACCCGGACGAACAGGGTGCGGATGCCGCGCAGGGTCAGGTAGGCGTCGAGCGGCGAGCCGGTGACCCCGATCGTGTTCGCCCAGGCCGCGAGGCCGTCGCCGACCGAGGCCTCGGCGGCGATCACGGCCCCGCCGATCACGTCCGAATGGCCGTTGAGGAACTTGGTCGTGGAGTGGACGACGAGATCCGCCCCGAGGGCGATCGGCCGCTGCAGCGCCGGCGACAGGAAGGTGTTGTCGACCACGGCCAGGGCGCCGACCGCCTTGGCCGCATGGGTGACGCGGCGGACATCCACGACCCGCATCAGCGGATTGCTCGGGGTCTCGATCAGCACGACCTTGGGTGTCTGAGCCAGCGCTGCGGCCAGGGCGTCCGGGTCGGTCTGGTCGACGAACAGCACCCGGTACTGCCCGCGGGCGGCGCGGAGGCTGAGCAGCCGGTGCGTCCCGCCGTAGCAATCATGCGGCGCGACCAGCAGGTCGCCGGGACACAGGCTCGACAGGGCGAGATCGATGGCCGCCATGCCGCTCGACACCATGACGGCCCTGGCGCCGCCTTCGAGCTTCGCGATGGTGTCGGCGAGCTGGTCGCGGGTGGGGTTGCCGAGCCGCGAGTAATCGTAGGGCCCGGGTTGCTCGAAGGCGGGAAACTTGAAGGTCGTCGAGAGGTGGATCGGCGCGATCACGGCGCCGAAGGACGTATCCTGGGCCACCCCGTTGGTCGCCGCGATCGTGCGGGCATCGAGTCCCTCTGGCATCGGCTTGTCTTTCCTGCGCCGAAATTCGGACCAGCGCGCATGGCCGGCGGGTCGTCAGCGCGTTCTTTATGTCGAACGGAACCGGCTTTCAAGAGAACGAGCCGCGCGCCACCCGAGCGAACATATCCCGAGCCGGGCAGGAGTCCGCTCCGTCTCCGGCGCGTCTCCGGTTTGCCGACCCGGTGGCGCGGAGCCGTGGCGCCGTCACGGCAGGAATTCCAGCCGGGACAGCAGCCGGTTGCCGCCCACGGCTTCGCCGACGGCCACGCTGCAGGTCATGCCCGCCGCGAGCGTCACCCCCGGCGGCACCGCGTCGATATGGATCCGGACGGGAATGCGTTGCGCCAGCCGCACCCAGGTGAAGACCGGGTTGACGGTCGGCAGGCCGAGATGGTCGCGGCTCTCGTTGGCATCGGCAATGCCGTGCCCGATGCTCTCCACGTGCCCGGAGATGGGCGGCTCGAAACCCATCAGGCGGATCTCGGCGCGCGCGCCGATCGCGATCCGGGACAGCTTGGTCTCCTCGAAATACGCGGTGATCCAGAATCCCTCCGCATCGATCACCGAGACCCGCGTCGCGCTGGCCGTCGCATAATCTCCCGGCCGCAGCCGGAGGTTGGTGACGTAGCCGTCCACAGGTGCCCTGATCGTGGTGCGGTCGAGGTTGACCTCGGCGACTTGGGCCGCGGCGTCGTGATCCGCACGCGCGATCGCCACCATACCGTTGGCCTGCTCGACCGCTTCGGAGGCCACCATACCCGGGCTCAGCTGGTTGCGCCGGCGTGCCGCTGCGGTTTTCAGCGCCGCATCCTCGCGCCTGGCCAGGACCACGGCCTGTGCGCTGTCGAGCGCCAGCCGGAAGCGGTGCGGATCGATGACGTAGAGGATGTCGCCCCGATGGACGAACTGGTTGTCGACGGCGCGCACGTCGACGACCGTACCCGAGACCTCGGCGCTGACTCGCCCGTCGCGCGTCCAGGGCGCGAGCATGTAGGTACGCCACAGCGCGGCGAGCAGCAGCACCGTCGCGGCGACGACGGCGAGGGTCAGGGGCGGAGCAGGCGCTTCAGGACCGTCATGGCGGCACTCAGACGAGGAGGATGAGAAGCGCGACCGTCGCGAGCAGCAGCGCGAATTCCAGCAGCGCGGGATGCCAAGCGAAGCGCAGCACCCCGGCCCGGTCCAGGACGGCCCGAAGCGCGGCGAAGAGCGGGAGCGCCGCGACGAGGTAGACGAGGATGGGCGGCAGGTAGACGCCCCCGATCGCGACCTCGCTCAGCATGGCGCGTTCCGGTGGTGGTCGAAGGACCAGTCCGGATGCGCGTCGAGCAGCACCGCCATGTCGGTCAGGCAGGCGGCGACCCGATGCGCCGCCGGCCACGCGTTCGGATCCTCGATCGACCGCGCGGCGATCTCGGCCGCCGCCGCCGCGAGAATGTCGCGCGCCTGCCGGCGGGGATCGTGCGGGAGGAGCAGGCGGAAGGCGAGAAGCGTCACGAAGACCGCGGCCACCCAGCCGAACGCCTGGTTCAGGAAGGCCGGCACGCTGAACGCCATCGGGTTGGTCGCGCCGACGAGGGTGTTGAACGCAACCCCATAGGCCAGCCCGGCCGGCGCGTGCCGCGGAAGGGTGGTGGCGTAGAGGCCCGCCATCCAGAACGGCGCGATCACCGCGACCAGCAGCGGGAAACCCTGCACGCCCGGCATCAGGCCGAAGGCGCAGACGAAAGCGGCCGGCACGGCCAGGATCGTCCCGGTGATGAACGCGACGGCGCCCGCTGCCGGGTTGCCCGTCATGGCAAGGAGGACAGAATAGGGGGCGAGGATGAGCAGCAGGAGCGACCAGTCGTTCCAGCCGGTCGCGATTCCGCAGGCGCCCGCGAGCAGGATCGCCAACGCGGAGCGCAGGCCGTTCTCCGTCGCTGCCCCCCAGTCCCGATCGAAGCGGAACGCCCGGTCCGGCGCCGGGGGCTCCCGTGCGTTCGTACCAGGGCCGACAGCGCCGACTCGTAATCCTCGACGAATGCAACGAGCCGGTCGAGCGCGATCAACGTGGGGGCTGTTCCGGGATCCCCAGTTTCGGCGCGGCCGACGCGCGCCTGCAAGGCGTCGCGCAACGCGGTGATCCGTTCGAGGGCCTCATCGAAATGTCGAGCTCCCAGCGCGCACAGGATCCGCGGGAATTCAGCGACGACGTCGCGGTGCGCGGCGGCGAGATCCGGCGGCGCCCGCCGCTCGACGGCGTGCAGGTCCGACGTGCCCAGCACCGCACCGAACAGGGCCGCGATGGCCTCCTATTAAGCGAACACGGTCAATCCGTACTGCGGCCTATGGGTTAATCGCGCCCGCACATGCAGAAGCTCACGGAGGCTACCCATCGCGAACCAGGGACCCTGGCAGATGGGAAACCACCCATTGTCGCGGAACTCCAATCCCAGGACCCGCGCATGGTGTGGCCTGCGGGCGCGGCCATGCTCGCAAAGCCCAGACGCGGCGGTTTCGGTGCGACGCCGGCAAAGGGGTGGTTGACAGGGGAATGCGGGGCATCTTATACGGCGCCTCCCGACGCGGTGCCCAAGCAAAGGCGAGCCGGTCGGACGGACTTTCCGAAGATTTCAGTAGGACTTGACCGGGGCAGCCTGGTGGTTTACTGGTCTCTTTAAGGTACTGGCGCAGGTCAGTTCCGCTCTTTGACAAGTGAATACGAGAAAGAGAAGCGTGGACGGCGCTCGTCCTTGCGGACCCGACGTGAGTTGGGTCGTCAAGAGGATGCGAGCTGTCATGCGCTTTTTGGAAGCTCACACGGTTCGGGTGGAAACGCCCGGATCAATGTGAGCCTTCGTCAAGATGACGTGATCAGCTTTGATCAATCTCTTCAACGTGAGAGTTTGATCCTGGCTCAGAGCGAACGCTGGCGGCAGGCTTAACACATGCAAGTCGA